>CANGEG010000204.1 GCA_947452725.1 Comamonadaceae bacterium | reverse complement strand
CGGGTGCCTGCGGCGCCATGGCCCAAGACACCTTCAAGATCGGCCTGATCTTGCCCATGACAGGGCCCTTTGCCTCCACCGGCAAACAAATCGAAGCTGCTGCGCGCTTGTACATGGCGCAAAACGGCGACACCGTGGCGGGCAAAAAAGTGGAGCTGATCGTTAAGGACGACACCAGCGCCCCTGATGTGACTAAGCGCATTGCGCAAGAGTTGGTGGTGAACGACAAGGTCAGCGTGCTGGCCGGCTTTGGCCTGACGCCCTTGGCCTTGGCGACTGCGCCCATTGCTACGCAGTCCAAAACGCCTTTGGTTGTCATGGCCGCAGCCACCTCAAGCATCACCGAAGCCTCGCCTTTTATCATTCGCACCAGCTTCACATTGCCGCAAGCGGCTGTAGCTATTGCCGATTGGGCGCCGAAAAATGGCATAAAGAAGGTCGTGACCTTGGTGGCCGATTACGGCCCCGGCATTGACGCAGAGAAGTATTTCAAAGAACGCCTAATCTTCAACGGAGGCCAAGTTCTCGATACCTTGCGCGTGCCCATGCGCAACCCCGACTTCGCACCGTTCTTGCAAAAAGTGCGTGACTTGAAGCCCGACGCGGTTTATGTATTTGTACCCTCGGGCGCTGGCGCGGCGCTGATGAAGCAGTTTGCCGAACGCGGTATGGACAAGGCCGGTATCAAGTTGATCGGCACCGGTGACATCACCGATGACGATATCTTGAACAGCATGGGCGATGCAGCCAACGGCGTAGTGACCTCCCACCATTACTCCACCTCGCACAACTCAGCAGTGAACAAAAAATTCGTCGCTTCGTTTGAAAAAGCCAACAACGGCCTTCGCCCCAACTTCATGGCTGTGGGCGGCTATGACGGCATGCGCGTTATTTACGAAGCTGCTAAAGCTACCAAGGGTGCCGGCGGTCAAGCATTACTGGACGCAATGAAGGGTCAAGTGTTTGAAAGCCCTCGCGGACCGATGTTCATCGACGCGCAAACCCGCGACGTTGTACACAATATCTACATCCGAAGGGTGGAGAAAATCAACGGTCAGCTCTACAACCAGGAGTTTGCGACTCTCAAGGACGTGAAAGATCCAGGCAAGACCAAGTAAGCCAGCCATTTTTGTCGGAGCTTGCCTTCGAGCGATGTCGACCAAACGTTGTTTGATGTCATCGCCAAAGGGCTTGCTCCTGCAAGCAGCAAGACGACCTTGTCTTGCCCCAGATAACCTCAGCCGCACCTCATGTTGACTATTCTTTTCGATGGCATCGCCTACGGCATGCTGCTCTTTATTTTGGCCGTTGGCCTTTCAGTAACGATGGGGTTAATGAATTTCATCAACCTCGCTCACGGCGCTTTTGCTATGGTTGGAGGCTACCTCACGGTGGTGTTGACGCAGCAGTATGGCGTGCCCTTCTTGTGGTGTCTGCCCATCGCCTTTGCCGGTGCCGGTTTATTGGGCGCGGTGCTGGAACGTACGTTGTATCGGCAGATGTACAAAAAACCTCATTTGGATCAGGTGTTGTTTTCCATCGGCCTGGCCTTCATGGCCGTAGCGGCGACCGATTACTTCATGGGCTCGCAGCAACAAATCATGCAGTTGCCCGATTGGCTACGTGGGCGAACAGAGCTGTTTGACGGCGAAAGCTATGCCTTAGGCATGGGCCATTACCGCTTGTTCATCATCGCCGTGTGCGCTGCGCTCACCGTGGGATTGCAGTACATATTGGCCAAAACCCGCTTTGGCAGCCGCTTGCGCGCAAGTGTTGACGATGCCCGGGTTGCCGCGGGCTTGGGCATCAACGTGAACCTGGTGTTTGCCGCCACGTTCGCTGTTGGCTCGGGCCTGGCCGGTTTAGGCGGCGCCCTGGGCGCCGAGGTGTTGGGCTTGGATCCAACTTTTCCTCTCAAGTTCATGGTGTACTTTTTGATCGTGGTGGCGGTGGGCGGTACTTCATCCATCACCGGTCCTTTGCTTGCCGCTTTACTGCTGGGCATTGCCGATGTGGCAGGTAAATATTACGTACCTAAATTAGGTGCCTTCATTGTGTATTCGCTGATGTTGGTGATTTTGTTATGGCGCCCGCAAGGCCTGTTTGTGCGCAAAGGGGGCAAGTGATGGAAGCAATGCAACACAGCTTATTGGGCAACGCGCGCTTCAAGGCCTGGGAACCGCTGCTCTGGCTGGCGGCCTTTGCCGCACCAGCTTTGCTGCCTGGTCATGCCTTGATTGTCAACGAGATCGCCATCGTCGCCTTGTTCGCCTTATCGCTCGATTTGGTACTGGGTTACGCGGGGGTGGTCTCTCTTGGTCATGCCGCTTTTTTTGGTTTTGGCGCTTACGCTGCAGCCTTGTTTGCCAAGTTGGTTATGCCCGATCCTTTGACCGGTTTGCTGGTTGGCATGGCGGCGGCCACTTCGCTTGGCGCTGTTTGCTCGCTCACCATCTTGCGCGGCTCGGACTTGACCCGCTTGATGGTCACACTGGGCATGGCTTTAATTTTGCTGGAGTTAGCCAATAAGCTTGACTGGTTGACTGGCGGCTCTGATGGCCTGCAAGGCGTCATCATGGGCCCGTTGATGGGGCGCTTTGAGTTTGACTTGACGGGGCAAACCGCGGCTTGGTATTCCCTTACCGTGCTGGTCTTGTGGTTTGTACTGGCGCGGCGCTGGGTGCATTCGCCCTTTGGCGCCACGCTCAAAGCAGTGCGCGACAACCCCTTGCGAGCGATGGCGATTGGCATTGCGGTGCATCGCCGCTTGGCGGTCATTTACACCTTGGCTGCTGGTGTGGCCGGTGCGGCCGGCGCATTGCTGGCGCAAACCTCGGGCTTTGCCTCGCTGGATTTGTTCGCCTTGGACCGTTCGGCCGACGTAATGATGATGTTAGTGATTGGCGGGGTAGGCTGGCTATATGGCGGCGTGTTAGGTGCGGTGGTGTTTAAGCTGCTGCACGACGTTATTTCCAGCATCACACCGCAGTACTGGACGTTTTGGATCGGCCTGTTCTTAGTGGTGCTGGTGTTAGTGGGGCGCGATCGCTTGCTCAAACCGTGGCAGTGGTTGGGCTCGGGCAAAGCTGTTCAAGGAGCAACGAAATGAACAGCCCCATGACATCCGCAATGAGCCCCGCCAAGATTGTTCTACGAACCGAAGGTTTGGTGAAAAAGTTCGGTGGCATCACCGCCACCAGCCACGTGAACCTGTCTTTGGCCCAGGGCGCACGCCATGCCTTGATTGGCCCCAACGGCGCTGGCAAAACCACGCTGATCAATTTGATGACTGGCGTGCTGGAGCCGACTTCAGGGCGCATCACGCTGCTGGGTGATGACATTACGCACATGGCGCCCAATCAACGGGTCCACAAGGGCTTGGTGCGCACCTTTCAGATCAACCAGTTGTTTGCCAGTATGACGCCCTTGGAAACGCTGGCCATGGTGGTCTCGCAGCAGCAGGGACTGGGCAACCGTTGGTGGCAGCCCTTGGGCACTAACCGCCGCGTGGTCGAGCGGTGCGAAGAATTGCTCACGCTGTTTCGCCTGATCGAAGTGATGAACCAACGAACCGAGGTGCTGGCCTATGGCAAACGTCGCTTGCTGGAGATGGCTATTGCCCTGGCCTGTGAGCCCAAGGTTTTGTTGTTGGACGAACCGGTAGCCGGTGTGCCAGCGGGTGAACGAGAAGAGTTGCTGCACACTGTTGCAGCTTTGCCTGCCGATGTGTCGGTATTGTTGATTGAGCACGATATGGATTTGGTTTTTGATTTCGCTACCCGCATCACGGTGCTGGTCAACGGCGCGGTGCTGACCGAAGGGACACCACAAGAGATTGCAAACGACCCGCAGGTCAAATCGGTGTACCTTGGTCATGGCGAGGAGTTGGCCCATGTCTGATTTGCTGCAAGTAACCGATTTGAGTTCTGGCTACGGCGAAGCCGTGGTGTTGAACGGCGTGAGTTTTTCTTTGGCTGAGGGCGAAACTCTGGCGCTATTGGGGCGCAACGGCACCGGCAAGACCACCTTGATGGATACGCTGGCTGGCGCTACCCGACAGCACGCGGGGCAGATCATGTTGGCCGGTGTGCTTTTGCATACCCTTCCCTCGCAAGCCCGCGCGGGCGCCGGCATTGGCTGGGTGCCGCAAGAGCGTAATATTTTCAAATCACTCACTGTGCACGAAAACCTGACTGCCGTTTCCCGCGCCGCGCGCGCTGGCCGCAGTGCCCCGCCTTGGTCGCCTGAGCGTGTCTACGAAATGTTTCCCCGCTTGGCGGAGCGCAAAACCAATTTGGGCACACAACTGTCGGGTGGCGAGCAGCAAATGCTGGCCGTCGGCCGGGCGTTGGTGCTAAATCCTCGCTTGCTGCTGCTGGACGAGCCTTTGGAAGGCCTGGCACCTATCATTGTGGAAGAGCTACTGCGCGCCATTGCCCGCATCACTCGCGACGAAGGGCTGTCGGCCATCATCGTGGAGCAGCACCCGAAAGCCATTTTGGCGATCAGTCACCGCGCTGTGGTTCTGGACCAAGGCCGCGTAGTACACAGCGGCGCGGCGCATGAGTTGCAGGCACAGCCTGCGTTGTTAGATCGTTTGCTGGGCGTCTCGCGCGAGCACGCTGTGCAGGCCTAAATTGAAACACTAAGTCATAAGCTAAGTCAGAAAGCGGGTTCTATGTTCATTAAAAATACTTGGTACGTTGCCTGTCAGTCGCATGAGCTGACTGACAGGCCTTTGGGACGCAAGGTCTGCAATGAAAGCATTGCTTTCTTTCGTGGCCCGGAAAACCAAGTGGCTGCGGTGCAAGACTTTTGTCCGCATCGCGGCGCGCCATTGTCTTTGGGCAAAGTGTGCGAAGGAAAATTGGTGTGCGGCTACCATGGCCTTGAGATGGGCTGCGACGGCAAAACCGTCGCCATGCCGGGCCAGCGGGTGCGGGGCTTTCCACCTGTTAAAAAGTTTGCGGTTATTGAGCGGTACGGATTTGTCTGGGTCTGGCCGGGCGATGCGGAGCTGGCCGATGAAGCGGCCATGCCGGTGTTTGAATGGTTTGACAATCCCAACTGGGCCTATGGCGGAGGTCTGTATCACATCGCTTGCGACTATCGCTTGATGGTCGACAACCTGATGGACCTGACGCATGAGACCTATGTGCACTCCACCAGCATTGGCCAGTTAGAGATAGACGAGACGCCTTGCAAAACTACGGTGGATGGCGACAAAGTGGTGACGACCCGCTTTATGGAGGGCATCATGGCGCCGCCATTTTGGAAAATGGCCTTGCGCGCCAACGATTTGCCTGACGACCAGTTGGTGGATCGCTGGCAAATTTGCCGCTTCACTCCCCCCAGTCATGTGTTGATTGAAGTGGGCG
>CANGEG010000203.1 GCA_947452725.1 Comamonadaceae bacterium | reverse complement strand
TGGCGAACACGACTTCACCTCGTTTCGCGCCAGCAGCTGCCAAGCGCTGTCGCCCGTCAAACGCCTGACCCAGATCGAAATTCACCAGCATGGCCCCTACTGGCGACTGGAGTTTGAAGGCTCGGCCTTCTTGCACCACATGATTCGCAACATCATGGGCTGCCTGGTCACCATTGGCCAAGGCTTTGAGAGCCCTGACTGGATGCGCGAGGTGCTCAACGCGCGCAGCCGCAAGGCAGCAGCCCCGACGTTTTCGCCCGACGGCTTGTATTTCAAAGGGCCCGTGTACGAGGCCCAATGGGGCCTGCCAGATTCAACGCCTGCATTCGATTGGTTGCCATGAATCCCAACCTGCAAAAAACTCCTCAGCGCACCCGCATCAAAATATGCGGTTTTACCCGCGAGCAAGATATTGACGCGGCCGTGGCCGCTGGCGTCGACGCGGTGGGCTTTGTGCTGTACCCGCCCAGCCCACGTGCCGTGTCAATCGAGGCTGCGCGCGAGTTGGCCCGGCGCTTGCCGCCGTTCGTCACGCCCGTACTTTTGTTTGTCAATGCCGAGCCAAAAGTGATTCAACAGGCCGCCCATGCCGTGCCGGGTGCCTGGCTGCAGTTTCACGGCGACGAGACGCCGCAAGAGTGCCAACAAGCTGCTGCTTTGTGCGCTCGCCCCTACCTGAAAGCCGCACGCATTCCCGCAAACGACACAGCCAGCTTTGACTTGGTAAAATTTGCCGATTCATTCAATCAAGCCCAAGCGGTATTGCTCGACACCCTGGTGGACGGCTACGGCGGCGGCGGGAAAACATTCAATTGGTCACTTCTTCCTCCAAGCGTCAACTCTCACCTCGTTTTGTCTGGTGGACTCACGCCTGCAAACGTGACCGATGGCCTGGCGCAACTGCGCGCACGCGGTCTGTCGCTGGCGCTTGACGTCAGCTCTGGCGTGGAATTGGATGGCCCTGGCAACAAGGGCCTGAAAGACGCCCATAAGATTCACCAGTTTGTTCAAGCGGTTCGCGCCGCTGACAACCACTTTGCCCGGAATGTTTAACCATGTTCGAATACCAACAACCTGATGCATCAGGCCACTTTGGCGTGTATGGCGGCAGTTTTGTCAGCGAGACGCTGACGCACGCCATCAATGAGCTCAAAGCCGCTTACGCCAAATATCAGCACGACCCTGAATTCATTGCTGAGTTCAAGTCCGAGCTGGCCCACTTTGTCGGGCGCCCCTCGCCCATATACCACGCAGCGCGCATGAGCCGTGAAATGGGCGGCGCGCAGATTTTCTTGAAGCGCGAAGACCTGAACCACACCGGCGCACACAAAATCAACAATACCATTGGCCAGGCCATGCTCGCCAAGCGCATGGGTAAGCCACGCGTGATTGCAGAAACCGGCGCCGGTCAGCACGGTGTGGCCACCGCCACCATCTGCGCCCGTTACGGCCTAGAGTGCGTGGTTTACATGGGCAGCGAAGACGTCAAGCGCCAAAGCCCCAATGTCTACCGCATGAAGCTCTTGGGCGCGACTGTGGTCCCCGTCGAATCCGGCAGCAAAACCCTTAAAGATGCGCTCAACGAAGCCATGCGCGACTGGGTGGCCAACGTGGATAACACCTTCTACATCATCGGCACGGTGGCAGGCCCGCATCCCTACCCTATGATGGTGCGCGACTTTCAAAGCGTGATTGGCGAAGAGTGCCTGGTGCAAATGCCGGAGATGTTCAAGAGCTTGAAAATGGCGGAAGAACAACCCGACGCCGTGGTGGCCTGCGTGGGCGGCGGCAGCAATGCCATGGGCATCTTCTACCCCTACATCCACCACGAGCACACCCGTCTGATCGGCGTCGAAGCCGCAGGCGAGGGCCTGGACACGCACAAACACTCGGCCTCCTTGCAGCTGGGTAGCCCAGGCGTATTGCACGGCAACCGCACTTATATTTTGCAAGACGACAACGGCCAGATCACCGAAACACACAGCATCAGCGCAGGCCTGGACTACCCGGGCGTAGGCCCTGAGCATGCGTTTTTGAAAGACATTGGCCGCGCCGAGTACGTGGGCATCACTGACAAAGAAGCGCTTGAAGCCTTTCATTACCTTTGTCGCACCGAAGGCATCATCCCTGCGCTCGAGTCCAGCCATGCTGTGGCCTACGCGATGAAGCTGGCCAAGACCATGCGCCCTGATCAAAGCATTTTGGTAAACCTGTCGGGCCGTGGCGATAAGGACATTGGCACTGTGGCCGACCTGTCCAACGCCGACTTTTTCTGCCGCCCCAGCTGCCAAGGCCAAGCGGTCAAAGGTGGCGAGCAAACCATCCAGGTGTACAAATGAGCCGTATCGATGCCACTCTGGCCGCCCTCAAGGCCCAAGGCCGCAAAGCCTTGATCCCTTACGTGACGGCCGGTTACCCGTTTGCCGATGTGACGCCCGAGCTGATGCACAGCATGGTGGGCGCCGGCGCCGACATCATCGAGCTGGGCGTGCCGTTTTCGGACCCGTCGGCCGACGGCCCGGTGATTCAAAAAGCCGGCGACAAGGCCCTGGCGTGTGGCATTGGCACCATCCAAGTGCTGGAGATGGTGCGCCAATTTCGCCAGACCAACTCCAGCACCCCCGTGGTGCTGATGGGCTACGCCAACCCAGTTGAGCGCTATGACCTCAAACACGGAGCGGACAGCTTCATCCGTGATGCTTCTGAAGCCGGTGTGGATGGCGTGCTGATCGTCGACTACCCGCCCGAAGAATGCGTGGAGTTTGCCGCCAAGCTGCGCACCCACCAAATGGATCTGATCTTTTTGCTGGCCCCCACCAGCACTGATGCGCGCATGCAGCAAGTAGCCCAAGTGGCCAGCGGCTATGTGTATTACGTCTCGCTCAAAGGCGTGACAGGTTCGGGCACGCTAGATACCGACGCGGTCCAAGCCATGCTACCGCGCATTCGCCAGCATGTGCACATCCCCGTGGGTGTGGGCTTTGGCATTCGCGATGCCGCAACCGCACAAACGATTGGGCGCGTCGCTGATGCGGTGGTGATTGGAACCAAAATCATTCAATTGATCGAAAACGAGCCACGCGAGAATGTGGGCCCTGCGACGGCCGAGTTTTTGCGCGGCATCCGCGCCGCGCTGGACGCATAATTTGCCTGTATGAAACCAGCAAGCCGCCCGGCGGCTTGCTTTGTTGGAGAACACCATGAGCTGGCTTGAAAAACTTCTGCCTCCCAAAATTTTGCACACCGACCCGGCTGATCGCCGTCAAGTGCCTGAAGGCCTCTGGATCAAGTGCCCGAGCTGCGAATCGGTGCTGTACAACACCGATTTGGAGCAAAATCAGAACGTTTGCCCCAACTGCGGCCACCACCACCGGATTGGTGCGCGTGCGCGTCTGAATGCGTTTTTGGACGGCGAAGGCCGATACGAAATCGGTCAGGAAGTGGTGCCGGTTGACGCCTTGAAATTCAAGGACAGCCGCAAATACCCCGAGCGCATCAAAGAAGCCATGGCCAACACCGGCGAGACTGATGCCTTGGTCGTCATGGGCGGCTCGGTGCATAGCATCAACTTAGTGGCTGCTTGTTTTGAATTTGACTTCATGGGCGGCAGCATGGGCTCGGTGGTCGGCGAGCGCTTTGTGCGAGGCGTTGAAGCCGCCATCGAACAAAAAGTGCCTTTCTTGTGCTTCACCGCCACCGGAGGCGCGCGCATGCAAGAAGGTCTGCTGTCTTTGATGCAAATGGCCAAGACCAATGCCGCACTGACCCGCTTGGCGAAAAAAGGCCTCCCTTACATCAGTGTGTTGACCGACCCGACCATGGGTGGCGTGTCCGCAGGCTTCGCCTTCTTGGGCGATGTGGTGATTGCCGAGCCCAAGGCCTTGATCGGCTTTGCCGGGCCCCGCGTGATCGAAAGCACCGTGCGCGTCACCTTGCCCGAAGGCTTTCAGCGCGCTGAGTTTTTGCAGCAAAAAGGCGCTATCGACTTCATCAGCGACCGCCGCGAACTGCGAAGCAAAGTGGCGCATATTTTGGCCATGTTGCAGCGCCAGCCGGCTGATGCGGTCAGCAGCTAAATCGCCAAGTCAAGCTCAAACGCAAAAAAGCGCAGTGTGTCACCACACCGCGCTTTTTTCATTTGGAAATTCGATCTTTTGGCAATCAGTGCATCAGCCCCATCTGAATGGCACCCAAGACCATGCCGGCGATTTGCAGCAACAGCAGCAGCACTAAGCTAGACAGGTCTACCCCGCCGATCATGGGCAGCACGCGGCGAATCGGCGCCAGCCAGGGTTGGCACAAACGCTCAATCAACACCATGTTCATCGAGCCGGGTTGCACCCAACTGAGCACCGCATAAATCAAAATCAAAGCACTCAGGCCGGAGATCACCAACTGTGCCAGGCCCATTACGCTCAGAAGCAACACCGCCAGCAAAGAGCCTTGTCCGCTGGACAGCAACCACAAGACCACAAACTGCGCCAGCTTGGCCAACCAAGCTCCGGCCAAACTGGCCGTGTCCAGACGCCCGATCGCGGGCAAGCGCTTGCGCAGCGGCATGACCAGCCAATCGCTGACCGCAAAAATGAAACGCCCGATAGGGTTGTTGAACGTAATGCGCTGCCACTGCATGATCAAACGCAACAAACAGGCCCCGCCAACCAAACCAGCGGCAACATCCAACAACAAGCTGATGATCTGTGTAAACAAATAGACTCCCTCACAACTGGCGTGATGATACCGTTGACTGCCCTTAAAATAGACTATTGAAGCGAATACCGCCCAAATCGCAGTTCTAACTTCCTTTCTTGATTTACTTTTCCACCCTTCGTGAGGGCTGCCTCCCGCATGCCCCACCCACCTGACCTGCCCCATGTCTGACGCCACCCCTGTTGCCGCGCCCCACGTACCTGCCCAAGACGAAAACCAACTCATCTTGGAGCGCCGAGAAAAACTCAAAGCCATGCGCCAAGCGCAGGCCGAGGGTAAGGGCGTCGCCTTCCCCAACGACTTCAAGCCCACGGACCACGCCGCCAACCTGCAAGCCGCGCACAACGACAAGGCGCCCGAGAGCCTGAACGGCGAAGGCGTGGCCAAAATCACTGCCAAAATTGCCGGTCGCATGATGCTCAAGCGTGTCATGGGCAAAGCCAGTTTTGCCACGCTGCAAGACAGCACTGGGCGCTTTCAGGTCTATGTGACCCGCGACGATGTGGGCGAAGAGCTGTACGCCTTGTTCAAGCACTGGGACTTGGGCGATATTGTGGGCGTTGAAGGTCACTTGTTCAAAACCCGCACCGGCGAGTTGTCGATCCACGCCACCGCCATCCGCATGCTTACCAAGAGCCTGCGCCCCATGCCCGACAAGTTCCACGGCATTGCCGACCAAGAGGTCAAGTACC
>CANGEG010000202.1 GCA_947452725.1 Comamonadaceae bacterium | reverse complement strand
GGTGCAGCCCAACGCGTGTGCGCCGGTTTCCATCATCGAGCCGGCAGGGGTGAAGTGGTAGCTAAAGCTGTTGTGAATTAACTCGCCGGCGCGAAAGCCGGCGGCAAACATGGCTCGCGCCATACGCCAGTAGTCGCCTCGCGTGCCTTCGGGCTCGTAGATCGTGCCGGGGCTGGCGAACACGCGCGGCATGGCTTTGCCAAAGCCCAAGGCGCTGAAGCCACCAAACACCGAACCACCGGCGAGGCGGGCGGCTTTTTGACGCTCAAGCAGTTCGTATTTACGAATCACCGGCAGCTGGGCCAAAGCGGCGCGGTTGTTCACGCTGGCCGCGTCCACGTCTTTGAGCAATTCGGCAAAGGCTGGGGCATGGGCTTTGGCGTGCGCCACTTGCAAGGGCAAAGCGGCCATCAAAGCGGCTTCGCGCTCTTGTGGGGGGCGGGTTTCCAAGGCATCAAAGTGCTGAGACATGGATTTCTTTCTGAGGTACTGCTTAAAGAAAGGAGGAGAAATTCAGCGCATCAGGCCAACCAGCGCTTGCGCCGCTTGTAACTTTTGACATCTTTGAAACTCTTGCGTTCGCCCCCGCCTACGCCCAGGTAAAACTCTTTGACGTCTTCGTTGCTGCGCAGGTCCTCGGCGGCGCCATCCATCACCACGCGGCCCGACTCCATGATGTAGCCGTAGTCGGCGTACTTGAGCGCCATATTGGTGTTTTGTTCGGCGATCAAGAAAGTGACCTGTTCTTTCTCGTTCAAGTCTTTAACGATGTTGAACACCTCTTCAACGATTTGCGGCGCCAGCCCCATGGAAGGCTCGTCGAGCAACACCATATTGGGGTTGGACATGAGCGCACGGCCGATGGCGCACATTTGCTGCTCGCCGCCCGAGGTGTAGGCCGCTTGCGAGGTACGACGCGTTTTTAAGCGCGGAAAGTAGTTGTAGACCTTCTCCAAGTTGGCCGCGATCTCGCCCTTGTCAGTTCGGGTGTAGCTGCCGGTCAGCAGGTTTTCTTCAATGCTCAGATGGGCAAAGCAGTGGCGCCCCTCCATGACTTGCACCACGCCGCGGTTCACCAGATCGGCGGGAGACAGGTTTTCAATGCGTTCACCGCGCAGCTCAATGCTGCCCTTGGTAACCTCCCCGCGCTCGCCTTGCAGCAAGTTGGAGATGGCGCGCAAAGTGGTGGTCTTGCCCGCGCCATTGCCGCCCAGTAAAGCCACAATGCCGCGCTCGGGCACTTGCAGGGACACGCCCTTGAGCACCAAGATCACATGGTTGTAAATGACTTCAATGCCATTGACGTTGAGGATGATGTTTGAATCGTTCATGGATCGCCTGTTTGAATCAACTGAAAGACCAGTCTCTAAGACTGCGCTTTCAGTTGATGGCTCGCGCATGAAGCGCAAGCCATCAAGTTCATACCATTAAGACTGGCAATCCGCAGGTGCGCGGCGGCTCATCTTTTTGTCTGCCAGGTACTTGTCGGCAGCAGCCTTGATCATGGGCTTCAAGATTTGCTCGTCAGCCTGAATGAAGTCCGAAGTGAAGTTCCACTTGCTGCCATCCCAGGTTTGCACGCGGGCTGAGGTCGAGCCCATGTGGTCTGCACAAGATGTGGACAGCGGCTGCATGATGCCGGTGAAGCCCATAGCGTCCAAACGCTTTTGATCCAGGTTCAGGTTCTCCAAGCCCCAACGCACTTGCTCGCCGGTCATGACCTTGCCTTTGCCAAAGCGCTCTTGCGCACGGCGCACGGCTTCCACGCCCAGCATGCCAATGATCACGCCACGGGTGTAGAGCACTTGACCGACTTCGTCTTTAGGACCTGTGCCTTGGCTCTTGCCGTGCACGTTTTTCAAGATCTCTTGAATGACCTTGGGCTGTGTGCCCGAGGTGTTCAAAGCCAAAGCGTTGTAGCCTTTGGCGCCTTCGCCCACGTCTTTCACGTCCGGCTCAGCACCAGCCCACCACACGCCGTACATCTTGTCGCGCGGGTAGCCAGTAGCTTGGGCTTCTTTCAAAGCGGTGGAGTTCATCACACCCCAGCCCCACAGCATGACGTAGTCAGGGCGGCTTTGGCGCACTTGCAGCCACGCTGATTTTTGTTCCACACCAGGGGCGGTCACAGGGATCAACTGCAGCTCAAAACCGTGCATCTTGGCGCGTTCTTGCAAGACAGGAATTGGCTCCTTGCCAAACGGCGAGTCGTGGTAGACCAAGGCGATTTTTTTGCCCTTGAGTTTATCCAAGCCGCCTTCTTTTTTGCCCAGGTACTGCACCAAAATGTCGGCACCAGTCCAGTAACTGCCCATCAAGGGGAAGTTCCATTTGAAGGCTTGACCATCTTGTGCGATCGACAGGCCGTAGCCCAAAGTGATCAAAGGCACTTTATCGGCCGGCGCTTTTTCGGTCAGGGCGAAGGTGATGCCGGTGGCTTGCGGGTCAAACAAAGCCACGCCAGGACGACCTTTCAGGCGCTCGTAGCATTCCACACCACGGTCTGTGGCGTAGCCGGTTTCACATTCCTCATAAGTCACCTTGACTCCGTTGATGCCGCCATCGCGCGCATTGATCAGCTTGAGGTAATCCTGCTTGCCGTTAGCCCATGGAATGCCGTTAGGTGCATATGGACCCGTGCGGTAGGACAGCAAGGGGAAAAACTGCTCTTTGGCTTGCGCCTGAACAGGGGTCGCAATCAGCGACGATGCCGCAGCAGCCACAGCCGCAACAGCCAAAATCAAATCACGTATTTTCATGTCAGTCTCCTTAGAAAAATTCACACTTACAAAACAACAGGACTCTCAATGGGGGAAGGGCCACAAACGCAACTTTTGCTTGGCAATCGACCACAGCTTGGCCAAGCCATGCGGCTCCACAATCAAAAACCACACGATCAAGGCACCAAAAATCATCAGCTCAGCGTGTGAGACACCTGCGGTTGAAATATCAAAACCCAACAGGCTGGCCAGCGCAGGCAGCACCTGACTCAGTGCAATGGGCAGCAAGGTGATGAACGCCGCGCCCAAGAAGCCGCCCAAGATCGAACCCAGGCCGCCAATGATCACCATGAACAACAAGCGAAAGGAAATGTCCACCGAGAACGCGGCAGGCTCCCAAGCGCCCAGGTAAATAAAGGCCCACAGGCCGCCGGCCACACCAATAATGAAGGAGCTCACGGCAAAGGCGCTCAGCTTGGCGTACATGGGGCGAATGCCGATCACCGCAGCCGCCACGTCCATGTCGCGAATCGCCATCCACTCGCGGCCTACCGCACTGCGCACCAAATTTTTGGCCAGCAAAGCAATCACCACCAACAGCGACAAACACAACCAGTACTTGCTTTGCGCGCTGTCAATCGGCAGGCCAAACACTTGCAACTCAGACACCGACACCGAGCCCGAAGGCGAGTCGTTGGTCAGCCACTTGATGCGCAAAAACATCCAGTCGCTGAAAAACTGCGCGGCCAGCGTGGCCACCGCCAGGTAAAGACCTTTGACGCGCAAGCTGGGCAAGCCAAACAAGATGCCAAACGCCGTGGCGCACAACCCCCCCAGCACCAACGCCGGAATCAAGGGCAGACCCGGAACGCGCACAAAAAAGTTGTACGCGCCGTAAGCGCCCACCGCCATGAAAGCGCCCGAGCCCAACGAGATCTGACCACAGTAACCGACCAGAATGTTCACCCCAAGCGCGGCCAGCGACATGATCACAAAGGGGATCAAGATGGCGCGAAAGAAGTAATCGGAGGCCAGCATGGGCACCACCGCGAAAGCGAACACCAGCATCAAGGCCATGACCACGCGGTCTTGGCGGATTGGCAAAATTTGCTGATCCGCGCGGTAGCTGGTTTTGAATTGACCGTTTTCTCTGTAAAACATTTCTTTTCCTTACACGCGGTCAATGATTTTTTCGCCAAACAAGCCTTGCGGACGAATCAGCAAAAAGCCCAACGCCAACACATAGGCGAACCAAATTTCAATGCCGCCGCCAACAAAACCACCCAAATACACTTCAGAGAGTTTTTCGCCCACGCCGATGATCAAGCCGCCAATGATGGCGCCAGGCACCGAGGTCAAGCCGCCCAAAATCACCACCGGCAAGGCGCGTAACGCCACAGTGGCCAACGAGAACTGCACACCCAATTTGCTGCCCCAAATCATGCCGGCCACCAAGGCCACGATGCCCGCCACGCACCAAACGATCATCCAGATGCGGTTCAGCGGAATACCGATGGACTGCGCCGCTTGGTGGTCATCGGCCACCGCACGCAAGGCCCGGCCGGTGGCGGTTTTTTGAAAGAAAATGCTCAGTAAAGTGACCAACGCCGCCGCGATCAAGGCGGCGTAAAAGTCTTCTTTGTTCACCAACACGCCGCCGGGAAACATGCTCTCCAAAATGAACACGGGGTCTTTGGGCATGCCAATGTCAATCTTGTAAATGCTGCTGCCAAACAGCGCTTGGCCCAGCCCCTCAAGGAAATACGCAATGCCCAAAGTGGCCATGAGCAAGGTGGCGCCTTCTTGGTTCACCAGATGGCGAAGCACCAAGTACTCCACCGCCCAAGCCACTGCGAACATGACCACCGCGGCCATGGCAAACGCCAAGATATTGGCCAGCCAAAGGCTGTCCACACCGGTCCACAGCGGAATCCATTCTGAGAAGCGCGCCATCGACAGGGCGCCAAACAGCACCATGGCGCCCTGCGCGAAGTTAAAGACTCCCGAAGCTTTGAAAATGAGCACAAAGCCCAAAGCTACCAGCGAATACAGCATGCCCGCCATCAGGCCGCCGAGCAATGTTTCAAGAAAAAATGCCATTTGAAAATCCTTGTGGGCTGCGGGCGTTCAGTGTGAGGTGCCCAAATAGGCACTGATCACTTCTTCGTTGTTGCGCACCTCTTCGGGTGAGCCATCGCCAATTTTTTTACCGTAGTCCAGCACCACGACACGATCTGAAATGTCCATCACCACGCCCATGTCGTGCTCGATCAAAACCACAGTGGTACCGAACTCGTCATTCACATCCAAAATGAAGCGGCACATGTCCTGCTTTTCCTCCAGGTTCATACCGGCCATGGGTTCGTCCAGCAGCAGTACCTGCGGCTCCATCGCCAAGGCTCGGCCCAAGTCGACGCGCTTTTGCAAGCCGTAAGGCAATTGACCCACCGGCGTTTTGCGAAAGGCCTGGATTTCCAGAAAATCAATGATGTGTTCGACCTTCTCGCGGTGCGCTTCTTCTTCGCGCTGCGCCGGGCCGATACGCAGAGCCTGCATCAAAATATTACTTTTGATCTTCAGGTTGCGCCCCGACATGATGTTGTCGATCACGCTCATGCCCTTGAACAAGGCCAAGTTTTGGAAGGTGCGGGCAATGCCCATCTCTGCCACTTGGCGGCTGTTCATGTGGTCAAAGG
>CANGEG010000201.1 GCA_947452725.1 Comamonadaceae bacterium | reverse complement strand
TCACCCTGCCCAGCGTATATGTGGCCGGTCGCTTGGACGCTGACAGCGAAGGCTTGCTGCTCTTAACTGATGACGGCCTGCAGCAGGCGCAAATTGCCGACCCGCGCTTCAAGATGGAAAAAACTTATTTGGTGCAAGTAGACGGTCTCCCCAACGAGGCCGCGCTTACCGCCTTGCGCCAAGGCGTTGAGCTGAAGGACGGCATGACCCTGCCCGCCCGCGCCCGCGCAGTGGATGAGCCTGAGCACCTGTGGCAGCGAACACCGCCCATCCGAGTGCGTCAGAGCCAACCCACATCGTGGTTGGAGCTCGTCATCCGAGAAGGGCGCAACCGGCAGGTGCGCCGTATGACGGCGGCTGTGGGCTTGCCCACGCTGCGGTTGATTCGCACAACCATTGGCCCCTACAGCCTAGACGATTTAGCCTCAGGCAATTGGCGCGAGGCGGGATGAACCAATCCGTGCGATACCATTTGGGCCTTCTAATTCACAACAGGATCTGCCAGTGAGCCACTCAACTTGGGACCCGTTGGCTTTAGGCCAGTTACGACAAGCCTTGGTTAATTTGCGCAACGGCACTTTAAGCGTGCAGTCGTTCAGTGCGGCCGCACGCTCGCAAGATGACTTGCTGAAAGCCCTGCCCCCGAAGTTTGCTCCGGTGTGGCACCAGTTGTTGGACCGCCTAGAGTCGAGCGCCTTGTTTAGCGAAGAGAGCTGCTCCTTCAGCCACGGCGAGTTGCTCGACAGCCTCAACCTTTGGCTTGATAAGGCCGAGCAACAACTGCCTCCTGCGGCTTGAATATGCGCCAGCGCGCGTCCAATTCGCTTTCATTTTTTTGCTTATCCTTGGGCTTGCATGAACCCTATCTTTGAAGACGCACACTTATTGGTGCTGGCCAAGCCGAGCGGTTTGCTCTCGGTGCCTGGGCGCGGGCCTGAAAAGCAAGACTGTTTGTCCAAACGGGTCCAAGACCACTATCCCGAAGCCCTGGTGGTGCACCGTCTGGACCAAGACACCTCAGGTTTGATTTTGATGGCGCGCGGCATTGAGGCTCAGCGCCGCTTAAGCCGATTGTTTGAAACGCGGCAGGTGCACAAGCGTTACATGGCCGTGGTGCACGGTCAGCCTACAGCCACAAACGTGGACGAAGCCGGTTGGCATACGATTGACGGACCCATTTTGTTGGACTGGGAGCGCCGCCCGATCCACATCATCAGCCCCGAAGGCAAGCCCAGTCGCAGTCGCTGGCGCGTTGTGCAAAGCAGCGACACCGCTACGCTGCTGGAGCTGGAGCCAGTGACGGGGCGCACCCATCAGCTGCGGGTGCACTTGCAAAGCATTGGCCACCCGATGCTGGGAGACTCGCTTTATGCGCCACCCGAAGTACGCGCCATGAGCCCGCGCTTGATGCTGCATGCGCGTGATCTGGGTTTCCCGCATCCATTCACAGAAGAGGCTATGTCCTTTAGCCTGCCGGTGGATTGGTCGGCACTGCCGCCCTACTCGGCAAGCTTCAACGGCGGCTGAAAAAGTCCGCGACGGTCATGACATTCTGAATCTGACACGCTTGACGCTTGCGTGACCCCTGGGATCGGGACTTCACGGCAAACTGATTGGTGAACTTTTAACACCCGCAGGAGACGCCATGAACACCCAAAATCTCTTTTCTTTGCAAGGGCGCACCGCCATCATCACAGGGGGCTCACGCGGTATTGGCCGCATGATTGCCGAAGGTTTTCTGCGCCAAGGTGCACGCGTCTACATCACCGCACGCAAAGCTGAGTCTTGCGAGCAGACTGCTAAGGAGCTGTCGGCCCTAGGGCATTGCGTGGCTTTGCCACTGGATGTGTCCACCTTAGCAGGCGCACAGGCTTTACTGGCGGCTTATTCTCAGCACGAAAAGCAACTCGATATTTTGGTAAACAATGCAGGCGCGGCCTGGGGGGCGCCTTTCGACGAGTTCCCCGAGTCGGGCTGGGACAAAGTGGTGGACCTGAACATGAAGGCCCCCTTCTTTTTGACCCAGACCTTTGCGCCCCTGCTGCGCCTAGCGGCCAAGCAACACCGGGCCAAAGTGATCAACATCGCCTCAATTGACGGCATCTCGGTCAACCCCTGGGAAACCTACTCCTACGCGGCCAGCAAAGCCGGCCTAATTCACCTGACCCGGCGCATGGCCACACGTTTGATTGAGGAGGGCATTGTGGTCAACGCAATTGCCCCCGGCCCGTTCGCCTCAGACATGAACAAAGAAGCTCGCGACCATGCCGACGCCGTGGCCGATCGCGTGCCAGCTAAGAGAGTCGGCGGCCCAGAGGATATGGCGGCGGCAGCGATTTACTTGGCCGCGCGCTCAGGCGACTATGTGCTCGGTCACACTCTGGTGGTGGACGGCGGCGTGACTCATGTGCGCGGCAACGCTTGAAGCGTGGCCTTATTCCTGCGTTTTGACTCGTTAGATTCAAACCACAGGCCGTGAAGAAGGCGTGCGGCGGCTAAAATAGGCATCTTCTGGGATGTGGTTGAATATTTTTTATGCCTTTTGAGTTATTTTTGGTCTGCAATGCCAAGCCGCCGCAACGGTTGGGTATTGCCAAATCAGTCGCTATGGCTGGCTTGTGGGCATGGTGGATGTGTCAATCGGCCATGGCCGCCAATGGCCCAGACGCCATCAAACAACTTATTCAGTCAGGCCAACTGGAACAAGCGTTCAAAACAGTGCAGCAAGAACGCCAAGGCGCGCCCAAGGACGTTCAACTGCAATTCTTAGAAGCCGTCATCTTGGCCCAACAAGGCCAACACGACAGGGCGATTGAAGCCTTTCGCAAGTTAACTGAAGTGCACCCAGAGTTGCCTGAGCCTTACAACAATTTGGGGGTCTTATATGCTTCTAAAGGGCGCCTAGAAGACGCGCGTGCGGTGTTTGAAAAAGCCATTCAAACAAATGCCAGTTACGCCGCCGCGCACCACAATCTGGGTGATGTGCAGTCGCAATTGGTGCGGCAAACTTATGCCCGCGCCTTGCAGGTTGACCCTAAGGTCAAAGTGGCCAGCACTCAGTTGACCCTTTTGGGTGCTCTCACCAATGAACGCAGTGATGCAAACAAGTTGACCGGCTCAGTAATCGAGCGAAGCTCGGTTGTCTCAACGCCTGCAACGGCCCCCTCGCAGACCATTGCAGCGCCAGCGATCACGCCACCCGCCACACCTGCCAGTGTCGCCTCTAAGTCGACCGCCGAAGATGAAAAAGAAGCTGCGGCAAGAGCAGCGAAAGAAGCTTCCAAAGAAGCGGCGAAAGAAGCGGCGAAAGAGGCGGCCAAAGAAGTTGCAAAGCAAGCAGCTGAAAAACACAAAGAACAAAGCGCCGAAGAAGAAGCGGTCAAATCAGCCGTGCAAAACTGGGCCCGCTCTTGGAGCCAGAAGGACATTAAAAAGTATTTCTCGGCTTACGCTAGCAATTTTGAAACGCCAGACCGTTTATCTCGCGCCAAGTGGGAAGCCGAACGCGAACAACGTATCGTCTCCAAAAAGAAAATTCAAGTGGCTTTAAGTAACTTTAAAATCGACATCAACGGCAGTAAAGCGAAAATCACCTTTTCGCAAATGTACGAGTCGGACAACTTCAAAGGCAGCAGCCGTAAATCCCTCGAATTGGCCAAGCAATCTGGTCGTTGGATGATTACCCGAGAGACAGTGAATTGAAATCGAAGTCTGTTCGTTACGAACAAACAACTCCCGGGTCTGCAAATACCAACACGGGAAGGCTGCGTCCGCTGTTTTGGACCATCCCTTCGCTAATCACCGTTTGCGCCATGGCTGTGGCTTGGTTTTATTCGCGCGACGATCAACCTCGTCTGAACGGCGCAATGACCACCCCGGCCCTCATAGCCAAACCGGTGGCCAACACTTGGCGCGTGCAGTTTGACGGAGCAGCCGCTTTCGCCCCAACCTCTGCAAACTCCAGCCCGCTGCCTCACGGCAGCACCGCCGAAGCGATGGTGGAGCACGTGTATGCTTTGCTTCGACAAGGCGAACGCACAGCTGCATTGACACAGACTCAGCGCTTGATCGCCCATTTTCCAAATTTTCAGCTGGGTCAATTGCTGTATGCCGAATTGCTAAACGAAGGTCTGGCGCAACCCATAGACCCCAAAGAGCTCCCTGGCAAAGAAACCGCATCCGGTCAGGATCGTTACGATGAACTGCTGCTCGAATCCAACCGCCGCCTGAATCGCCCTGCGATCAACACGCTCAAAGGCTTGGTGCCCAGCAACATCATCAGCTTGTCGCCGCAAAATCCCTATGTGATTGCAGTTGACGCCTCAAAGTCTCGTCTGTACTGGTTTGCCAATAAAACCGTCGACCCCCTCAAGCCGCAACTTGAATTGCTGCTTGACACCTATGTTTCTGTGGGCCAAAAAGGCACCGGAAAATTGCGCGAAGGCGATGGCCGTACACCCCTGGGGGTGTACTTCGTGAACAAGAACTTAAAGGGTCAACCCCTGCCCGATCTTTATGGCGCAGGTGCCTTGACCTTGAATTACCCCAACGCAATCGATGTGATGCGCGGCCAAACCGGCTCGGGCATTTGGCTGCATGGCACGCCCAGCGCCCAATACGCAAGGGCCCCATGGGCCACCGATGGCTGCGTAGTCATGTCCAACCCCGAAATGGACCGATTGCTACGGTTAAAGAATGTCGAAAAAACACCAGTCCTCATTGCAGATAAGCTGGAATGGGTTGCTTCAGACCGCTCAGTGCCTGACCGCGAAGCGTTCAAGAAAACGCTGGATGAATGGATTCGTGACCGCCAAACCTCGAACCTGGAAGGCTTAAAAGCACTGTACAGCCCACAGTTTCAACGCGATGGCAAAGGCTTGTCTGCCTGGTGGCCCGACATTGCCGCCGCCGCACAGGTGGCGGGCAACAATGGGCAGGTCGATCTGCAATCGGTCCTGCATTGGAAAGACACCCAAGACTACATCGTAGTCAACGTGACGAATCCCAACACTCCACGCGGAAAATCGCCGCAGAATTTGCGCTTGTATTGGGCCAAAGAAGGAAATCAATGGCAGATCCTGTATGAAGGACCTGTCTGAGAGACAGCTACTTCATACTCTGTCTAATTTCAGTAAGTGTGCGGGTGAGTTAAACGATTTTTACACTCAAATTGGGCAAGCCATCAACGTGCATTTCGATGACATCACCACGAACCACCGGCCCCACATTTTCAGGCGTGCCCGAGTAAATGATGTCCCCCGGGAACAATTCAAACGCTTGGGATAACTTGCTAATCTGCTCGGCCACAGACCAGAGCATTTGATTCAGGTTTGCGCTCTGTTTGACTTGCCCATTGACCTTGAGCCAAATGGCGCCTTGGGTGAAATGCCCAGTTTGCGCCACCTTGTGGATGGCGCCAATGGGCGCCGACTGATCAAAGCTCTTGCCAATTTCCCATGGCTT
>CANGEG010000200.1 GCA_947452725.1 Comamonadaceae bacterium | reverse complement strand
TTCCAATAATGACGGTTGCGCCATAGCGCGCAGTAACGAAGCCAAGGCTTTGGGTATCAAAATGGGGCAACCTTGGCACGAGATCCGGCATCTGGAGAACGAAGCCGGTCTGGTCGCTCTGTCTGCCAACTTCGCTTTATATGGGGATATGAGCGACCGCATGATGAGCATAGCCGCTGGGCTAGGGCCAACGCAGGAGATCTATAGCATCGACGAGTCATTCATTGGACTTGATGGTGTTGGCGGTGATTTGACCGAGCGCTCGCATGCCGTGCGCAATCGGATCAATCAATGGATCGGCATCCCCTGTGGCGTCGGTATTGGAGCCACCAAGACACTGGCCAAACTGGCCAATCACATCGCCAAGACTGCGGAAAGAAAGCCAGGAAGCTACCCCGATCACTTGGCAACAGTTTGTAATCTGGCCTCCCTTGCCGCGTCTGACCTGGATGCAATCTTGGCGGCCACCGATGTTGGTGAAGTATGGGGTGTGGGTCGACGCATCGGGCAGCAGTTGCGTGATTGCGGCGTGCACACCGTGCTTGATTTGACCAGACTGAGTACGTCCATGGTTCGCGATCGCTGGAGCATTGTGCTGGAGCGCACTGTGAGAGAGCTGCAGGGTGAACCCTGTATCAACATGGAGGAAGCACCCTCGCCAAAGCAGCAGATTGCCTGCACCAGGTCATTCGGGCATCCCATCACGGAAATCAACTCACTGATTGAAGCAATCAGTGAGTTCACCAGTCTAGCCGCAGCAAAGTTGAGGAAGCAATCTGGTCTGGCCTGTCAGCTCTTGGTCTTTGCCCACACATCGCCGTTCCGAAGTGGGCCGAAATTCTCCAAAAGCGTTGTCATTCCTTTGCGACGGCCCACGGCAGATACAAGGCACTTGGTCAAGGCTGCGGTCATGGGGATTACCCAGATCTACGAGCCTGGATTTCAACTCACAAAAGCCGGGGTCATGTTATTGGACTTGATACCAAACAACGTATTGCAGGGCGAGTTTGACTTTGATAGACCTGAAACCCGAGATCACAGCAAGTTGATGGCCGCAGTGGATTCCATCAACGATCGGTTTGGGCGCGGCGCCATTCATGTGGGCAGTGCAGTCGGTACAGGACCGCCTCGCGACTGGTCCATGCGTCAGGAAAGGCTCACTCCTCAATACACAACCAAATGGAGCGACATGCCAATTGCCCGGGCCTGAGCCCCAGGCGAAGCGATTGCCATCACTTGATAGGTAATTATGTGGAAAACTGTTAATCTAACAATCACGAATTAACTCAACGACTTAGGCCTAACTAATTATTAGGGTCATTCAGAACAGTTGTGAGCGAATTTTTCGCCCCGACTTGCGCGGCTTGCCGGTCATTATTTTGAGCAATAACGACGGTTGCGCCATTGCACGCAGCGACGAAGCCAAAGCACTGGGCATCAAGATGGGCGCGCCCTGGTTCAAGATTCAGCACCTGCAAGACGAAGCTGGACTTGTGGCGCTGTCGGCAAACTTTGAGCTGTACGGCGATATCTCCGACCGTATGATGAGCCTGGCGGCAGGCCTTGGCCATCGCCAAGAAATCTATTCGATTGACGAGAGCTTCGTGGACGTGACCGGCATTCCCGGTGATCTGGTGGAACGCAGCCGCAAGATCAGGGCGCGCATTCTGCAATGGACCGGCATCCCGACTTGTATTGGCATTGGTTCGACCAAGACCCTTGCAAAACTAGCCAACGCCATCGCCAAGAGCGCGGAACGGAAACCGGGCAGCTACCCCGTCCACCATGGCCAGATCTGCCACCTAGGCGTGCTAAGCCCACAAGATCTGGCCGACCTGCTGCAAGCCACCGAGGTGGGCGACGTGTGGGGCGTGGGCCGCAAGATCGGTGCGCAGCTGCGCGAAGGCGGCATTCACACCGCGCTGGATCTGCAACGGATGGACCCGGCCACGGCCAAGACGGGTTGGTCGGTTGTACTTGAAAAAACCGTGCGCGAATTGAATGGAGTGCCTTGCATTTCGTTTGACGAAGCGCCCAGCGATAAACAACAAATCGCCTGCACCCGATCCTTTGGCCACGCGGTCACAGAGCTGCGCGACCTGGAAGAAGCGATTACCGAATTTGCATGCCGCGCCGCAGAAAAACTACGCCGACAAAACAGCCAAGCGGGCCAAGTTCTGGCTTTCATTCGCACCAGCCCGTTCAGGAAAGAGGCGCAATATTCAAAGAGCGCCGTATTTCCACTTCAAAGCCCCAGCAACGACAGCGCGAACCTGACTGAAGCTGCGCTGGCCGTTCTGCACGTCATCTACAAACGTGGTTTCAAGTACGCGAAAGCGGGCGTCATGCTGATGGGCTTGCAGCCCGTGGGGCATCACCAATTCACGCTCGACCTAGAACCCAACGAGCTGACGAACAACCCCAACCGAATCCGATTGATGCAAGCACTGGACAGCGTGAACGGACGTTACGGACGCGGCGCGCTCAAACTAGCCAGCGCCGGAACGGCGGGCGAACACCGCTTGTGGCAAATGAAACAACAACGCAAAACGCCAGGCTATACGACACGGTGGGAGGGGTTGGCGGAGGTGAGATAAGTTTCTCCGCGATCACTCAGCCAACTGGTTAGCGGGGAAGCGCTTTGGTCGCTTGGCCTCCTTCTGGGCTTCATATTCCGCCATGTTCATCTGCATAACCAACGGCATGTAGTAAGCGTTAATGGCTGTCATATCGATCACGCCTTGTTTGCCAAACTGGTTTTCTGCACGGGCAAAAATGAAGTCAGACACACGCTTGGTTTTGTGCAATTCGGTTGGAAAGTCATAGACAATTTCTTCGTCGACGCTCATATCTTATGGCCTGCGTCCTTAAGCAAGAGCTTGCGTGGTGGACGCTCTAATGCCCATTTGAACCGCAATGGGTTGATGACATACCACTCAAAATCCTGCGACCATTCGCGCGCCACCACCAAGATCACCAATTCGCTAAGCGGGGTGCCAATGGCCGACTTGAAGCGCAGGTTATCACCCGTGATTCGCATCAAGATCATGATTTCAGGGCTGTACATCAAGGGCTCAAACGGCCAAAGGGGAGGCTATTTTCTGAAAATTTCAAAATCTTTTGCCGCCTGATTCTGCTCTGGCGTGCACTTGTCAATGGGAATTGATAGGCAACCTTGCCTCCGCATACGCAAGCGAAGAGATTGAAAGTACACAATGACCGGCCAAGTTCTTGATAGCGCGCATATTGGTTTTTAAAAATTTAGAGATTCTTTTTTATCGTACTGCATACCAAAAAACTCAAATAGGCGTTTTGCACTAAGGGGGCCTTGGTCGTAGGTCATTGACATCCGCATGGGCTCGGCTATTCCCACCAATTTGTCCGTGAGGGCCTGCAGCACGTTAGCCACGCTGGCGGGCTTGAACTCGGGTAGTTTGACCAGCATCACTAAGCGGCTGGTGCGCTCGACCAAAGTGCCCACCGCATTGGCGTTGGCTTCACCCTTGATGAGATTCCCCTCCCAGTGCTATGGGAACTGGCGATCCTCAATTTCTGGCGAGCGCACATGGATGCTCAGCATGTCGGGAATTTGCCCCCTGCTGTCCTGTCCTTTGCTGCGCGGCACACGCTTGTTGTGGGCATGGTGCAGACAGGCAATCAATTCGCGGCGAAGCTCGCCCACGGGCATGGCATAGATGCAGTTTTAGATGGAATGGGTTGACACGCGGTGCTCATGGCCTTTGGGATGCAAGCGGGCCAGTGTCACGGATATTTGCTGTGGTGACCAGTGCTTGCGCACCAATCCTCGAACAAGGCCGCACAGAATGAAGTCGGAATGCAGTTTGATCTCCGGTCTTGCTGTGCGCCTGGGCCTGAGGGAGCGGCACTGAGCTTGGGTACTACCGTAGCCGCTGACACAGCTGTTGCGCACAAGCTCGCGTTGCACGGTGCTGGCCTAGCGATCCAACTGACGTGCAATGGCTCGGATGCTGAAGTTTTGTTTTCTGAGACTGGCGATGGTCACCTGGTCTTCAGGTTGAAGTTGTTGATAGTGAGATGGACTGGGTTGCATCTGCTGACCTTACAGGTTTCAGATGTTGCACTTCACTTTTGAATCCGCCAAGGTAATCGCGGCACCTACATTTACTCCTGTACCTCCACTTAAATTTTCTAAGATGATCGCTTTAGTCGAAAGGTAATTGACAAGCGTCACAATATCGCCTTCGCTTAACTTAACTATAACTTGACCAATATTTTGCTGGGTTCCTGCGCCAGAGCCATAAATAGAACCGGGAATTACTTTAGAGTTCACAAACAGCGCAAACTGATTTGACTGTACAGCGGAAATTGAATACCCCACAAGATAATTACCCTCTTGCTTGATTCTGATTTCTGACGTGCCAACTTGATGATCTATATTCAATGAAATACCATTCCTATTAAAAATTATGGCCTTACCTATTTCAACGGTTTGTATTAAATCTTTTTCTCCTTCGAAAAAAATATAACCAAAAGCTGCGAGTCCAGTTGCTGGTCCTGGTGCTCCAGTATCGCCTTGTGCTCCAGTATCACCTTTTGCACCATTGCATACGTAAGTAGTTGACGTAACTTCAGATGGGTCTAATGAATTACTTGAATTTAAATCAAGTCCTGAAGTTGCTACGATCCCTCCGCTTGAACAATGAGGGCCTAGAAGTTCGACTGATACTGACACTAATGAATTTAAGCCAGCGTCGCCTTTATTGCCGTTGTTTCCATCAATTCCATTAGTGCCTGCAGAACCTGTGGCTCCGACAGCACCAGTTGCGCCTACGGCACCATTAGTGCCGGCAGAACCTGTTGCTCCGACAGCACCAGTTGCGCCTACGGCACCATTAGTGCCTGCAGAACCTGTGGCTCCGACAGCACCAGTTGCGCCTAAGGCTCCATTAGTGCCTGCAGAACCTGTGGCTCCGACAGCACCAGTTGCGCCTGCGGCACCATTAGTGCCTGCAGAACCTGCTGCTCCGTTAAGTCCTGTAGCGCCATTTGCACCTAAATTGCCACTGGACCCGTCACTTCCATTTATTCCGTTGCAAATGTAATTTGTGGATGTGACTTCAAATGAATTTAGCGTTTTGTCTTGATTAGTGTCAAATCCAACACTCACTTGGCTTCCACCTGTTTTGCAATTTGCGCCTGGAATTTCATTTGAGATGAAAATTAGTGCAGTTAGACCACTAGTTCCTGCTATGCCATTGGTGCCACTTATTCCCGTCGTGCCGTTGTAGCCATTGCAAACATATTGCGTAATTGTTATTTCTGAATCTTGCAAAATAAGATGGCGGATTCAAAAGTGAAGTGCAACACCCTGGGTTTCAATGGATGAGGGTGGAATGTTGCGGGGTATTTAAGAGCAACTCTCGAGAAACCGTCAAGGGCGATCGTACTCCCAGCCCCTTGCGCGGTCGATTGTTGATCTCGTCCGCAATCGCGTCCAGCTGCTCTTGGCTGTAGCCCGACAAGTCTGTGCCCTTGGGCAAG
>CANGEG010000199.1 GCA_947452725.1 Comamonadaceae bacterium | reverse complement strand
CTTCGCCCAAGCGCATGATCGTGCCTTTGCCAAATTGTTTTTCGAGTTGGGCCAGTGCGGCTTGCAGGGCTTTGCCTTTTTCGCTGTTGATGTCGCTCATGAAAATCTCCTTAAGAATCAGGGGGTTAAATCGATAGCATCTTTGCGCCACGGCAATTAACTGGATGCTTGAACAGTACTTTAACGGCTTATTGGATCTTGTAAACACTTTTATTGGTCAGTTTGCTTTACTATTAGCCGATGATTTTGCCCAATGCCCGCACGCCCGCCAACACCTCACCCTTGCCAAAGGTGGATGAGCGCTGGCGCCTGGTGCACTTGGGCCGCTTGCTGGGCCACGCAATGCGCAAATTTGATGAAAGGGTGCTGCACCTGATGGCGCATGACGCGGGCGTGCCCCTGGCGCTGGCGAACTTGGCGGCGCGCGACCAAATTAGCGCAGCGCATGTTCACATTACCCGGCATCTGGCCTTGGAGGGCTCGCGTTTGACGGTGTTGGCGCTCGCAGCCGGCATGAGCAAACAGGCCATGGGCGATTTGGTCGACCAATGCGAGGCCTGGGGTTTGGTCAAGCGCGAGCGTGATGGCAAGGACGCACGGGCGAAAAATGTGGTCTTCACCGCCGACGGTTTGGCGTGGTTGGAGGCCTTTAAAACAGCGGTGGCACAGGTCGAAAGTGAGTTCAAAGCCTCGGTGGGCCATGACGTGGCGACTGTGGTGCTGTTGGGCCTGGAGGCCTACGCGCAGGCTTAATTTCATCAGGCCCTAGAATTTACCCATGCGCGCAACCCGTAGCGCACCCAATAAGCACAAGGAGACAGCATGCGAATTTTGATAGCTGAAGACGACCAGGTGTTGGCTGACGGCCTGCTACGCAGCTTGCGCAGCGCTGGCGCTGCGGTAGACCATGTGGCCAGCGGCAGCGAAGCGGACGCTGCGTTGATGACCAACAACGAGTTTGATTTGTTGATTCTGGATTTGGGCCTGCCCAAACTGCATGGTCTGGAAGTGCTGAAGAAATTGCGTGCCCGCGGCTCCACTTTGCCGGTGTTGATTTTGACGGCCGCCGACAGCGTGGAAGAGCGCGTCAAAGGGCTGGACTATGGCGCCGACGATTACATGGCCAAGCCCTTCAGCTTGCAGGAGTTGGAGGCGCGCGTGCGCGCTTTGACGCGCCGCGGCATGGGCGGTGCGACTTCGCAAATCAAACATGGTCCCCTGCTGTATGACCAGTCGGGCCGCGTAGCCACAATCGACGGCAAAATGGTGGAGCTCTCAGCCCGCGAGTTGGGCTTGCTGGAAGTCTTGCTACAGCGCGCAGGGCGTTTGGTCAGCAAAGATCAGTTGGTGGAGCGTTTGTGTGAGTGGGGCGAAGAGGTCAGCAACAACGCGATCGAGGTCTACATTCATCGCCTGCGCAAGAAAATTGAGAAGGGGCCGATCCGCATCGCCACGGTACGCGGCCTGGGTTACTGCCTGGAAAAAATTCCCAATTGAAATCACCACAATGGTCCCTCTTCAAACGCGAGCAGCGCTCGCTGTTTGGCGAAATTTTGGACTGGATGCTCACGCCGCTGCTGCTCTTGTGGCCGGTGAGTTTGGCTTTGACTTGGTTGGTGGCGCAGGGGCTGGCCAACAAGCCCTTTGACCGGGCACTGATTTACAACGCGCAAGCCTTGGCGCAGCTGGTCAAGGTCGGGGTGGACCAGCGGGTGCAGTTCAACCTGCCACAGCCCGCTAGCGAGTTGTTGCGCGCTGACGAATCGGACTTGGTGTATTTTCAGGTCATTGGCCCCAAAGGGGAGTTGTTGGGCGGTGACAGAGATTTGCCGCGCCCGGCCGACGAGGACAAACCGGGCAACTACGAAGTGCGCTTGCGTGACGATGAGATGCGCGGTTTGGAAGTGCGTGTGGCCTCTACTTGGGTGCGCTTGGAGTTGCTCAGCCCAGAGCTTGTTGAGGCCCAGCGAGATGCACAAACAGCCGCTGCGGCGCTGCGTGCCAAGCCCATCGCCACACCGCGCATGGTCTTGGTTCAGGTGGCCGAGACGCGCGAAAAAAGATCGGTATTGGCGGCTGAAATTATCAAAGGCGTGATGCTGCCGCAGTTTGCAATTTTGCCCTTGGCGGTGCTGCTGGTGTGGCTGGCGCTGGTGCGCGGCATCAAACCTTTGTCGCAACTGGAAGAGCGCATTCGTGCCCGCAAACCCGATGACCTGAGCCCGCTTGACGAAAAAGCGGTGCCCATGGAAGTAGCGCCTCTGGTGTCTTCTGTGAACGATTTGCTAAATCGCTTGAAGGATTCGATCGCTATTCAAAAACGCTTCTTGGCTGACGCGGCTCACCAACTCAAAACCCCCTTGGCCGGGTTGCGCATGCAGGCCGATTTGGCGCAGCGCAAAGACGCGGGCGAAGACGAGCTCAAGCATTCTTTGAAACAAATTGGCCGTGCCAGCGTGCAAGCAACGCACACCGTTAATCAGTTGTTGTCATTGGCTCGGGCTGAAGGCGGCGGCGCCAACCTCAGCCGCCAACCCTGCGACATGGTGGCCATGCTCAGTGATGTGCTGCAAGACGCCCTGCCACGCGCTCTGGATAAAGCCTTGGACCTGGGCTATGAAGGCGCGGAGGCCGGATCGCCTGATGTGCAGGTGCACGGCAACCCGGTGCTGCTCAAAGAGATGGTGCGTAACTTGGTGGATAACGCCATTCATTACACGCCTTCGACGCCTGAGCGGCCCGGTGTGATTACGGTGCGCACCTTGGTCGATCCCTACAGCCATGCGCTGGTGATCCAGGTGGAAGACAACGGCCCTGGCATTGCCCCCGCGGAAAGAGAGCGTGTGTTTGAGCCGTTTTACCGCGCGCTAGGGACCAATGTGGACGGCTCGGGCTTGGGCCTGCCGATTGTGTTGGAGATCGCCCAGCAGCACGGTGCAAGCGTCAGCATCGAGGCCGCGCACCCCGGGCAAACTCCGCCAGGGGCTTGCTTCACGGTGCGTTTCGCACGCGGCGGCAGCTCCTGAAGGCGCATGACTGTGGCGATGCTCGCCCCTTGCATTCTGGAAGTTTTTAGATACTCAGGCAGTTTTGAACAAATTCAGTTGTAAACGCTCGCGTTCGATCACGCGGGCCACGGCAGGTTGCGCGGCCACCTGGTTCACAAATGCCCACAGCACGGGGAATGTTTGCGGGTCAATCCCGGCCAGACTGCCCCATCGGGTCAGCGTCAAGCTGTAGGCATCCAGTGGACCTAAATTTGCGCCCGACAGCCAGATTTGGCCTTTGGCCTGCGCCGCCATCACCAAGGCTTGCAACTCGCCAAGTAAACCCCGATACAGGCCGGTGTTGTAGCTTTTGAGTTCGGCTTGGACGGCGGGCTGGTCCGAGAATTTGTGAGGCATAAAAATATGCGTGAACGTCGGGTGCACCGTGTTGTTCATCCAGGCCAAGGTTTCAATGGCTTTGGCGCGCGCCAGCGCTTCGCAGGGCAAGAAGCCCGCTGTTGGAAATTTTTGGTCCAGGTACAACACGATGGCCACAATCTGGCTGATCACCAGGCCGTCGTCCACCAGCACTGGCACTTGGCCACGCGGGTTGATGGCGTGGTAAGCGGCTTCGTTTTGCTCACCTTTGTGCAGCTTGACCAGCATGGGCTCAAACGCCGCCCCCGACAGCTCCAGCAAGCAGTGAGGGACAAAGGAGCAAGCACCGGGTGCAAAATAAAGTTGCAAAGACATCATTTTCCTTTGGCGGGTGATGGGGTTGGTGCGGAATGCGCCGCGGCAGACGGCGGCGGTGGCGGTGGCGGTGGGGTCAAAGCAGGCGCTGATGAGGGCGCGGATACCGGCACGGAAGCTGACGCTGCAGCGGGTGAAGGGCTGGGCACGGCTGCAGGCATTGCAGCAGCTTCTGGCGCCGGTATGGTCGGTGCGGCAACCGCCGATGCCGGCTCTTGCGGCGTGACCCGCAAGGCCTCGGGTTGAACCTGCGTTTTCAGCCTGGCAGGCTCAGCCACCTCAGCAGGCCCCAGGCCCAATGCACGCAACTCGTCGTGAGTCCACAGCCAAAAAGCGCCATTCGCGGCCACTAGGGCTAAGACAATCCATCTCCACATTAATTATTCTCCTGTTGCGTGGCAGGGCGCACGCTGACTTCTGAGCTGTTAACGTTGACCACGCCTGTGGGTGTTTCAATTTGCAAAGCTCCGCGTGCGTCGACCCCCAAGGCCAGGCCTTGCACGCCGCAGCTGGTGCTCACCGCAAAGCCCTGCAACACATCGCGCGCATGAAAGCGCGTTTGCAGCGGCGCAAAGCCCGACAAGGCAAAGCCCTGCACTGCCGCTACCAAGGGCGCGGCAACGCGGCCCAAAGCGTTTGCCGCGGTGATACCGGACAACCATTCGCTCAAGGCGGCAGGCGCTGTGCGCAAACCGTCTGCCGATTCTGAGTGCATGGGGCGAATGTTCAGGCCAACCCCAATCACCACGTAACTGTGGCCGCCGGTGCTGGCCGCTTCGATCAAAATACCGCCCAGCTTGCAGCCATCGATCCATAAATCGTTGGGCCACTTCAGGCCCACCTGCGGGTGCAGGCTTTCGGCCAAGCTCAAACCCACCGCCAGCGACAGGCCCGACCAATCCTTGGGCGCAATGGGCAGGCCCAGAGAAAACGTCAAGGAGTCGCCGCGTTGGCTCACCCACTTGCGGTCCAGGCGGCCGCGCCCTGCGCTTTGCGTTTCTGCCACCAACAGCACGGCATCGGTCTGCCCGGCGCGGGCACGGCGCATCAGCTCAGTGTTGGTGGAGTCGATCTCGGGGAGGATCTCGACGCTGAAACCTGGCAGCTGCGGTGACACAGCCTCCCAAATGGCTTCGGCAGGCCATCGAGTGAGGGTGTCCAGCGGTGTAGGCATGGTTCAGCGCTTGGCCTTGACGGGTGCGTTGCTCACAGCATTGACGGGCGCCTTTGAAGGTGCCTTTGCCGGTTTCGCGCGGGGCTTCTCAGGCGCTTTCGCTGGTTTGGCTTTCGCTTTCGCTTTTTTCGCTTGACTTGGGATCTTGGGCGTGGCCGGCCTTCTTTTGGGCGCCAGCAGCGTTTTGCGGCAGTTGGCGCTGCCGCACCAGCAAGGGTATTCGGCTTTCAGCTTGGGGGTGTAGGGCTCGTCAATGATCAGGCCGTAGTCATAGTTCAGCTCTTCACCGGCATGGATGTTGCGCAAGGCCTTGATGAAGATGCGGTCATTGTCCTCGTCGGCTTCACAGTTTGGATCGCAGCTGTGGTTGATCCAACGCGAGGAGTTGCCGCCGTTGACCGCGTCGATCACTTTGTCTTCGTTGACGTGAAAGTAAAACGTGTGGTTAGGGTCGCTGGGGTCATGGGGGTGGCGCTCCTGGGCTTCCTCCCAACTAATGATCTCGCCCACATACTCGATCAGGGTTTCGCCTTCGGCAATGTCTACCAAGGCAAACACGCCTTTGCCATGAACACCGGAGCGGCGAACTTGAATACGACGGGTGGACGCGGGAGCAGGTTTTTTGGCCACGGTTGAAAAATTTGTTATGGTGAAAGCATGTGGGCGCGCGCATGTGTG
>CANGEG010000198.1 GCA_947452725.1 Comamonadaceae bacterium | reverse complement strand
CATTCAAATCACCACGCCCTTCGTACCCCTTTCACGTTTTTTCGCCATGGCTTCGCCCAATCAACCCACCCTCAGCGCCGAGCAAGAGGCCTTTTTGCGCGGCCGCTCCAATGCCATGGGTTTTTACCTGGTGCTGCACGCCTGGTTGGTGATCGCGTTGTCCATGGCCTTGTTTGTGGTCTGGCCTAACCCGTTGACGTTCGTGGTGGCCATCGCCTTGGTTGGCGGGCGACAACTGGGTTTGGCGATTTTGATGCACGACGCTGCACACCGAGCACTGTTTGAAAACGCCCGGTTGAATGATTTGGTGGGTGCGCATTTCTGCGGCTTTCCCATTGGCGCCAGCCTGAGTCTGTACCGGCCCTACCACCTGAGCCACCACCGCCACACGCAGCAGCCCGAAGACCCTGACCTGATTTTGTCGGCACCGTTTCCCATTACGCAAGCCAGTTTCAAACGCAAAATGTGGCGAGACATTTTGGGCGTGACCGGCTATCAGAGGCGCTTGGAGCAATTCAAGATCATCATGGGCGAGGACCCTAGCCTGGCCCGGCGAGTGCTTAAATTGGTTGCGCATGAAAGGTATTTCATCGCCAGCAATGCCGCGTTGCTGCTGATCTTGTCACTGGCCGGCTTGTGGTGGGCTTACTTTGTGCTCTGGCTCTTACCACTGATGACCTGGTACCAAGTGATTAGCCGCATCCGAAACATTGCCGAGCATGCGGTAGTGAGCGACAACAACGACCGCTTGCGCAATACCCGCACCACGCTGACGAACGGCCTGATGCGCATGGTGCTGGCCCCTTACTGGGTCAACTACCACTTGGAACACCATTTGTTTGTCTTCACCCCCTGCTGGAAGCTGCCCGCAGCCCACCAGATGCTGATCGCGCAAGGCTTTGGCCCGCGCATGGAGTTGGCGAAGGGCTATTGGCAGGTGTTGCTCAAAGCCACAGCCAAAGACCCAAGCAACCCAGGTACCTTGGGCACTTTAGATCCTTCTGGCTCACGCCGAAGCGCCTCGCACATTTGAATTTCACGCTTAACTAGGACATCGCATGAGCCACCGCCTCGCCGACCAAGTCGCCATCATCACAGGGGCCAGTCGAGGCATCGGCCTGGCCATTGCCCAAGCCTATGCCGCCGAAGGGGCGAGCTTGTGTTTGATTGCAACTGATGCAGCACGAATGCAAGAGGTCGCGAACGGGCTTAACTTGCCCACTGAGCGCATCATGACTTTGGGGTTGAACGTGACTGACCGCCAGGCCTGCTTTGACGCCGTCGGGCAAGTCGAGCAGCGCTTTGGCCATGTGGATGTCTTAGTCAACAACGCCGGGGTGTACCGCTCCAAATCGTTTCTAGACTTCACCGCACAAGACTTTCAAGACATGCTGGATGTGAATTTATTCGGTGTGCTGCACTTCATGCAAGCCTGTTTGCCGGGGATGCAGGCGCGCCGCTACGGCCGCATTGTCAATATGGCGTCCACCGCCGGCAAATGGGGCTCGCGCAACCAAAGCGCCTACAACGTAAGTAAACATGCGGTGGTGGGCCTGACCCGCTGCGTGGCCTTGGAGGCCAGCCCGTATGCGGTGACGGTGAATGCGATTTGTCCTGGATTTATCCAGACCGACATGGTCGAGGCGCTCAAAACACAAGTGGCCCAAACCACCGGCGTGACGCCTGATGACATGGTCAAAGCCGCTTTGACCCGCGTGCCGCTGGGCCGTGTGCTCGAGCCCAGCGAGATTGCGGGCTTAGCCGTTTACCTGGGATCACGGGAGTCCAGCGGCATGACAGGGCAATCCATCCATGTCGATGGGGGCATGGTTTTGAGCTGAAACCCGCCATATTTCAGACACTTGAGGGACAAAACCCGGGATAACCATAACGGCTAGCGACTCTGACAGACCTGAGAATGGAGCACGCATTTGCATTGGCAATTTTGCGGCGTTTTCAACTGGATTTGGTGCCTTGCCTCATGTCTGAAGATTTCATTTTAAAAACCCAGGGACTGGTCAAAGAGTTCAAAGGTTTTGTCGCCGTCAACGGTGTCAACTTGGGCGTTCAACGCGGCCAAATTCACGCATTGATTGGCCCCAACGGCGCCGGCAAAACCACGGTCTTCAACTTGTTGACCAAGTTTTTGATCCCCACGCGCGGACAAATCCTGTTCAACGGCGAGGACATCACCGCCGAAAAGCCCGCCCAAGTCGCGCGTCGAGGCTTGGTTCGCTCTTTCCAGATCTCAGCCACCTTCCCTAACCTCACCGTGCTGGAAAACGTGCGTATCGCCTTGCAGCGCAACACAGGCTTGTCAATGCACTTTTGGCGCTCCGAGCGCGTTCTCAACCAGCTCAATGACCGAGCTATGACCTTACTGGAAGAAGTGGATCTGGGTGGCATGGCCGACCTGACAGCCGTGGAGTTGCCGTATGGCCGTAAGCGCGCTCTGGAGATTGCCACGACCTTGGCCATGAACCCTGAGTTGATGCTGCTGGACGAGCCTACCCAGGGCATGGGCCACGAAGACGTGGACCGCGTCACCCAATTGATCAAGAAGGTCGGCGCCAACCGCACGATTTTGATGGTGGAGCACAACATGAGCGTGGTGTCACGCATAGCCGACACCATCAGCGTATTGCAGCGCGGCCAAGTCATTGCCGAAGGCCCTTATGACGTGGTCTCGCAAAACCCCCAAGTGCTCGAAGCCTATATGGGCACGGTCGAAAATGAGCTGGAAGGTGCCCATGGCTGATTTCTCCCATGACACAGAACTCCTGCGCATCAGCAATTTGCACGCGTGGTATGGCGAGTCCCATATCCTGCACGGCGTGGACTTGACGGTGCACAAAGGCGAAGTGGTTACCTTGCTTGGGCGCAACGGCGCAGGGCGCTCCACCACGGTCAAGTCCATCATGGGCTTGGTGGGCAAGCGCACCGGCTCGATCAGCATTAACGGTCGCGAGTCGATCGACATGCCGCCGCACCAAATCGCCAAGTTGGGACTGGGTTACTGCCCAGAAGAGCGAGGCATATTTGCGTCGCTCAGCTGCGAAGAAAACCTGCTGCTGCCGCCCGTGATCGCGGGCGGGGGCATGCCCATCGACGAGATTTATGAAATGTTCCCCAATCTGCTAGAGCGCAGGAACAGCCCTGGAACTCGCCTGTCTGGCGGGGAGCAGCAAATGCTGGCCGTAGGCCGCATCTTGCGCACCGGTGCCAAGCTCTTGTTGCTTGACGAGATTTCTGAAGGCCTGGCGCCCGTGATCGTGCAAGCGCTTGCGCGCATGATCCGCTCGCTCAAAGCCAAGGGCTTCACCATCATCATGGTCGAGCAAAACTTCCGCTTTGCCGCGCCATTGGCCGACCGCTTTTACGTCATGGAGCACGGCCGCATCATCGAGGGCTTTGCCGCCAGCGAGCTCAAAGCCAAGATGCCCATGCTGCACGAATACCTCGGCGTCTGATTCATTTTTCAATCCATCTACAGGAGATATTTCTATGAAACGCAAACTTCTCGCCACGGCCGCCTTGGCCGCATGTGCATTGGCCGGCTCAGCCCAAGCGCAGGTGTCCGACGGCATCGTCAAGATCGGTGTGCTGAATGACATGTCCGGACCTTACGCGGACATCGGCGGCCCCGGCTCAGTGATCGCGGCCAAGATGGCCGTAGAAGACTACATCAAGGCCACCAAGAGCACGCTCAAAGTGGAAATCGTCAGCGCCGATCACCAAAACAAGCCGGACGTGGGCTCCAACATCGCGCGCCAGTGGTACGACACCGACAAGGTCGACATGATTACCGACGTGCCCACCTCGTCCGTCGGTTTGGCGATAGCCCAAATCTCCAAAGACAAGAACAAGGCCCACGTCAACACCGGCTCTGCTACCGCTGATCTGTCTGGCAAGTCTTGCAATGCCAACGTGGTGCACTGGCTGTACGACACCTGGATGCTGGCCAATGGCACGGGCAAAGCGATTGTGAAGAACGGCGGCACCAGTTGGTTCTTCCTGACTGCTGACTATGCTTTCGGCCACGCCCTGGAGCGTGACACCGAAGCCGTGGTGCTGAAAAACGGTGGCAAGGTGGTCGGCAAGGTACGCACCCCATTCCCAACGCAAGACTTCTCCTCTTTCCTGCTGCAAGCTCAGGCGTCCAAAGCCAAGATCATTGGTTTGGCCAACGCCGGCGGCGACACCATCAACTCCATCAAGCAAGCGGCTGAATTTGGCATCGTCAAGGGCGGCCAGAACCTGGCCGGCATGTTGGTGTTCTTGCCCGACGTGCATGCGTTGGGTCTGGACAAAGCCCAAGGCCTGCTGCTGACCGAAACCTTCTATTGGGATCTGAACGACAACACCCGTGCCTGGTCCAAGCGCTTTGCGGCGGCCAACGGCGGCAAAATGCCTTCATCTGACCATGCAGGTGTTTACGCCGGTGTAATTCATTACCTGAAGGCCGTCGATGCCGGCAAGACGGACGACGGCACCAAAGTCGTGGCCAAGATGAAAGAGTTGCCCACTGATGACATCTTGTTTGGCAAAGGCTCCATCCGTGCAGACGGTCGCAAGATCCACCCCGCCTACTTGTTTGAAGTTAAGAAGCCTGCCGAGTCCAAAGGCCCCTACGATTACTACAAGGTCGCAGCCACAATTCCCGCCAATGAAGCCTTCCGCCCTTTGAACGAAGGCGACTGCCCTCTGGTCAAGAAGTAATCCAAAACCTGTTCACGCAAGCCTGAAATCACCATGGAAATCTTTGGCATTCCCTCTCAAGCCCTTTTCGGGCAGTTGCTGATCGGACTCATCAACGGGTCTTTTTATGCGCTGCTCTCCTTGGGCCTGGCCGTGATTTTCGGCTTGCTGAACATCATTAACTTTTCACACGGCGCCCAGTACATGCTGGGCGCCTTTGTAGCCTATCTGGGCCTGACTAAGCTGGGCATCAACTACTGGGTGTCACTCATCGTGACGCCGCTGGTCGTCGGTGCCAGCGGTGTGCTGATCGAGCGCACTATGCTCAAGCAACTCTATAAGCTGGACCATTTGTATGGTCTGCTGCTGACGTTCGGTCTGGCCCTCATCATTCAGGGCCTTTTTCGAAATGAATTTGGTTCTTCAGGCATGCCTTACCCCGCGCCTGAAGTCTTTCAAGGCGCATTCAATCTGGGCTTTATGTTCCTGCCCAAATACCGGGCCTGGGTGATCGTGGCGTCGCTGGTGGTCTGCATTTCCACTTGGTACGTGATCGAGCGCACCAAGCTTGGAGGCTACCTGCGTGCGGCCACAGAGAACCCCAGCCTGGTACAGGCGTTTGGCATCAACGTGCCGCGCATGATCACGCTGACCTATGGATTTGGCGTGGCGCTGGCCGCGTTGGCAGGCGTCATGGCCGCGCCGATTTATCAGGTGAACCCGACCATGGGTGCTGACCTGATCATCGTGGTGTTCGCCGTGGTGGTGATCGGAGGCATGGGCTCCATCTTGGGCGCCATCCTCACCGGTTTCGGTCTGGGACTGATCGAAGGCCTGACCAAGGTGTTCTACCCTGAGGCGTCCAATGTGGTCATTTTCGTGATCATGACCATTGTT
>CANGEG010000197.1 GCA_947452725.1 Comamonadaceae bacterium | reverse complement strand
GGGCTTTGAGGTCGATGCTTTTGATTTCTCTCCAGTAGCACTGGCTAAAGCTGAAAAACTGGCGGCCAAGCATGCCGTAAACGTTCATTTTAAATGCAGTGATTGGGAGAGTTTTGACTGGAACCCCAATTACTACGACACCATTGCGGGTATCTTCTTTCAGTTTGCAGATCCTGGCCCCCGGCGCGACCTGTTTGAAAAATTGCACTCGTCACTCAAGCCAGGTGGCACCTTGATTATTCAGGGTTACGGCAAAGCGCAAGTAAATTACAAAACGGGTGGCCCTGGCGTTCTTGAAAACCTGTATGACGAGGAACTGTTGTTAACGTCGTTCCCTGACTACACAGTTTTAGATCTCAGCACTTACACACAAGAAATTGATGAGGGTGCAGGCCACAGCGGCATTTCTGCCTTGGTTGGCTATGTTGCACAAAAAAATTAAGTAGTCCAAATTAGGATTGGATTGTTATTGGGTCAATCACAGGAAATCTGCGTCACTCGCAAATAGGCGTTGGTCAATGGACTTATTGTAAGAATGGGGGCCGGTCAGATGTATTCTAAATGTGGAGTAACCGATCAAATGGCAAAAATCGGCCGAGTAGCTCAAAACAGGAGAACTGACTGCGAACAACGAACTGACGGACCGTCCTCTAGCTGATTAGAAACAGTCTTAAAAAATACAGTAAGACTCGCTCTGACCTAACTTCAAAGGCGCATGTCCAAATTGGATTGCGATGAACTCAAAGCACGACTCACAGCTCAGCGGACAGTTTTCGCCCAAGCTTCGTAGCGGGCTTTGTTGGCGTCGTTCGGTGGATACAGGCCAGGCAGCACCGCGCCGTTGTTAACTTCGTTCATGATCCAGCCTTCCAGCCGCTCTTGCTCCACGGCAGCTTCGCACACCGCGACCAACAAATCCGCGGGGATCAGCACCGCACCATCGGTATCCACCACCACCACGTCATTCGGAAATACTGCCACACCGCCACAGGCAATGGGTTCTTGCCAATTCACAAAGGTCAGGCCGGCCACCGAGGCAGGCGAGGCCGTGCCCTGGCACCACACGGGCAGTCCCGTGCTCAGAACGCCAGCCATATCGCGAATCACGCCATCAGTCACCAAGCCCATAACACCGCGTTTTTGCATGCGGGCACACAAAATATCGCCAAAGATACCAGCGTCCGTCACGCCCATTGCGTCGACCACTGCAATGCAACCGGCGGGCATGGCCTCGATTGCCGCGCGAGTCGAGATCGGCGAGCCCCATGATGCAGGAGTGGCCAAGTCTTCCCGCGCAGGCACAAAACGCAATGTAAAGGCACGACCTACCACTCGGGGTTGGTCCGACTGCAAAGGCTTGGTGCCGCGAATCCAGACGTTACGCAAACCTTTTTTGAGCAAGACGGTGGTCAAAGTGGCGGTAGTCACGCCTGATAGTTTTTGCACAATGACCGGATCCAAGGGGAGCGATTCAAGCGACATGGAAACTCCTTAAAAAGAGGCTCAAGACAGAGGTATGGGCCTGGCCAAATACACCGCCTCGCGTCCCACTATGGGCTCACGGGTGGGCATCAAAATCGTGCAGTTGTCGCACAAGGCGCGAATCTCTTCATCACCGTTCAGGGCAATCAACTCGCCTTGCGAAAAGACCTCAAAACCAACGCAAGGTTTAACAAAACGAAACTCGTTGGACTTGACCATGCAGGTCTGTAGCAACTCGTAACGTCGCGCAGGGACTGCACTTGGGGTTTGAGCAAGATTGCTAGCGATCAAACCAAAGTGCGCTAAAAATCCTTGCGCCGCCGCCAGTGCCACATCGCCTGCGCTGGTTTTGAAATGCTGGCCACATTCCACCACCATAGCCGCACCATGGTGAGAGGCCTGTCCAAAGGCCCCATACTGAATCAAAGGCGTGCCCGAACCCAAGCCATTGGGCATGACCAGGTGAATCTGTGGCATGCCCACACTCAGCGCTACCTGGGCGTTGCGCGCGAACGCGGGGTAAACCCAAAAAGGCTCAACATCCTGGCTGGTTGAATGAATATCCAACACGTGATCTGCAGCGTCAACTACCGATCGCATCAACCTCGCTCGTCGCAGCTCGGGGCTGTCATCACTACCATCCAACTGGGCGTTGGACCAGATGCGATTCATGTTGTGCACAATTTGGCGGCTGTCATACGGCTTGGCAACATCAAAGCTTTCGTAGGCCTCGACGTTGGCAAAACTCAGGGTCAAAGTGCCGATTAAGGGCCGCACGCCGGTGTCAAGAAAATGCGTCACCGCGGTCATGCCGCACAGCTCGTTTCCATGCGTGAGCGCATTGATCAACACGTGCGGGCCCGGGTGACCTGATTCGAAACGGTGTACATAGTCGACCCCGGTATTTCCAAGGCGGTAAGCCCCCAAGTCGCGTGGTAAAACTTCAAGGGAATGTTCAGTCGTCATGGGGTGTTCAAAGGTAGGAGTCGGAGGTTGGGGGCGGCAATGTTCGGATACGCCATCAGCCCAACGCTGAAGCGCGTCGTGCATCGCGCAGCATGAAAAGGTAAAGGCCTTCAACCTTGTCACGCGCCCAAGGCGTCTTGCGCAAGAACTTAAGGCTGGAGGCAACGCTGGGGTCATGGGTGAAGCAACGCACCGGAATGCGTTCGCCCAGACCTTCCCAACCGTAATGGTCAGCCAAGGCGGCGACGATGCTTTCCAGAGTCATGCCGTGCAAAGGATTGCGAGGCTGGGCGGGGGTCTCAAGAGGTTCGGTCATAGGGCTATTTTGCGGCCAATCTGAACGGCATTATTTCAGCACTTTCAATGGCAGCGTGCCTCCGTTGGGAATCGGCGTACGGTCAACGTTCAGCACCATAGACACCAGCACGTAATAGCCATTGACTGCGATCAGGTCCATCACACCTTGCTCGCCAAACTGATCCACCACAGCTTTATAGCTTTCGTCACTGACACGCTTTTGAGTATGAAGTTCTTGGCAAAAATTATAGACAATCTCTTCATCTGGCTTCATACCCGTGGGGCGCTGGCCTGCGGCAACAGCCGCCGCCACCTCTGGGCTGAGGCCAGCTTGCAGGGCTAGGCGGTGGTGCGCAAACCACTCATATTGTGAGGTCCACTGGCGGGCGGTGATCAAGATCGCAAACTCGTTCAGGCGCGCACCCATGGTGCTTTTAAAGCGAATGTACGAGCCCACTTTTTGCAAATGGTCGCCGAGTTCGGGGCTACGCAAAAAAACATTGAACGGGCTCCCCAAGGCCGCACTATTAGCGGCAGAACCCGGCACAGCAGCGCGCGGACCGGATCGGATATTGTTGGCCAGTTCGCGCTGTGCAGGCGTCATTTGCTCTTGGCTGAGGAGTTGAAAGCGCGCAGGTCCGGCGGGCGCTGGCGACTCCATAACTGCGCAAGAGGCCAAGCAAAGCGGTGCAAACAAAGCGGCTGTCCGAACCACTGAAATAGCTGCATCAAAAGCAGCCGCGCGTGTTGTAGAAATCCAAGCAAGGGGCATTTTTGTCTCCTGGGCTGACCGGGCGACACTGCGTCGCACACCGCCTAGCCCAAGTATGGTCCTGTGTGAACTCAGTCCACTGTCGCGCCAGAGTCTTTCACAACCTTACCCAGGCGTATGGTTTCTTTCTTGATCAACTCACCGAAAGCCGCCGCCGTTCCAGCCACCACCGGGGTACCTAAAGCTTCCCACTTTTTGCGGAAATCGGGTTCTTTGAAAATGGCGTTCAACGTGCTGTTGAGCTTATCGATCACCGGCGCAGGCGTGCCCGCGCGCACAGCAATACCGTGCCAACCCGTGAACTCGTAACCGGCCACGCCAGCCTCCATCATGGTTGGCACATTGGGCAGCAAGGGGCTGCGCTTGGCCGAAGTCACAGCCAACGGGATCAACTTGCCCGACTGGATGTAGGACAACGAGCTACCCAAAATATCAAACATCACGCCGACTTGGCCGCCGAGCAAATCGTTCAATGCAGGGCCAGCGCCGCGGTATGGAATGTGAGCAATGTGCGTGTCCATTTGTGTGTTGAACAACTCGCCCGCCAAGTGCTGGGGGGTGCCGTTGCCGGCCGAAGCAAAGCTCAACTCCGTCTTCGGATTTTTAGTCAGAGCTACTAACTCTTTGACGGTTTTGACGCCCACTTTGGGATGGACTTCGAGCACAAGCGGAAAGGAGGAAATCTGCATTACTGGCATCAAATCGGCCATGGGGTTAAAAGGCATACTGCGATACAGCGTGGGGTTCACCGCCATGGGGCCGCTGGCGGCGAGCAACAAGGTGTAGCCGTCGGCTGCAGCTTGCTTGGCCACTTCGGCGCTGCCCAGGTTGCCGCCTGCGCCGCCTTTGTTGTCAATCACCACTGTCACGCCCAGGCGGGTTTGCATTTCACCCTGCAGCAAACGAGCCATCAAATCCGTAGGGCCGCCCGGCGGGTAGGGCACAACAAAGCGAATGGTTTTGCTGGGGTAAGCGTCTTGCGCTTGTGCGCTCAGGCACAGACAGCCCCCTGCAATCAAGGTGGCCAAGGTGGATGCGGCTGCGAGGTTAAACAGGGTATTGCGTTGCATGATGTCTCCGTTAATCAATGGTTGTTTAAATGCTCAAACGAAATTCAAGGGAGGCTCAAGCGCCAAAACGCTTGCGAATGTCGCGCGCCGTAGCCAAGGGCCGGCCCAGGCTGCGCGCTGATTGCGCGGCCTGCTCGACCAAGGCTGCATTGTCACGTGCGACTTGGCCATTTTTGAGCAAGAGGTTATTTTCAAAGCCAACGCGGGCATGGCCACCCAATGCAGCAGCGGCTATGACGCAGGCGTGTTCAGTGGCGCCAAAAGCACAAACCGCCCAGGGTTCAAGGCCGTTGTGGGCGTGAACAAAAGGCACCAGGTCGGTCGGGTTAGAGGTTTGCCCGGCGCTATAGCGGCCCAGCACAAACAGCAAGAACCAAGGTGCGTCCGGCACCACGCCGCGCGCGCGCAGATCTTGCCAACGCTTGAGGTCGGCCACGTCATATAAGATCACCTGGGTCATGACCTTCTCGCGTGCCAGCCACGAAAAGAATTCGGCCAAGCCCGCCTCGCCAATCGCTGGTTGATCCACTTCACGCAGGCCGACAGACACCGCCTCGGGCCGCAAAGCTCGCACCATAGCGATTTGCGCCGGCGCTTGGTACACCTTGGCGGCCTCGCTGGTGACCTGCAGCACCATCTCATTGCCAACGGCAGCTTTTACGACCAGCAAAGCATCTTTATAGCCTTGCACGTCCAGGCTGTGCCCGCCTTGGGCATCGCGAATGTGCAAATGCAACATGGATGCGCCTGCGTCCAAGCACGCTTTGGCGGTATGAGCCAGACTTTGCGCTGTGAGCGGTACTTGCGGATGGTCAGCCAGCTGCTTATAGGCGCCGTTGGGCGCGCTGGTGATGATGAGGGGATTCAGTTCCATATCGGCCTTCAAAAACTACGGTCTAGTGGTGGGAGTTCATCGGCCAACAAGGCCAATCCATGTTGCAGCAGACGGTCGTAGCGTTGGCGTTCAGTTTGGCGCTGCTCAGGGCTCCATTCAAAAAATCCAGCGCCAGTTT
>CANGEG010000196.1 GCA_947452725.1 Comamonadaceae bacterium | reverse complement strand
TCACGCACGAAAATCAGGGTGTTGGCGGTGCCCAGATCGATGGCCAGATCGCTGGAAAAATACCGACGGAAAGAGGAAAACATCGCAAAAGTCCTTAGAAGCAGGGTCCATGTATAAGCGACGCCAGCCGAACAGAAAAAGTCTAAAAAAGGTCAGCAGCAAACCCATTGCACTAGGGATTACGCTAAACACTGGATAATAACGCATCCCCTGTGAAATGACGGGTTTGAGTACCCTTTAATTCACGGCTTTACAGGCGCCCCACTTCATTTTTATACCTATGTCATTGACCTCTCAAGACATCGACCGCATTGCCAATTTGGCCCGGTTGGCGCTCCAGCCCGAAGAAGGCGAGCGCATGCTGGCTCAGATTAATGGTTTTTTTGGCATTGTCGAAGCCATGCAGGCGGTGGACACCACGGGCATTGAGCCCATGGCGCACCCGGTGGCTGCCATCCAGGACATCACCCTGCGCTTGCGCCCCGACGTGGCCAGCGAACCCAACCAGCGCGAGCTGAACCAGCGCAGTGCTCCGGCTGTGGAGCGCGGTTTGTTTTTGGTCCCCAAAGTCATTGAGTAAAGCATGAGCGATTTGCACACCCTGAGCGTGAAAGCGCTCGCCGAAAGTTTGCGCAGCAAGCAAGTTAGCGCGGTTGAAGTGGCGACCCGTTTTTTGGCACGCACCGGCGGCAACCCGCACAATGCCTTTTTGGACATCGACAGCGAAGTCACGTTGGCCCAGGCCCGCGCCTCGGACGCTAAATTGGCCTCCGGCACCGCAGGCCCGCTCGAAGGCGTACCCGTGGCCCACAAAGACGTATTTGTGACGCGTGATTTCGTCACCACCGCCGGCTCCAAAATCTTGCAAGGCTACCGCTCACCGTTTGACGCCACTGTGGTGCAGCGCTTGGCGCAAGCCGGCATGGTCACCGTGGGCAAACTCAATTGCGACGAGTTTGCCATGGGCTCGGCCAACGAAAATTCGGCCTACGGCGCCGTGACTAACCCTTGGGATATAACCCGCGTGCCTGGCGGCTCGTCCGGGGGGAGCGCTGCGGCTGTTGCTGCGCGCTTGGTGCCCGCAGCCACGGGCACCGACACCGGCGGCTCGATTCGCCAACCCGCGAGTTTTTGCGGCATTACCGGCATCAAGCCGACGTATGGCCGCGCCAGCCGCTACGGCATGATCGCTTACGCCTCCAGCCTGGACCAAGCCGGCCCTATGGCCCGCAGCGCCGAAGACTGCGCCTTGTTGCTCAGCCCCATGTGCGGCCCTGACATTGACCGCGACTCGACCTCGCTGAACATGCCCGGTGAAGACTTCAGCGCGTCGTTGAACGGCTCGATTGAAGGCCTGCGCATTGGCGTGCCGAAAGAGTTTTTTGGCGAAGGCCTGGACGCTGACGTGCGCGCCGCGCTGGACAGCGCGCTGCGCGAATACGAAAAACTCGGCGCCAAACTGGTGCCCATCAGCCTGCCTCTCACCGAGTTGTCGATCCCCGTCTACTACATCATTGCCCCGGCCGAGGCTAGCTCCAATTTGAGCCGCTTTGACGGCGTGAAGTTCGGCCACCGCGCCAAGGACTATGTGGACCTGGTGGACATGTACAAAAAGACCCGCGCTGAAGGCTTTGGCAACGAGGTCAAACGCCGCATCATGACTGGCGCTTATGTGTTGAGCCACGGCTACTATGACGCGTACTACTTGCAAGCGCAAAAAATTCGCCGCATGATCGCCGACGACTTTCAAAACGCCTTCAAAAAATGCGATGTCATCGCTGGCCCTGTGGCTCCAAGCGTGGCTTGGAAGTTGGGCGAGAATGCCAACGACCCGGTGGCCGATTACCTGGCCGACATCTTCACCCTGCCCGCTTCGCTGGCCGGTTTGCCTGGCATGAGCTTGCCTGCAGGTTTTGGAGAAAACAATATGCCCGTGGGCATGCAATTGATCGGTAACTACTTTAAAGAAGCCCAATTGCTGAATACAGCGCACCGCTTGCAGCAAGCCACCGATTTCCACCTTCGCCAGCCGCAGGGTATTTGATATGACCGCAAAATTAGTCCAAGGCTATGAAGTCGTCATCGGCTTTGAAACGCACACCCAGCTCTCCACGCAGAGCAAAATTTTCAGTCGCGCGTCGGTCGCGTTTGGCGCCGAGCCCAACACCCAAGCCTGCGCAGTCGATATGGCTTTGCCCGGCACGCTGCCGGTGATGAACATCGGCGCGGTGGAGCGCGCCATCGAATTTGGCTTGGCCGTGAACGCGCACATTGCTGAGCGCAGCATCTTTGCGCGCAAAAACTATTTTTATCCCGACCTGCCCAAGGGCTACCAGATCAGCCAGTTCGAGATCCCCGTGGTGCAAGGTGGCGAGGTATCCTTCTTCATGGAGGAGGGCAACGAGACCGTACGCAAAACAGTGCGACTGGAGCGCGCCCATCTAGAAGAAGACGCAGGAAAATCGCTGCATGAAGATTTCATTGGCCAGTCCGGGATTGACCTGAACCGCGCCGGCACACCGCTGCTGGAAATCGTGACTCAGCCCGACATGCGCAGCAGCGACGAAGCTGTCGCTTACGCCAAAGAGCTGCACAAGATCGTCACCTGGGTCGGCATCTGCGATGGCAACATGCAAGAAGGCAGTTTTCGTTGCGACGCCAACGTTTCGGTGCGCAAGCCAGGGGGCGAGTTGGGCACGCGCCGCGAAATCAAGAACCTCAACAGTTTCAAGTTCATGCAGCAAGCCATCGACTACGAAGTGCGCTGGCAGATCGACCAAATTGAAGATGGCTACACCATCCAGCAAGCCACCGTGCTGTTCGATCCCGATACGGGCGAAACGCGCGCCATGCGCACCAAAGAAGATGCTGCCGACTACCGATACTTTCCTGACCCGGATCTGCCCCCGCTGGTGATTGGCCGCGATTGGGTGGAGCGTGTGAGAGGCGAAATGGCCGAGTTGCCCCGCGTGATGGCCGAACGTTTTGTGCGTGAGTACGCCTTGCCCGAATACGACGCCACCCAGCTGACGCAAAGCAAAGCCGTGGCCTCCTACTTTGAAGCCGTGGCTAAGGCGTGCGGGCAAGCCAAGCTGGCCAGCAACTGGATCATGGGCGAAGTGTCGCGCCGCTTGAACGCGAGCGAAATGGGCATTGAGTATGCGCCAGTGAGCGCCGCGCAACTGGCCGCCTTGATTGGCCGCATCAGTGACAACACCATCAGCAACAACGCGGCGCGTCAGGTGTTTGAAAGTCTGTGGAACAAGGAAGGCCCCTTCGGCAGCGAAGGCGATATCGATGTCCTCATCGAAACCAAAGGCCTTAAGCAGATGAACGACACTGGTGAGCTGGAAAAAATCATCGACGACGTGCTGGCCGCTAACCCTCAGAACGTGGAAGAGTTCAAGGCGGGCAACACCAAAGCGTTGAACGGTTTGGTCGGCCCGATCATGAAAGCCAGCAAAGGTAAGGCCAACCCCGCGCAAGTCAACGCTTTGTTGATGAAGAAACTGGGGTAAGCCATCGCTGAGCCCGCACCCACTGCGGCTGCGAATGCAGCCGCGCCCCTTCCCATCGGGACGCCACACAGCCTGCTGGAAGATCTGCAAGCTTTGCTCATCGGCTGCCTGTTTGTGGCTTTGGGTGTGTGCTTATTTCGCGAAGCCGGCCTTTTTACCGGCGGCACTACGGGAGTGGCATTTTTGGCGCACTACCTGTGGGGCTACCCGCTGGGTGCGGTGCTGTTTGTCATCAACCTGCCGTTTTATGTGTTCGGTTGGCGTCGGCTGGGCCACATCTTTACCCTAAAGACTTTTGCTGCCGTGGGATTGCTGTCGGCATATGTCGAGCTGCTGCCGCGTTGGGTGGGTTTTGAGCATCTCAACCCTGTCTTTGCTGCGGTGATGGCCGGCTTGCTGGCGGGCACGGGTATTTTGATTTTGATCCGTCACGGCGCCAGCTTGGGCGGCGTTACGATTTTGGCCATTTACTGCCAAAAAACGCTTGGCTGGCGCGCAGGCAATGTGCAAATGGTCATTGACGCCCTAGTTTTGCTCGCCGCGTTGGCCGCGACCGATGTCCACAAAGCCCTTTTGTCTTTGCTGGGCGCGGTGGCTTTGAACGTGGTGATTGGCGTCAACCACCGCACAGACCGCTATTACGGAGTTTGAACCCTATGACTGCAGCCACCTTGATCCTCGTTCCTGGCCTGATGTGTGACGAAACCTCATGGGCGCCCATCTTGCCCGCCTTGTCGGCGCAGGTGGCGTGTCAAGTGGTGTCACATGGCGAGGCTGATTCACTCACGCAGATGGCGCAGCAAATTTTGGACACTGCGCCTGCACAATTTGATTTGGCAGGTCACTCCATGGGCGGGCGTGTGGCTCTGGAGATGGTGCGACTGGCGCCCGGGCGAGTGCGGCGCCTGGCTTTGTTGGGTACCGGTTACCGCGCCAAAGAAGCTGGCGCAGCCGGCGAGAAAGAAGTGCAAGGCCGTCAGGCCTTGCTGGACGTGGCGCAAAACCAGGGCGTACGCGCCATGGCACAGCTTTGGGTGCAGAACATGGTGGCGCCTTCACGCTTGGAAGATGCCGCACTGATCGAGTCGATTGTGTTGATGTTTGAGCGCAAATCGGTGGACATATTCCAGCGCCAAATCAAGGCCTTGCTGGAGCGCCCTGACGCCACCGAGGTGCTTGGCCAAGTGCGCGCGCCCACCTTGGTCATGGCCGGCGAGTTCGATGCCTGGGCATCGCCCCAGCAGCACCAAGACATTGCGGACTTGATGCCCACGCGCCCACTGATGCAGATGGTGGTTGGTTCAGGTCACATGATGATGATGGAAAAGCCACAGGCCGTGGCGGCACTTTTTTTGGACTGGCTGCGTTGACGCTTACTTTGTGACGCCATACCGCTGGCGATACGCCTGCGTGCGGGCCAAATGCTCTTCCATGTCGTTGCCGGTTTGAGTGGTCAAAAACGTCAGTAAGTCGGACAACTCAGCAATTGCGCATACCTGCATTCCCAGCGTATTGCGCACGTACTGCACCGCGCTGTAAGGCACATCCAGGGTAGTGCCGTCGGTTTGTTTTTCAGTTGCCATTTCCTGGCGATCCAGCGCAATCGCTACTGCATGCGGGATAGCACCTTCGGCGTTGATTAGCGCGATCGATTCACGCGCGGCAGTGCCGGCGCTCATCACATCGTCCACAATTAGCACGCGACCCTGCAGTGGCGCCCCCACTAGGCTGCCGCCTTCGCCGTGGTCTTTGGCTTCTTTGCGGTTGTAGGCAAAGGGCACGTTGCGGCCCAGGCGGGCCAGCTCAATCGCAACAGCCGCGCCGAGCGGGATGCCTTTGTAGGCGGGGCCAAAGATCATGTCAAACTCGATGCCGCTGGCAACCAGGGCTTTTGCATAGAATTGCGCGAGTCGGCCGAGTTTGGCACCATCGTCAAACAAACCCGCGTTGAAAAAGTAAGGGCTCATGCGGCCCGCTTTGGTTTTGAATTCGCCAAAGCGCAGGACGCCCGATTCCACTGCAAATTGAACAAATTCTTGCGCCAGCGCGCTTGGATCGGCTGGCGTGTTGCCTGTCACCATGAGGAGCTTCCTTGTTTAAATTGAC
>CANGEG010000195.1 GCA_947452725.1 Comamonadaceae bacterium | reverse complement strand
TGCGAAGAGATCGAATCCATTACTGTGGACTGGACGATCGGCGAAGGTGAGCTGGGCCAGCCCGGCGTGGCCGCCGTCAAAACCTGGCGCGGTGTGCCCGAGACCCCCAAAGCACCTCGGGTGGTCACGACCGGATGTGGTCAGGGTAGCGTATTCGGTGATTTGATGGACGACATTGACGCCATCGTGCTGGCCCCAGCCCAGATCGATCAAGCCACCTTGTATAGCTTGGTCAACGCCATCCGCATCCAAGAGACCACTTACAAATCTGCCGGCTCGGTTCATGCCTGCGCCCTTTTTCAGGGTGACGAGATGCGGATGTTTGTCGAAGACGTGGGTCGCCACAACGCGGTTGACACGATTGCTGGCTGGATGTGGATGCACGATGTTTCGGGCCATGACAAAGTTTTCTACACCACCGGGCGCTTGACCAGCGAGATGGTGATCAAGTCTGCACAAATGGGTGTGTCGATTGCCGTATCGCGCAGCGGCATCACGCAAATGGGCCTGGACGTGGCACGGCGCGTGGGTTTGTGTGCCATTGGCCGCGCCACCAATAAACGATTTTTGTGCTTCAGCGCCCCAGAGCGACTGCTGTGGCAGCCCGAGTGTCAGCCTGAATTGACTACGCCTTTGGGTAACTTAAGACCGTAGCCCTGCGCGGAAACCAGGGTATGGGGTAAGGTGCGGTCATGAATGTAAATTTACGTTTGGCGGTAGCTTTGGGCTGGCGCAACCTATGGCGCGATCTGCGCGCCGGTGAGCTTCGGCTGTTGATTGTCTCAGTCACCTTGGCGGTGGCCGCCTTGACTGCTGTGGGTTTTTTTGCCGACCGCTTGCAAGCCGGTTTGTGGCGCGATGCGCGGCAATTGCTGGGTGGTGATGCGGTGGTCGTGAGCGATAAGCCTACGCCGCCTACTCTGCTGGACGAGGCCAAGCGCAGCGGTTTGTTGAGCAATACTTCCATCACTTTTCCAACGATGGCGCGCGCGGTGAATGGCGCAAGCAAATTGGTGGCTTTGAAAGCCGTCACCCTTGGTTACCCCTTGCGGGGTCAGTTGCTGCTCAAAACGGGCAGTGCCCCGGCTCAGGCCGCTATGGGTATTCCTGCGCACGGCCAGGTTTGGGTGGACGCCGGTGTGCTTGAAAGTTTGGGCTTAACCGAGGGCGATGCACTGCAACTGGGTGAGCGTCTTTTACAGATCAGCGCGGTGATTGCTCAAGAGCCGGACAGGGGGGCGGGCTTCATGAATTTTTCGCCGCGCGTCATGCTCAATCAAGCCGACCTGGATGCCACCGCTCTGGTGCAACCGGCTAGTCGCTTGACCTACCGCATGGCAGTGGTCGGCAGCGGGCCACAAGCGGACGCCAATGCCAAAACTTTTGCCGCTTGGGCGCGTCGCCAAGTTGACCAGGGTCTGGTGCGCGGTGTTCAGATCGAGTCGCTGGAAAGCGGTCGTCCTGAAATGCGTCAGACGCTGGATCGGGCTGAAAAATTCCTAAATCTCGTGGCGCTGTTGGCTGCCATGCTGTGCGCCGTGGCGGTGGCCTTGGCCGCGCGCACTTTTGCTGCGCGGCACCTGGATGGCTGCGCTTTGCTGCGCGTGCTGGGGCAAAGCCAGCGCACCTTGACGTTAAGCTACAGCTTTGAATTTGTCAGTGCGGGCCTCTTGGCCAGCGCGATGGGCGTGCTGCTGGGCTGGCTGCTGCACCATGTGTTTGTCTGGGTGTTGGCCGGGCTGATCGACGCAGCTTTGCCACCAGCCAGTGGCTACCCGGTATTTTTGGGCATGAGCATGGGGCTGACATTGTTGCTGGCCTTTGGCTTGCCGCCTGTGTTGCAGTTGGCGCAGGTACCTCCTTTGCGGGTGATACGACGGGATGTCGGGGCGCTCAGGCCCGCTGCGGCCGGTGTCATGGTGCTCGGTTTACTTGGCTTTGCGGTGGCGCTGCTGCTTGCCAGCAGCGATGTGCAGCTAGGCTTAATCACAGTAGGAGGCTTTGCTTTAGCTGCTTTGCTATTCGCCGGCGGAGGCTGGTTGGCTCTGTGGCTGATTGGCCGCATGATGCCGGGCGAGCATGCGCCGCGCTGGCTGCGGTTGGCCACGCGCCAAGTCACTGCGCGACCTGTCTACGCCATCGTGCAGATCAGCGCCTTGTCTTTGGGTTTGCTGGCACTGGTGCTGCTGGTGTTGCTGCGTACCGACTTGATTAGCAGCTGGCGCCAAGCCACGCCAGCCAATGCACCGGATCGCTTCGTCATCAATGTGCAGCCCGAGCAAGCCAAGCCGTTTAAAGCCGCCTTGGCCCAAGCGGGCGTGCAGGGATATGACTGGTATCCGATGATTCGTGGCCGCTTGGTTGCCATCAATGGCCGCGCCATCAACCCGGCCGACTACCCGCAGGAGCGCGCCAAACGGCTGGTGGACCGTGAATTTAATTTGTCCGCCAGCGCGCAGCGGCCTGCGCACAACCCAGTGGTGGCGGGGCGCTGGCAAGACAACGAGGCCGGCGCGGTGAGTGTGGAAGCAGGCATTGCAACTACGCTGGGCCTGAAGCTGGGCGATCGTTTGCAGTTTGACGTTGCCGGTGTGCAGAAAGAGTCACGCATCACCTCGCTGCGCAAGGTCGATTGGGGCTCTATGCGTGCCAACTTTTTTGTCATCTATCCCGTTGCCAGCTTGCCCGATGTGCCGTTGACCTACATGGCGGCGTTCAAAGGGCCGCCGCAAAAAGGCTTTGACAATGGCTTGGTGCAGCAGTTCCCCAATATCACCAGTGTGGACATGCGCGCCACGCTGCAGCAGGTGCAAAATGTGATCGACCAAGTGATCCGCGCCGTCGAATTTTTGTTTGCCTTCACCTTGGCTGCTGGCCTGATGGTGTTGATGGCCTCTGTGACCGCCACCCGCGATGACCGCACGCGCGATTTTGCCATCATGCGCGCCTTGGGTGCCAGCAGCCGCTTGCTGACACAGGTGCAGCGTGCTGAGCTGTGGGGGGTGGGCATGTTGGCTGGCTTCATGGCCAGCAGTGCCGCCATGGCCGTAGGCTGGGCTATGGCCCACTATGTGTTTGAATTCAACTGGACTGCGGCCTGGTACGTTCCTCTGGCCGGAGCCTTGGCTGGCGGCTTGCTGGCCTGGGCCGCCGGTTGGTGGGGGCTGGCGGATGTGCTGAAACAACCGGTGGCGCAAACCCTGCGGCAAGCCGCTTCCTAAAGCTTTGAAATTTTGGATATGGAAATACAAGAACCATCACAAACTCCCGCACCCTTTGACACGCCATATGCGTGGGCCGGCGGTGAGGCCTCTGTCCGCTCGTTGGTGGACCGGTTCTACGACCTGATGGACCTGGAGCCAGCCTATAGTGAACTGCGCGCCGTGCATGGCCCGGACCTGACTTCGGCACGCGACAAATTGTTTTGGTTTTTGAGCGGCTGGTTGGGTGGCCCCTCGGAGTACACCGACCGCTTTGGCCACCCTCGCTTGCGCATGCGGCACATGCCGTTTGCGATTGGCATTTTGGAGCGAGATCAGTGGCTGGCCTGTATGGCGAATGCTATGCGCGAAAGTGGCTTGGACCCGTCTCTGCGTGAGCGTTTGGAGAAAAGCTTTTTCCAAACTGCCGACTGGATGCGTAATCAAAATGTGTAAGCTACTTACAGAAGCCTTCGTTAGCCATTATTTTCTTGCAAGTCTGTATTGTCTGAACTAATGCCCAGTGGTGAGCAGCACTACCAAGGCCCCCGCGCCACCTTCTGCGGGCTTGGCCTGCACAAAAGCCATCACCTGGTTTTTCTGGACCAGCCAGCTGTGTACCTTTGATTTGAGTACCGGCGTTTTGCCGGGAGAACCCAAGCCCTTGCCATGGACCACGCGCAGGCATCGCAGGCCATGCTTGTGTGCTTCGCGAATGAAGGTGGCCAGGGCCAAGCGTGCTTCATCACTGCGAAGTCCGTGCAAATCAATTTCTTTTTGAATCGACCACTCGCCTTTGCGCAGCTTGTGCGTGACGTCCCGGCCCACGCCGGGCCGGCGAAAGCTGAGCATCTCATCGGTATCGAGCAAGGTGCTGGCATCGAACTCGTCACTCAGCGCATCGCGCAGCACGGCGGCATCGTCTTTTTGTCGCTGTAAGGCCACTGGTGCCACTGGCACGGGTTTTTTAACAATTTGTTTTTTGTCGGGTAAAGCCTTTACCGCGCCTACTGCCATTGAGAACAAGTGTTTGTCTGCGTGCGCTTTGCGCGCTGCCGCGGCCAAGGCCGCAGCCCGCGCTACTTCTTCAGCGTGGGCTTGGGCGATTTGTTTGTGAACCTGTTTAAGGTCGGCAAGGGTATTGAATTTCACCCGTGTATGTTGCCATAAAGCAAGTGCTGCACCACAAGTAACAAATACATGGCCTTTCGAGTGGAACGGACTCAATTTAGGCCCTGTTCGGCCATCGACAAGGCCTGGCCTTGGCAGACGATCACATGTTCCAGCACATCCCCGCTCAACTGGGCCATTGCCTTTTTGAGGCCTTTGGGTCTCTATAAAGTGGCTCGGTTGCACCGAGTCGACGGGGTGTTTGTAACTCAACGCCACGGCCACGCAGGAGGGCGCCGTGCCCGCAGCACTACCTCACACGGTTACACGGTTGGATAAGCGTTGCGCGAAACAGTTATCCAATAGATTTCAGGAGGGCGTGGGTGTCTAAAAAAGTACCCAAAAAACTTAGTGGTTTTTGTGCGCCCAATGCAATTGAGCATATTCATTTGCTGCATCGGGCACGTGAATCGCCTGGTGAGCAAGCATCTGTTTGGCAAAGCCCCGGCTCGACACAACTCCTGCATCGCAGTCACCTTGGCACGTATGGCTCACCCAAGGCCTATGATCCCATTGAGTTCATTGGTGCCGGTGTTGACCTGACCTGACAAACTGCCCAAGGTGCTGAGCAGTTCTTTATCCAGGTGAAACACGTTTTCGCCCGCTAGACCGGTGAGCAAAAAATCGCCAGCAGCGCCTCATCGCTCAATGCGTTCAAACCCCGAGTCAGCATTTTTTCATCCGGGCGTTTGCGCTGAGGTAAATCTTTGATGGTCATCGTCAGAGCTGTCCATGGACGGTCTTTAAAAAGGTGTTTTGAAGTCTAGCTGAGAAGCTTTTTACAATCAGAGCATTAATGCTCACATTGCCACTTGCTTGGCATTTCAGAAAACCCTTATGTCCATCGTCCAAACTGGCTCTTTTTTGACCCTTCATTACCGCTTGGCCGGTCCGCAGGGCGACATCATCAACACGTTCACCGACAAACCCGCCACCCTGTCATTGGGTTCGGGCGAGCTCTCGCCCGCAATGGAGGAGCGCCTGATGGGCTTGGCTGAAGGCACCCACCACACCTTTGAGCTGCCTGCGGGCGAAGCCTTTGGCGAGCGCAACCCAGAAATGGCGCAATGGGTGGCGCGCAAACTGCTCAATCAACTGGGCGACCCGATGGAGAAATACGCCGCCGGCGACGTTGTGCAGTTTCCCACGCCTGATGGTTTGGGCTCTTACGCTGGTACGGTGCTGGAGGTCAACGCGGAAGGAGCGGTCTTGTTTGACTTTAACCACCCACTGGCCGGCCAACCCGTGACCTTTGAGGTTCGTCTT
>CANGEG010000194.1 GCA_947452725.1 Comamonadaceae bacterium | reverse complement strand
TCTGGCCATCGATCTGGGCACCGCCAACACCCTGATTTTCGTGCGTGATAAAGGCATCGTGCTTGATGAGCCATCTGTTGTGGCGATTCGCCATGAAGGTGGCCCCCAAGGTAAAAAAACCTTGCAAGCCGTAGGCCACGAAGCCAAAGCCATGCTGGGCAAAGTGCCCGGCAACATCGAAGCCATTCGCCCAATGAAAGACGGCGTCATCGCCGACTTCACAGTCACTGAGCAAATGCTCAAGCAGTTCATCCGCATGGTGCACCCACGCGGCACCTTTCGCCCCAGCCCGCGCATCATCATTTGCGTGCCCTGCGGCTCCACCCAAGTTGAGCGTCGCGCGATTCGCGAATCGGCCTTGGGCGCAGGTGCCTCTGAAGTGTTTTTGATTGAAGAGCCCATGGCCGCCGCGATAGGCGCCGGTTTGCCGGTGTCTGAAGCCTCCGGCTCTATGGTGGTCGACATTGGTGGAGGTACCACCGAGGTGGGCGTGATCTCGCTGGGCGGCATGGTCTACAAAGGCAGTGTGCGCGTGGGTGGCGACAAGTTTGACGAAGCCATCATTAACTACATTCGCCGCAACTACGGCATGTTGATCGGCGAGCCCACCGCGGAAGCCATCAAGAAAAAAATCGGTTCGGCCTTTCCTGGCAGTGAAGTGCGCGAGATGGAAGTCAAAGGGCGCAACCTGTCCGAAGGCGTGCCACGCAGCTTCACCATCAGTTCCAACGAAATTTTGGAAGCCCTCACCGATCCGCTCAATCAAATCGTGTCTGCCGTCAAAACTGCTCTGGAACAAACCCCACCCGAGCTGGGCGCTGACATTGCCGAGCGCGGCATGATGCTGACCGGTGGCGGCGCGCTCTTACGCGACCTGGACCGCTTGTTGGCCGAAGAAACGGGCCTACCAGTGCTTGTGGCTGAAGACCCGCTAACTTGCGTGGCACGCGGCTGCGGCATGGCCCTTGAGCGCATGGACCGCTTGGGCAGCATCTTTACCAGCGAGTAAATCCAGCCGGGACGCGTGGACTAGTTCACCCGCCCCGTCCCTACCGCCTGTTCACGCACCCCATGTCTTTGGAGTCGATTGACCATACGCCCCCGCCTTTTTTCAGGCAGGGAGCGTCAGCCTTGTCCAAAGTCGCCTTTTTCGGCTTGTTGGCGGTGTTGCTCATGGTTTCGGACGAGCGCTTCAAAATCACCAACCCCTTGCGCGCGGCCTTGGCCACGGCCATGACGCCTTTGCAATGGCTGGTCTTGCAACCCTTGCATGCCGCAGACCATGTGGGCAGCTATTTCGTTTCTTTACAAGAAGCACGCGAGCTGGCTGCGCAAAGCGAAAAAAAGCTGACACTCGATACCTTGAAGCAACAAAAAGTTGAGCAGCTGCAACTTGAAAATGACCAATTGCGTAAACTGCTGGATTTGCGTCCCCGCCTGCCGGTGAGCGCCCAGGCCGTGCAGGTGCTCTACGAAACCCCAGACCCTTACAGCCAACGATTGGTGATTGATAAGGGCGAGTCCAGCGGCATTTCCGCCGGCTCTCCGGTGATTGACGGCTCGGGCGTCTTGGGTCAGGTTACACGTGTCTACCCTTGGGTCAGTGAAGTCACCTTGTTGACCGATCGCGACCAAAGCATTCCTGTCATGAACCCGCGTACTGGCGAGCGCAATGTGGCATTTGGCAACCCCGGCCATGCCAGCGGCGCGCTGGAGTTGCGCTTTGTGCCGCCTGGCGCCGACGTGGTCGTGGGCGACCTGCTCACCACCAGCGGCATTGACGGCGTCTATCCTGCGGGACTGCATGTTGCGACCGTAAGCCACATTGAGCGGCGCACAGACGCAGCCTTTGCGCGGATTCACGCACAACCGGTGGCTCAAAAGCTGGGGCGACATTTGCTGGTCTTGCAGCAAGCCAAAGAGTTACCGCCGCCGCCTACTGAAGTAGCCCCCAAACCCGTGCGCGGCAAAAACCGCGAGAACATCAAAGATGTGCTGCCAAGCACCGGGGACGCGGACACCAGCGCTTCAGGAGCACGACCATGATCATGGAACGCGGCAAGCCGCTGCTGGCGCGAGTCAACCCCAGCTTCATTTGGTTCAGTTTGTTCGTGGCGTTGATCTTGCATATGCTGATTGGCTTGGGCAACTTTTTCTGGACGCCCGACCTGTTGGCGATGACCCTGGTCTTTTGGAGCGTGCACCAGCCGCGCCGCGTAGGCATGGGCGCAGCGTTTATCTTCGGCTTGATGATGGACGTGCACGAGTCCACTTTGCTGGGGCAAAACGCCCTGGCCTACACCTTGTTGTGCTTTGGTGCGGTCCTGATGCATCGGCGCTTGCTGTGGTTTCCGGTGCAGCAGCAGGCCATCCAAGTGCTGCCCCTGTTTGCGCTGGCCACCTTGGCCGAATGGTTGATTCGCTTGGTGGCAGGCCACGCCCCTGCCAACTGGAGCTTGCTGCTGGCGCCACTGATTCAAGCGCTGCTGTGGCCGCTCTTGAGCACTTTGCTGCTGATTCCGCAGCGGCTCGATCATTCCTCGCCACTGAACCGCACGCTCTGACATGGCCTCTTGGTTGCCCTCGCTGGCCGAAATGCGCAACTCTCGGTTGGAAATTCACAAATTTCGCGGTCGAGTGGTGGCCACCCAAATTTTGGTTATCGTCTGCTTTGGCTTGCTGATTGCCCGCTTGGTGTATTTGCAAGTGGTGCGGCATGAAGACCTGCAAGAGCAAGCCGAAGACAACCGCACCGCCGTTATTCCCACCGTACCCACGCGGGGCATTATTTTTGACCGAAACGGCGAAATACTGGCCAGCAACTACTCCGCCTACACGCTGGAGATCACGCCCGTCAAGGTGAACGATGTGGAGGCAACCATCGAAAGTCTTTCACAAATCATTGACATTCAGGCGCGCGATAAACGGCGTTTCAAGCGTTTGCAGGGCGAGTCCAAAGGCTTTGACTCGCTGCCGATTCGCACCCGATTGACCGACACCGAAGTGGCTCGGTTTACCGCACAGCACTACCGCTTTCCGGGAGTTGAAATCAAAGCGCGGTTGTTCCGGCAATACCCTTTTGGCGACTTGGCCAGCCATGTGATTGGCTACATCGGACGCATAAGTCCCAAAGACAAAGAGCGGCTGGAAGACGAAGACGAAGAAGGTAACTACCGGGGTACCGAATACATTGGCAAGCTGGGTATCGAACAGCGCTACGAGCACGCGCTGCACGGCATCACCGGGGTGCAAGAAATCGAAACTTCGGCCGGTGGTCGGGCCGTTCGACGCTTGGCCAGCCATCCGGCCACGCCCGGTCAAAACGTGGTGTTGACGCTCGATATCAAGTTGCAAAAAATGGTGGAGGACCTGTTTGGCAACCGCCGAGGAGCCTTGGTTGCCATAGATCCCAGCAACGGAGAAGTGCTCGCCTTTGTCAGCAAGCCCACCTTTGACCCGAACTTGTTTGTCGAAGGCATTGACGTTGAGAACTGGAAAGCACTGAGCGAGTCCATCGACAAACCCCTGCTCAATCGCGCCTTGCGCGGCACCTACCCGCCCGGCTCTACCTACAAGCCCTTTATGGCCATGGCGGCCTTGACCACTGGCAAACGCAGCGCCAACACCATCATCAACGACAACGGCTCTTGGACCTTTGGCAATCACACTTTCCGTAGTCATGGCGATGGTGGACTCGGCCCGGTCGACATGGTGCGCTCCATCGTGCTGTCCAGCAACGTGTACTACTACTCGCTGGCCAACGACTTGGGCGTAGACTCTATTTACGATTTCATGAAACCGCTGGGCTTTGGTCAGTCCACTGGGTTGGACTTGCCCGGGGAAGTCCGGGGCGTGCTGCCTAGCACCGAGTGGAAGCGCAACACCTACAAGCGACCGGAGCAGCAAAAGTGGTACGCCGGTGAAACGATTTCACTGGGCATTGGCCAAGGATACAACGCCTTCACCATGCTGCAACTGGCGCATGCCACCGCCACCTTAGCCCAAGGCGGGCTGAAATACACACCGCGCTTGGTCATGGCCACACAAGATGCATTGAGCCACGCCAATCTCCCAGTTGACACCCCCCCGCCGGTCAATCTTGGCTACAACCCCGAGCATGTGGCCGTCGTGCACAAAGGCTTGGTGGGGGTGGTGCGCGAGGGAACATCAGCCCGTGTGTTTACAGGCGCGGGTTACCAAAGCGCGGGCAAAACCGGAACGGCGCAAGCGGTGACGATTGGGCAAAAAGACAAATACAATGCCGGCAAGCTGGAAGAGCATCAACGCGATCATGCCTTGTACATGGCGTTTGCACCGGCAGAAAATCCAAAAATCGCCCTGGCCGTCATTGTCGAAAACGCCGGTTTTGGCGCCGCCCAGGCTGCGCCCATTGCGCGCCGGGTTTTTGACTACTGGTTGCTGGACCAATACCCCAGCGAAGAAGACATGGTCGCTTCACAAAAAGGCCAAGCCCAAACCCCGATCGGCCAACCGCGCAAAAAATCCGACATTCGCCTGAACTGATCCGGAGGCGCTTTGCACCATCCGATAGGACTGCAGACTCGTGGGATTTATGGTGTAAATGTCGCTTCTGCGCGGCGCTTCAAATAGCCGTCGACCAAATGGCGGCTGGTCCGCTGCAGGCCCATCAACAACGCATGATTCGGCACAGCGCAGCCGTGGCGAGCTTGCAGGTCGAGCTGCATATGCAGCAACAAAGCCGCCGCCACCTCGGCATCGGCCAAAGCGCGGTGAGCACGGCCAGCTGAGGGCAAATGGTGCATCGCCGCCAAGGTTCCCAGCTTGTGGTTGGGGGCGTGTGGGTACAAGCGACGCGAGAGCAACAAGGTGCAGGCAAAGGGGTGTGCAGCGCCCTCGCCACAGCGCGCCAGCTCGGCCTGCCAGAACTTGCGGTCAAAAGCCGCGTTGTGCGCCGCCATAGGCCGCCCCGCCACAAAGCGCGCCGCCTCGCGCATCACCTGCTCGGCCGGTGGCGAGGCTTGCACCATCTCGTTGGTGATACCGGTGAGCTGCGTTATGAAACTGTTGATGCGCACACCTGCATTCATCAGGCTTTGAAACCGGTCAACCACCAGGCCATCTTGGAGCAAGACAATCGCCACCTCGGTGGCGCGGTCGCCCATGTTGGGCGAAATGCCGGTAGTTTCAAAGTCAATGACTGCGATGGTGTTCATAATTTTTGCGATAGCCACGGCCACATGCGCAGCATCCATGAAGCACACATGCAGCGTGGCTGGCTTGTTCCTGTGCTCAGCGCAAGCTGACCGCTTCACCGGGCTTGAGCGGATGCACTTTGATCAGGGGGTTCTTCATGAAACCCATGAATTGCGCCAGCGTCCCCTTGGCCAAAGGATTGGCACCATAGTGCATGGCAATTACGTTCGGAGTTTTCAGCAACTCATTGGCCGCGTAGGCGGCGTCCTGTGGACCCATTGTGAAGTTGCCGCCAATGGGCATCAGCACCAGATCGGGCTTGTAGTACTCGGCGATGAATTTCATGTCACCAAACAGGCCCGTGTCACCCATGTGGTAAATCTTGAAACCGTTTTCCAGCTCAATGATGAAGCCCACCGGCTCACCCGCTACATGGATCTCGTCTTGCTGGGTGCTAGGATTTTTCCAG
>CANGEG010000193.1 GCA_947452725.1 Comamonadaceae bacterium | reverse complement strand
TCAGCTTTTCGGAACGAGCGCGATTGTGTCAAGCGCAGTAGCAACAATTTAAGCGTAAACAAAGTCCAGCCATAGCGCAGTAATTCAGGCATCTCAAACGGCAGCAGATTTTGGCTCATGGTCACCACTGGATAGAAATTTCCCGCATAACTACCCCCCGGTATAAACAACACATCACAGCCTTCATCACGCGCGGCTTGCGACAAACGGTAACGCTGCCACAGCGTGCGCTGTAGCAACCCTTTATCCAACGCCAAGGGATTGCGCTTGCTTAGCCAGGGCTGAGTTTTAAGTGCTTTCAAAGTTGGCTTGCCACCCCAAACTACGATACGCTCAATACCATGCTCTGCGGGTTGCGCAGCACTCAGCAACTCCAATAGATGCGTAACACCGCCACCGGCGCGCAAGTTGGTGGCATCTATGCCTATTGTGAATGGATTAACCTTGCTCACCCGTTGTCACTGTGTAAATAGCCCAACGCCACACTGCACTGCTGCCACCGCCAGGCATCGATACACATTTGCTCCAACCCACGGCTAGCTTTCCAGTTCAGTTGTTGCTCCGCCAGCGTGGTGTCTGCCCAGCACTTGGCAATATCCCCAGCTCGACGGGGCCCAATCTTATAGGGGATGACATGCCCAGATACTTTTTCAAAAGTTTTGACTATTTCCAGAACCGAGTGCCCCATACCGGTGCCCAGATTCAGTGTCAACAGGCCATGCACACGGTTCAAATAATCAAGTGCGGCGACATGCCCTTCTGCCAGATCGCAGACATGGATATAGTCGCGCACCCCAGTCCCATCAATCGTAGCGTAATCATCGCCCCACACATTGAGGTACTCGCGCTGGCCAGCCGCCACTTGCGCCACGTAGGGCATGAGGTTATTGGGCAGTCCTTGCGGGGCTTCACCAATCAGGCCAGATTCGTGTGCACCTACTGGATTAAAGTAGCGTAAGCGGGCAATCCGCCACTGAGGATCGGCCTGACACAAATCGGCAAGGATGTCTTCTACCATCAACTTGGTGCGGCCGTAAGGGTTGGTGGCAGATCGATGGAAATCTTCATGGATGGGCACGTTGACGGGATCGCCATAAACGGTGGCTGAGGAGGAAAAGACGAGTGTCTTTACTGCGGCCCGACCCATCGCGGCGAGCAATTGAAGAGTGCCAGTGACGTTGTTGTCGTAGTAGTCAAGCGGCTTTTCAGCAGACTCGCCAACCGCCTTAAGCCCAGCGAAGTGCATGACCGCACTGATCGGGTGTAGCCCAAATGGCTGTAGGTGTATTTGTGGTCATAACCCTCAGGTAAGCTGCCTTGCTTTTGGCAAAAGCGTTTGCCACAGGTGTTGTCTTTACCCGGCGGGCAATAACAATCACGCCCCCAGTCCCTGAAGCTTTCTGCAATAGTTTTGAGCTCATCATGATTGGTGAACACTGCACCGCCCTCACCCATGGTGATGTGGTGCGCGGGGTAAAAGCTCAAGGTGGCAATGTCACCAAAGGTGCCCACCATTTGGCCGCGGTAGGTGGTGCCCAAAGCATCGCAGCAGTCTTCAACCAACCACAGTTTGTATTTTTTGCAAATGGCGGTAACCACATCCAGGTTAAAGGGGTTACCCAAACTGTGGGCAAGCATGATGGCCTTGGTTTTGGAGCTGATAGCAGCTTCAATCTTGCTGGAATCGATGTTGTGGGTCAATGGGTCCACATCCACAAACACAGGTACTGCACCGTATTGAATGATGGGGTTAACTGTGGTTGGAAATCCAGCCGCAACGCCAATGACTTCATCGCCTTTTTGAATGGCGCGGTCACCCAGCTTGGGCGATGTGAGCGTGCTGAATGCGACCAAGTTGGCTGATGACCCAGAGTTGACTGTAATTAGGTGCTTTATGCCAATAAAGGCGGCTAATTTTTTCTCAAACGCTGTATTGAATCGACCGGTGGTGAGCCAGCCGTCTAAGGAGGCTTCAACCATGTTTTGAAGCTCTTCTACACCAATCACTTTGCCCGATGGCGGCACAACCGACATGCCAGGTAAAAAGGGTTGTGGCGCCAATGAGATGGCAGCGTATTCTTTCACCAATTCTGCGATTTGCGCTCTGATGGCTTGTGTCTTAGTGTTTTCCATATTGGTTAGCTTTTAATTAAAATATTTTGATAGTTTTGAATTTGACTCAGAGTCAACTCGCGAACATTCACCCCTGCTTGGCGCTGCTTTGACCAGTCCACAATCAACGAGAGTGCTTCTGGCAGACTAAGTGTGGGTTGCCAGTTCAGTCGAGCACGGGCTTTAGATATGTCCAGCTTCAAGAAATGCGCTTCATGCGGGTGTGGGCCCGCATCTATTTGCCATTTAGCATCCTGGCCCCACAGTTCTGCTATTTGTTGTGTGATCCGACCCACTGGCTGGGCGTCTTCATCATTGGGGCCAAAGTTCCATGCTTCTCCAAATGCAGCGCCTTCTGAATACAATTTTTCTGCCAATGTCATGTACCCACGCAAAGGCTCCATCACATGTTGCCAGGGCCTGATGGCGTTAGGGTTTCGAATAGCCACCAACCTGCCATGCCCAAACGCTGAAAGGATGTCGGGAATCAACCGATCCTTAGCCCAGTCGCCGCCGCCAATGACGTTACCGGCACGTACTGTGGCCATGGCCACGCCATGCTCAACATAATTGGCAGAGTTAAAAAATGAAGACCGATAGGCCGAGCTCACCAGCTCAGCACAGCCCTTACTGTTGCTGTAAGGGTCGAACCCGCCCATAGGTTCGTTTTCTCGGTAACCCCATAGCCACTCTTTATTTTCATAGCACTTGTCGGTGGTGATGTTGACCACCGCCTTAACGCCGGGTGTGTTGCGCACACATTCCAGCAGGTGTACTGTGCCCATGACATTGGTCGAATAAGTTTCAACCGGGTTTTGATATGAGTAACGCACCAGAGGTTGGGCCGCCATGTGGATGACGATCTCGGGTTTGTATTGGGTAAACACTGATTGCAGTTGATTCAAGTCGCGTATGTCACCAACCACACTGTTCATGCCTTGAGCTACCTGCGCTTCGTCAAACAAGCTGGGAGTGGTGGGGGCAGGCAAAGCGTAACCAATCAGTTCAGCCTCCATAGACTGAAGCCACAACGAGAGCCAGCTGCCCTTGAAGCCTGTGTGCCCCGTCAATAAGACGCGTTTACCTCGCCAGAATTCGGGGTTCACACCCAGACTTTCCAAGGCGCTTGGCCTGATTGCCACAATTCTTCCAGATGGTTTTTGTCGCGCAAGGTGTCCATCGGTTGCCAAAAACCTTCATGCGGGTAAGCCGCCAATTGGCCTTCTTCAGCCAACTGCTCTAAGGGCTCGCGCTCCCAAATGGTTTTGTCGTCTTGGATGTAGTGGATCACTTGCGGTGACAAGACAAAAAACCCCCCGTTGATCATGCCTCCGTCACCTTTAGGCTTTTCTTTAAAGTTGTTGACTTTATGCCCCTTGAGATCGAGCGCACCAAAACGACCCGGTGGAATCGTGGCAGTCAAGGTGGCTTTGAGGTTGTGCGATTTGTGAAATGCAATCAAGTCGGTGATGTTGATGTCACCAACTCCATCACCGTAGGTGAGGCAAAACGCATCTTCGCCTTTGACGTAATCGGCAATTCGCTTGACGCGACCGCCAGTCATGGTTTCATCGCCCGTGTCGACCAAAGTCACCTTCCATGGCTCGGCTTTGCGTTGGTGCACTTCCATGCTGTTTTGACTCATGTCAAAGGTCACGTCTGACATGTGCAAAAAGTAATTCGCAAAGTACTCTTTGATGACATAACCTTTGTAGCCGCAGCAGATCACAAAGTCATTTATGCCGTGGTGCGAGTATGTCTTGAGGATGTGCCACAAGATGGGTTTGCCACCAATCTCGATCATGGGCTTGGGACGGGTGGAGGTCTCCTCGGAAATTCGAGTTCCAAGTCCACCCGCAAGAATGACTGCTTTCATTGTTTATTCCACACTGACGTTAACGTTGTAGCCATTGGATTTGAGTAGAGCGTGTTGTTTGGCTTGAGCCAAGTCTGTTGCCACCATTTCAGCGCACATTTGCTGCACAGTGATCTCAGGCACCCAGCCGAGCTTTTGCTTCGCTTTGGCGGGGTCACCAAGCAGGGTTTCAACTTCGGTGGGGCGGAAGTAGCGGGGATCGATTCGGATGATGGCCTTGCCGTCTGCGTATCCAACTTCATTGACGCCCTCGCCTTCCCAACGGATTTGTATGCCCAGTTCGGCGGTGGTCCATTCGATGAATTGCCGCACGCTAAATTGCACGCCGGTGGCAATGACAAAGTCTTCGGGTCGGTCTTGTTGCAGCATCATCCACTGCATGCGCACGTAGTCTTTGGCGTGGCCCCAGTCGCGCAGGGCGTCGATGTTGCCCATGTACAAGCAGTCTTCCAGACCTTGGCTGATGTTGGCCAGGCCGCGGGTGATTTTGCGGGTAACAAAGGTCTCGCCCCGGCGTGGGCTTTCATGGTTGAACAAGATGCCGTTGCAGGCGTAAATGCCATACGCCTCGCGGTAGTTGACGGTGATCCAGTAAGCGTACATTTTGGCCACGGCGTAGGGGCTGCGGGGGTAAAAGGGCGTGGTCTCTTTTTGCGGGGTTTCTTGCACCAGGCCATACAGTTCGCTGGTACTGGCTTGGTAAAAACGGGTTTTCTTTTCCAGGCCCAAGATGCGAATGGCTTCGAGCAAGCGCAGGGTGCCCATGGCGTCCACGTCGGCGGTATATTCGGGGCTTTCAAAGCTGACGGCCACATGCGACTGTGCACCGAGGTTGTAGATTTCGTCTGGCTGTGTTTCTTTCACGATGCGCACCAGGTTGCTGGTGTCTGACAGGTCGCCGTAATGCAGCTTGAAGTTGGCGTTGTCCACATGCGGGTCTTGGTAGATGTGGTCCACCCGCTGGGTATTGAACGAGCTGGACCGCCGTTTGATGCCGTGGACGATGTAGCCTTTGTCCAGCAATAGTTCAGCCAGGTAAGAGCCGTCTTGACCAGTGATACCCGTAATGAGGGCGACTTTGGGTTGGGTCATTTTGTCAGTCGGGTAAGAAAGTCTTTATATGCCAATGACAATCCTTGTTCCAACTGCACTTGAGGCTGCCAGCCGAGTTGTTGGAGTCGGGTGCTGTCCATCCACTTGCGGGGGGCACCTTCGGGCTTGGTGGTGTCAAAGGTGACCTGGCCGCTGTAACCGACCACGCGGGCAATGGTTTGCGCCAGCTGGGCGATGGTGACGTCTTCCCCAAAACCAACGTTGATGTGACTGAGCATGGGCTGACTGTGCTGTGCGTAGGTGGCTTGGGGCAGCTGCATAACATGCACGCTGGCGGCGGCCATGTCGTCTACATACAAAAACTCGCGCTTGGGGGTGCCGCTGCCCCAGATGGCGACACTTGAGGCGTTGGCCAACTTGGCTTCATGAAAGCGGCGGATCTGCGCGGGGATGACGTGCGAGTTTTCGGGGTGGTAGTTGTCGCCAGGGCCGTAAAGGTTGGTGGGCATGACGCTGCGGTAGTCCAAGCCATGGCTCGCACCGTATTGGCGATTGTAGCTTTCGCAGAGTTTGATACCAGCGATTTTGGCAATGGCGTAGGGCTCGTT
>CANGEG010000192.1 GCA_947452725.1 Comamonadaceae bacterium | reverse complement strand
TTTGGAGGCCAAAATCACGGGAATCGGATTTTCCTGTCCGTCCACGGTGCCTTGCTGCAGCGCGCCAAACACTTCAGGAAACGCCATAGGCGTGGGCTGAATGCCGAAGGTGCGGTATCCGTCCATGTGCACCTTGTTTTCCATGGTTCGCATTTTCAAACCCGCTGCGTCAGCCGGTTTGATAATGGGGTGCTTGCTGTTGGTCATGTGACGGAAACCGTTTTCCGTCCACGCTAATGCGACCAGACCTTTGGCCGGGAATTTGGTCAGAATGTCTTGGCCAATGGGACCGTCCATCACCTTGCGTGCGTGATCGTAGTCACGAAACAAAAATGGGATGTCGACAATTTTGACTTCTGGCACAAAGTTGCCTACGGGACCAGTGGAAGTGTTCACCAGATCCAGCGTGCCCAGTTGTACGGCTTCGATCATTTCGCGCTCACCACCCAACGCACTGTTTGGAAAATGCTGGCATTTGTATCGGCCTTGTGTGCCTTTTTCAACCTCATCACAAAATGCCGCAGATCCCACACCGTAGTGGGAGGCTTGGGTAGTGGCGTAACCAATCTTCAGCACGGTTTGCGCGGAAGCGCCCGTGACCAGACCAGCGGCCAAGCCCAAACCGATCAACAGAGGATTCAATTTCATGCGATGTGTCTCCAAAGATAAGGAATTAAAAGATGACTTCAATTAGGATTTAATTTGTCATACAAATTTGATTATGAGGCGAATCCGAGGTCTCACTCGTACGGGTTTTCCATCATGAAAAAGAGCCCGAAGGCTCAATGGGGTTCACATGCCGGAGTAGTTCGGGCCTCCGCCACCTTCGGGCGTGACCCAGACGATGTTTTGCGTCGGGTCTTTGATGTCGCAGGTTTTGCAATGCACGCAGTTTTGCGCGTTGATTTGCAAGCGATCGGAGTTGTCTTCGTTCTTCACAAACTCGTACACACCTGCTGGGCAGTAGCGCGACTCGGGGCCTGCGAACTTGGCCAAGTTGATGTTTACCGGAACCGACGCGTCTTTCAGCGTCAGGTGGGCTGGCTGGTTTTCTTCGTGGTTGGTGTTGCTAATGAAAACGCTGGAGAGGCGGTCAAAGGTCAACTTGCCATCGGGCTTGGGGTACTCAATTTGCGCGCACTCGGCTGCGGGCTTGAGGTAAGTGTGGTCGGCCTTATCTCGGCGTAGCGTCCATGGAATGTGGCCGCGAAGCACAAACTGCTCGAAACCGTTCATCAAAGTGGCGACCGTGAGGCCTTTTTTGAACCAGCTCTTGAAGTTGCGTGATTTGTTCAGCTCGGTATAAAGCCAGCTTTTTTCAAAAGCTTCAGGGTAGGCGCTGAGTTCGTCGTGCTGCCGTCCTGCGACGATGGCGTCATAAGCCGCTTCAGCTGCTTGCATGCCCGTTTTGATGGCGGCGTGGCTGCCTTTGATGCGGCTCACGTTCAGGAAACCTGCGTCACAGCCAACCAACGCGCCGCCTGGGAACACGGTTTTGGGCAGGCTCAGCAAGCCACCGGCCGTGATGGCGCGCGCTCCGTAGCCCAGACGCTTGGCGTTGACTTCGCCCTGGTCGTTCTTGAAATACCAGCTGATGTTTGGGTGGGTTTTCCAGCGCTGGAGTTCTTCAAATGGGCTGAGCCAAGGGTTGCTGTAGTTCAGGCCCACCACAAAACCAATGGCAATTTTGTTGTCCTCCATGTGGTACATGAAAGCGCCGCCGTACGTGTCGTTTTGCAAAGGCCAGCCCGCGCTGTGCATGACAAATCCGGGGGTGTGGCGCGAGGGGTCAATCTCCCAAACTTCTTTGATGCCGATGCCGTAGGTTTGCGGATCGCGCCCTTCGTCAAGTTGGAACTTGGCGATCAGCTGCTTGCCTAAGTGGCCGCGCGCGCCTTCGGCAAACACGGTGTACTTTCCTAGCAACTCCATGCCGAGCTGAAAATTCTCTGTCGGCTCGCCGTCTTTGCCAATGCCCAGGTTGCCTGTGGCAACCCCTTTAACGCTGCCATCTTCGTTGTAGAGCACTTCAGCGGCGGCGAAGCCGGGGAAGATTTCTACGCCTAAGTTCTCGGCTTGTTGCGCCAACCATCGGGTGAAGTTGGACAGGCTAATGATGTAGTTGCCGTGGTTTTGTGCGCATTCTGGCAGCAGCACATTTGGCGTGCGCACGGCCGAGGTCGCACTTAAAAAGCTCCAGGCGTCGTCGGTCACGGGCTGGTTCAGCGGCGCGCCCAGCTCTTTCCAGTTGGGCAGCAACTCGCAAAGTGCTTTGGGGTCCATGATGGCGCCCGATAAAATATGTGCGCCGGGCTCGCCGCCTTTTTCCAGCACCACTACCGAAACGTCCTGTCCTTTGGCTGCGGCCAATTGCTTCAGGCGAATCGCGGTGGACAAGCCACCGGGGCCGCCGCCAACCACCACTACGTCGTACTCCATGGATTCACGCGGGCCGTAGGTGCTCAAAATTTCTGAAGGGGTCATGGGACTCTCGTCTGCAACAATGAAAAAAGGCCGCAAGGCTGCACAAGGCAAAACTGTCGGGCTGGTGACTCATTTTATGCGGTGAGTCCGCACAATCAGATCTCAATCCAGTCACGAGGCCGACAGTAGCTTTGACGTGACCCTGATTTCTGACTTAAAAACTGAACTTGCCCCATGAAATTTGAATTGCCAGAACACAAGAAATTCGTGCACCAGATGGTGATTCCAGTGCGCTGGGGCGACATGGACGCCATGGGTCATGTCAATAACACGGTTTATTTTCGATATCTAGAAACCGTGCGCATTGACTGGTTTGTCAAGCTCGGCTGTGACCCCAGTCCCAAGGGCGAAGGCCCGGTAATCGTGAATGCGTTTTGCAATTTCTACAAACAGATCGAGTTTCCGGGCGATGTGATGGCCAAGCTCTATGTGAGCGACCCGGGGCGCACGACCTTTGAAAGCTGGATCACGCTTGAGCGCACCGACCAGCCGGGCGTTATTTACTCGGCTGGCGGCGCCACCACGATTTGGGTGGACTTTCCACAGCAAAAAGCTGTCTCTCTTCCCGCTTGGATGCGCGAGATCGTCACACCTTAATGGCTTCGCTCACATCACTGCTTAATGTGAGGGCACGGGTGCGGGTCAAGATTTGACTTTGGGCACGCGGCCCATCAGGTAGAACTCGGGGTTCGGCATCATGCCGCTGAAACTGGCCATGCGGTTGGATAAGCCAAAAAACGCCGTGATCGCTGCAATGTCCCAAGCGTCTTCGTCGTTCAAGCCCTGGGCGTGCAATGCGGCAAAGTCAGCGTCCTCAATTTCGTCCGAATGTTGACAAACCTTCATTGCAAAGTCGAGCATTGCGCGCTGGCGGGGCGAGATGTCGGCCTTGCGAAAGTTGATGGCCACCTGGTCAGCCACAAGCGGTTTTTTTTCATAAATGCGAAGGATCGCGCCATGGGCTACCACGCAATACAGGCAATGGTTGGCAGCGCTGGTGGTGGTGACGATCATTTCACGCTCGCCTTTGGTCAGGCCGCTCTCGCGTCCCACCGACTCGGGCAGCATCAAAGCGTCGTGGTAGGCAAAAAAGGCACGCCACTCGGCGGGCCGACGCGCAAAGGCCAGAAACACATTCGGTACAAAGCCTGCTTTGTCTTGCACCTCCAAAATCTTGGCGCGAATGTCCTCGGGCAGGTTGTTCAGCTCAGGCACTGGGTAGCGATTAGTCGTCATGCGCGGTCTCTTTGTGTTTATGCTGTGTGCATTTTCCACCAAAAGTTAGCCGCAAATGAAACCAGAAGATTCCGCCTTGTTCAATGACACCGCTTTTCAAAACGGTCTGGCCACCCGCACTCAGGTGATGAGTGAGTCCTTTGTGGACCGGGCTTTTGCCAATGCCACCGATTACACCTTGCCGATGCAAGAATTCATTACCCGCAACGCCTGGGGCAATGTATGGCAGCGCCCGGGCCTGGACCTGAAAACCCGCAGTCTAATCACTGTGGCCATGCTCGCCGCTCTGGGCAAACAAACCGAACTCAAAGGCCACGTGCGCGGCGCTTTGAATAACGGCGTGACCCCCGAAGAGCTGCGCGAAGTCATGCTCCACGCCACGGTGTACTGCGGTTTCCCTTCCGCGATTGATGGGTTCCGTTCTGTGGTGGAGGTGGTGGAACCCAAGGGCTGAGGTTTCATTGATTATTCAATCTACGGGGTAAAGCAAACTTTACGCCAATGACAAGGGCGTGCCGCAGAACTAGGCTGAAGGCATCCGTTGGTACAAGCTGGCTGCGGCGCAAGACAATGCGGCCGCGATGTCGAGCATCGGGTTGATGTTTGAACACGGTTTGGGGGCGGAAATTGACGAGGCTCAAGCGCTGCACTATTTCAGCAAAGCAGCGAGGAAAGGCGACCCCAACGCGATCAAAAATCGCGACTTCATCGAAGCCCGGATCGCTGCGCGGCAACCGCACACCCGCACCCCCTGAAGTACCGGCGAGGCCGAAAGGCTTTGCCTGGGCTCGGCGTTGTCGCCAGTTTCCCCTTACCCCGCCATCAGCTTGTGCACCAAGTCCGCCGTGGTGGAAGCCTTGTATTTGCGCATCAGTTTGGCGCGGTAAATTTCCACCGTGCGGTGGCTGATCGTCAGGGTTTTACCGATTTCTTTGCTGGTCAAGCCGCCCATCAGGTGGGCGGCGACTTCACGTTCGCGGGCGGTGAGTTCGGCCTTTACAGGGCGCCTTGCGCTCAGGTCCTCAAAGGTCCAGATGCCAGCTTCATGCGGGGCCTGGCGGTTAAGGGCGCGGCCGGTTACATGGCACCAGAAGGTTTCCCCCTTGAAGCGGCCGTCGACCCGTTTCATCACCCGGTCGTCGGCGTATACACCGTTGGCGTTCAAGATCGGCGCGATGCGCTGGCCGGTGCGCTCGTATTCGTCGACGCTGGGGTAGAGCTGTTGAAAGGTCTGGCCAATGAGCTGCTCACGGCTGGCGCCAAACATGTCGCAAACGCGTTCATTGCAATCCACCATGGTGCGGTTGCGTGACAGCACCATGCCTATGGGGGCCAATTCAAAGGCCAGTTTGTAGTCAATCTCGGTCATGATGCGGCGATTCTGGGGCGGGAGCTTAAGCGCTGAAGCGCGGGTTTGCCCTTTACGAAATATTACGTAGTTGAATACGTAGTATCGTTCACCTCATTGATTCATTTTTCAGGAGCTACCTGTGAACAAGATTTACCCTTCTGCAGCAGCAGCCTTGCAGGACATCGTGGCCGACGGCCAGCTGTTTGGCGTGGGCGGCTTTGGCCTGTGCGGCATCCCCGAGGCCTTGATCGGCGCCTTGCGCGACTCGGGTGTGAAAAACCTGACCGCTATTTCCAACAATGCGGGTGTGGATGGCTTTGGGCTGGGCTTGTTGCTGGAAACACGCCAAATCACCAAAATGATTTCGTCCTACGTGGGCGAGAACAAAGAGTTTGAGCGCCAGTACCTGGCGGGCGAGTTGGCCTTGGAGTTCACCCCTCAAGGCACGCTGGCAGAAAAGCTGCGTGCAGGCGGCGCGGGTATTCCGGCCTTCTTCACCAAAACCGGTGTCGGCACCTTGGTGGCCGAGGGCAAAGAAACGCGTGAGTTTGACGGTGAGACCTACATCATGGAGCGCGCTTTGGTGCCCGATGTGTCTTTGGTTAAGGCCTGGCGTGCGGACACCTCGGGCAACTTGCAGTTCCGCTTTACCGCGCGCAACTTCAACCCTGCAGTGGCCATGGCC
>CANGEG010000191.1 GCA_947452725.1 Comamonadaceae bacterium | reverse complement strand
CGGTGCATGTGATTGTGGCCCAGACGGACCAACCGGATGAAGTGATTGTGGAGTTGCTGCCTATTGAACAGCAAACTCGGCAAGAGCGCGAAGAGCGTTTGATCGATCAAGCGCAGGCCAATAAGGAGTTGATTCGCAACTTGGCTCACGAAATCAAAAACCCCTTGGGCGGCATTCGCGGTGCGGCGCAGTTGCTGGAGATGGAGCTCGACAGCAAAGACCTCAAGGAGTACACACAGGTCATCATCCATGAAGCCGATCGCCTGCAGACTTTGGTGGACCGCTTACTTGCACCGCACCGTCGGCCTCATGTGGTGGGCGATGTGAATATGCACGAGGTCTGTGAACGTGTGCGCTCGCTGATTTTGGCCGAGTTCCCCAAGGGTCTGAAGGTGGTGCGCGACTACGACACTTCAATTCCTGAATTCAGGGGCGACAGAGAACAGTTGATTCAGGCGGTGTTGAACATCGCCCACAACGCCGCGCAGGCCCTGACTGAACGACGCGCAGAAGGGGATGCGGAGATCGTTTTGCGCACCCGGATCGCACGGCAAGTGACTTTTGGCAAGCAGCGTTACCGTCTGGCATTGGAATTGCATGTCATAGACAACGGGCCTGGTGTACCAGACTCGATTAAGGACCGTATTTTCTTTCCGTTGATTTCGGGACGAGAAGGCGGATCCGGGCTGGGGCTGACTTTGGCGCAAACCTTTGTTCAGCAACACCACGGCTTGATCGAGTGTGAAAGCATGCCAGGCCGAACGGATTTCAAAATTCTGATTCCGTTGCCTTGACCCCTTTTAGAAAGCAAGTCTCCCAATGAAGCCGATCTGGATCGTAGATGATGACCAATCCATTCGCTTCGTGCTTGAGAAAGCACTGTTGCGTGAAGGTTTGCCCACGCGCAGTTTTACCAACCCGCGCGAGGTCCTAAAGGCACTGGATGGTTTGGATGATGCCGACGGCCCACAAGCCTTGGTGAGCGACATCCGCATGCCCGGGGGCTCGGGCCTGGATTTATTGACTTCCATCAAGGAGCGCTTGCCTGGCCTGCCGGTCATCATCATGACGGCGTTCTCGGATCTAGACAGCGCAGTCTCCGCCTTTCAAAACGGTGCGTTTGAGTATTTGCCCAAGCCGTTTGACTTGCCAAAGGCGGTCGAGTTAATCCGCCGTGCGGTGGAAGAAAGCCAGCGCGAAGAAGTGGCCGAAGTCAAAATGGCCACCACGCCCGAGATGCTTGGCCAAGCGCCTGCCATGCAAGACGTGTTTCGCGCCATTGGCCGATTGTCGCAAAGTAATGTGACTGTAATGATCACCGGCGAGTCCGGTTCGGGCAAAGAATTGGTGGCGCGTGCCTTGCACAAACACTCGCCCCGCGCAAGCGGGCCGTTTGTGGCCATTAATACCGCGGCGATTCCGAAAGATTTGCTGGAGAGTGAACTGTTTGGCCACGAACGAGGAGCGTTCACCGGCGCACAAACTTCGCGGCGCGGCCGCTTTGAGCAGGCCGACGGCGGCACCTTGTTTTTGGACGAAATTGGTGACATGCCTTTCGACCTGCAAACGCGTTTACTGCGCGTGTTGTCGGACGGAAACTTTTACCGCGTGGGCGGTCACAACGCCGTCAAATCCAATGTGCGCGTAATCGCGGCAACGCATCAAGATCTGGAGCAACGAGTCAAGCAAGGAGTGTTTCGCGAAGATTTGTTTCACCGCTTAAATGTGATCCGTTTGCGCCTGCCCGCCCTGAGGGAGAGACGTGAAGACGTGCCCATGTTGACGCGCCACTTTTTACTGCAAAGCGCTCAGCAGTTGGGCGTGGAGCCCAAGCGAATTTCAGAAGCGGCGCTCGATTTATTGGCCACCTTTCAGTTCCCGGGCAATGTGCGTCAGCTGGAAAACATTTGCCATTGGTTAACGGTGATGGCCCCGGCCCAAGTCATTGAAACCAAAGACCTGCCCCCTGAAGTGCTTGGAGTGGGCAGTTCGACTTTGGGGATGGTCACCTCGTTCTCGCCTGCTGCGACAGACGCTGTGGCCTTGCCCGCTGCAGCGCAGGGAGAAGGAGCTTCGTCATTCGCTAGCGCAAGTGCGGCGGGTGCATTGGGAAGTAGCGCTACATCGTTTGCGCCTCATCCCGTCAGCGGCTTGTCTGCACCTTCTGCGGGTACTGACAAGCCTCGCTCTTCCAGTTGGGAGAGTGATTTGGAAGTGGAAGCCTTGAGTTTGTTGGCGACCGACCGGCAAGATGTATGGGATGTGCTGACGAACCGTTTTGAGACCTGCCTGATTCAAGCGGCATTGGCCACGACGCGTGGTCGGCGCATTGAAGCTGCACTGAAACTGGGCATTGGTCGCAACACCATTACCCGCAAAATCCAAGAATTGGGTATCGACGACTGATGGGTTTTCATCCGCACCTAGTTGCGCGGTTATTTCAAGCCAGGGGGTCTTTGAGCACCACGTCTTGCATGGGAAAAGCCACGCAAGGCAGCACCCAACCCTCAGCTTTTTCTTCGGCCGTCAAACCGGGCCATTGCATTTCGTAGCGAACTTGACCTGTCGACATCTGACACATGCAGGTGCGGCAAGTGCCCGCACGGCAGGAGCTGGGCCAATTCAGGCCTCCCATTTCCAGAGAGGTTAACAAGCTGTGCTCAGGCCAAGCGTCGGCCGTGTCCCCTTGCGGCTCCACCTGCAATGTGAAAAAAGGAATAGGTGAACTCATGGTCTGAAGTTTAACGGGCCTGATACGGAGCTATGCGGGAAAGGATCAGGGCCCAGCGTCGGGCATACTGGCGGCATCAAATGACTTGTACAAATGGAGACACCCATGCCCTTTTTTAGCCGCCGCCACACCCTTACACTGAGTGCAGCCTTGGTGCTCACTGCCCTCACTTCTTTGAGTGCCCAGGCGCAAATTTATCCCAGTAAGTCGATTAAATTCGTGGTCCCGTTCACCGCTGGCAGCGCCACAGACGCTGTGGGGCGCATTGTGGCGCAGGCCATGGGTGAGGCCTGGGGGCAAACTATCACCGTGGAAAACAAAGCTGGTGCGAATGGCATTTTGGGGGCCGAAGCCGTCAAGGCTGCACCGGCGGACGGATACACTTTTTTGGTCACGACCAGCACTACCCAAGCGGCTAACGTGAGTTTGTATAAAAAGCTGCCTTATGACCCGGTGAAAGACTTCACGCCAATTGGCAAGATGGGTGAGACGGGTTTTATCTTGATGGTGAAGAATGATTTCCCAGCCAAAGACATGAAAGAGTTTATTGCCTACGGCAAAGCCAATCCTAGCAAGCTGGCTTTTGGCCATGGTTCGTCGGGCTCGCTGGTGTCTGCGGCAATGCTGTCGCAAATGGCCGGTTTGCAAACCGTCAACGTGCCCTACAAAAGCATTCCTCCTGCCTTAACAGATTTATTAGGTGGGCAAATTCAATTTGCTTTCGCCGACGTGGGAAACGCAGTGTCGCAAATGAACGGTGGGCGCTTGCGCGGTTTAGGTGTGACCACTGCCAAACGCGCCAGCAAAGCACCCAACGTGCCGCCGATTGGTGATGTCGTCAAAGACTATTCAGTCGGCGCTTGGTTTGGCTTGATGGCCCCGGCTGGCTTGCCCGCCGATGTGCAGAAAAAAGCCACTAGCACTTTGCTTGCGGTACTGGCCAAACCTGAAGTAAAAGAAAAAATTCAGGCCGCAGGCATTGACTTGGACGTTGAAGATTCAGCTCAGTTGGCCAAAACCATCGACGCAGAAATCAAGAAGTGGGCGATGTGGGTCAAAGCCGCCAACATCACCCCGGAGTGAGAGTTTACTTGCTGTAGACGGTGCTTCCGTTTGCCGCCCAAGCCAGGTATTGGTTGTTATAGCCACGGATCAAGCCGATTAGGTTTTCTGAGGTCTGGGTAGTTTTTGCCGGAGTGGTTGGAGCTGGCGCCGCTGTCCAAGTTATGCCATCAGGACTGTTAAAGGCTTTGCCGCCATCGCCCACAACCATAAACTGGTTGGTTGGCAACAGCCCGCTAGAGGCAACGATAGCGTTTAAGCGAATGTTTGTTCCTAATGCGCGGCTGTTCCAATTGACGCCGTCTTCACTTTGAATCATTGTGCCGCTATTGCCAACGGCCACCACTGAATAACTGTGCGTGGCGGTGATGAGACCGTTGACATAGACATAGTTGTCCAAGGCGGCAACGCCTTTCAGGTCTTGGGTGGTGCCCGAAGCCACCGCCGTCCAAGTGGCCGCGTCAGGACTGACGAACACAGCGCCTCCTGCACCCACGGCCACCCAAAGGCCGCCGGTTGGAACGATGGTGTATTTCACAGCGTAAAGATCAGGTGTACTGGGCACCGAAGTGGCGGCGACCCAGGTGATTGCGTCTGTAGACCGAATGATGGTGCCGTTGTTGCCGACCGCAACTAACAGGTTACTGCTACTGGCAACGCTGTTGAGGTCGCTGCCCGCTGAGACGGTGGCTGCAGTAGGCGCTGCGGTCCAAGTGATGAGGTCGGTGCTGTAAGCCACCGCGCCACTGGCACCCACGCCCACAAATTTCTGGATCAATGAGCCGGGAAAGGCATAGGTCGCATTTTTCCAGTTGGTGACGTCGGTGGAGGCAATGGCGTTCCAACTTAAACCGTTTGCGCTTTGGAATTTCCTACCGCCAGTGCCTACGCCCAAATAAGTGCCTGTGGTGGCATAGGTGCTGGTCGCGGTGTTCAGGACGGGGCCAAAGGCCAAGCCTGTGACACCGCCTGCGCCGATCGTGCCGCCTGTGTACCAGTTTTGTCCCGAAAGGCGGGGGGTTGTTGAAACGGATGGCGTGGCCTCTCCGCCAGGCCCTCCGCTTATGCGGCCGTCCATGATGAAGGAGTACACCACGTCATTGGTCAAGTTGGGCTGAGTGGGCGAGCCTGAAAAAAAGTACGGAGAGGTAATGGGCGTCGCCCAGCCTCGGCTTTGCGCGCCAAGAACCGAATTCCAATTGTTGGCATTATTGCCACCGCAGTTTTTGCAAATGGTTGCGGCCTGGGCGGTATAAGCCCAATAGTCCACGCCGGACACGGGCGCCCAAGTGATGGTGACCCCGCCTTCGCCCGCTTCCAGCGTCAATCCGCCCAACGGGGGCGGGGCAGCGCTGCCATGACTGCCGCCACATGAGGATAGGAGGGCGACAGTGGCGAGCAAAGCGATCAGGGATTTGACGGCAGACAAAGACATAAAGTATTCCAAGGTGCAATGGCAAAGCAATAGCAATTGGCCCATTTTATGTGACCGCCAGCTTTTGGGGTTTCAAGGAGTGAATGCCAGGTGGCGATTTCACGCACGTACAAGCCCTGAGCATAACGTGCAGCGGCAAAGCTGGCTCTCGCTTATCATGCCTTTACAACAAGGAGACAAACATGGACAGAAGACATTTTTTCCAAAGCTCGGCGCTGGTGTCGACCGGAGCGCTGGTCGGTTGCGTCACGCCCGGCATGGCCCAGCAACAGTTAAAAACCCCGTTTGTGGTGCCCCAGATTCATGTGCCCATTGCCGGTTCTGACGAGCTTTTTCCGGTGCGGCGCATTTACTGTATTGGCCGCAACTACGCCGCGCATTCGCGTGAAATGGGTTCGGACCCGACGCGTGAGCCGCCGTTCTTCTTTCAAAAGCCGACCGACGCCATCCAGTATGTGGCCGCCAGCACCACGCCGGATCACACCTACCCACCCCTGACCAAAAACTACCACTACGAGGCCGAGTTGGTCGCTGCACTGAACAAGGGCGGGCGCAATATTCCAGTCGAAAAGGCGCTGGAGTTGGTGTACGGCTATGCGGTCGGGCTGGACATGACT
>CANGEG010000190.1 GCA_947452725.1 Comamonadaceae bacterium | reverse complement strand
GACTTGCTGGAACCGGGCAACACCGTGAATCAGGTGCATGCGGTGCTGCTGTCGGGCGGCAGCGCCTGGGGCCTTGACGCGGCAGGTGGCGTGATGCGCTGGCTGGACGAGCAAGGCATTGGCCTGAACGTGGGTCAAGCCAGGGTACCCATCGTGCCTGCGGCTGTGCTGTTTGATTTGACCTTGGGTGACCCCACCATTCGCCCCGACGCCCAAGCCGGTTACGCCGCGTGCCTGTCCGCCTCAACCCAAGCACCTGCGCAAGGCAATGTGGGCGCGGGCAGCGGCGCCAGCGTGGGCAAACTGTTTGGCATGCACCGCGCCATGAAAGGCGGCGTTGGCACCGCCTCCGTCAGCGTGGGCGGCGTGACCGTTGGCGCCTTGATCGCCTGCAACGCCTTGGGCGACGTGATCGATCCCGACACCGGCGAGCTGATAGCGGGCGCACGCCATGAGGGTGACCAAAGCAACGGCCAAGTCCTGTGCGACACCCGCCGCAGCCTGCTGGCCGGCGTGCCTCCCCTGACGATTCTGGCTGGCGCCAACACCACCATCGGTGTGATTGCCACCGACGCGAAACTCAGCAAAGCCCAAGCCCAACGCCTGGCCCAAATCGGCCATGACGGCCTGGCCCGCAGCATTAACCCGGTGCACACCCTGTCTGATGGCGATACGCTGTTTGCCCTGTCCACCGGATTGACAGAAACATCGCCCGGCATGACCGTGCTGTGCGTAATGGCGGCTGAGGCCGTGGCGCGCGCCACGGTGCAGGCAGTGAGGGCAGCGCAGGGTTTACAGGTGGGAGCGATGTGGTTACCTGCGGAGAGGGATTTGACATAAGCGGCAAATTGGGGGAGGAGCCAGCTCAGATAAATCGCCCTTTTTTGAAGCTTGGGTTGACCGTGCAAGCTCTGTTCGTGTGTCTTCATTTGCCGCTGTACGCCGGCGAACGGACAAAAACCATGCGATTAACCACAATGGTTTTTCGAATGGCGCTGTGCATGACACAGCGAGAACGCCCCCACTTGCCCTACATCAGGAGCCCTTCATGATTCCCTCTTCAGTCAAATCGCATGGCACGCTCCACGCATCCCCCAAACACCCTGCAAGCCAAGCCAAGGAAGTGCAAGGTACTCTCTCCAAGTACCTCTATAACGTGCATGGCGACTGCGATGGCTTCCTGCTCGACGGCACGCATCAGGTTCACTTTGCGCCGCACATGTCTGCAGAGATTCTCGAGCACACTAAAGTAGGCGATCGGCTCACGGTTCACGGAGACGCATTGATCACAGTCGATCTGCTCGTTGGTGAGTGGTTGCAGATCCCCAATGGCAGCAAAATCACCGATCAGGGTCCACCCGCAAAGCCCCTTTGAAAGCCATCGGCAATTGGATGCCAAAAGCACAACCATTACCATTGAAAGCGAAATTTGCGCTTGACTGACACAAGGGCCGCAGGCCCAACTGCCCCCCCGCGAACGGCAGCACTGGAGGTGTTGGCCTTAACGCGCAGGTTCGGTAATTCTGTGGCCGTAGACCGTGTTTCGTTCAAGGTCAAGCAAGGACATATTTTTGGATTGCTTGGCTCGAATGGCGCAGGCAAGAGCACGCTCATCAAAATGTTGACAACCCTCTTGCCACCGAGCGCTGGCGATGCTCTGGTGGCCGGATTCAGCATCTTGAGTGCACCTGCTGCCGTCAGGGGCCATATGGGTTACGTACCCCAAATGCTGTCAGCCGATGGTGGCCTGACGGCCCGCGAAAATCTGGTTTTTTCATCAAGGCTGTATGGCGTTCCTTCCGGTCAACGGGCGGCAAGGATTGCAGACGCCCTTCAAGTGATGGAACTCGAAGACGCAGCGGACCGTTTGGTGAGCACCTATTCTGGCGGCATGATTAGACGCCTAGAGTTGGCCCAAGCGATGCTGCATCATCCAGCCGTGTTGTTTCTGGATGAGCCAACCATAGGCTTGGATCCGCTGGCACGCCATGCGGTGTGGAACCGCCTTCGTACTTTGCGAGGGAAGTTTGGAATGACAGTGCTGCTAACCACTCATGACATGGAAGAAGCAGCCAAACTTTGTGATGAAATTGCCATCATGAACGCAGGCCATTTGGTCGTGCAGGGCAATCCTGGAACTCTCTGCTCAGCCCTATCGCCGACCGCAACCCTGGACGATGTGTTTGCACTTTATTGCAGTGGCAGCATTGCGCGCGAAGGCGCATTTTCGGAAACACAGGAGACGCGGGCTACAGCACGCCAAATGAACTGATATGGGTCTTGCGAAATTTGTCCTAGAAACTGCAGCGGTTGCCGACGTCGAACTGCGCAAACTTGCTCGCGATCCCACCGAGCTAATGACCCGCGCCGTGCAGCCCTTATTGTGGCTGACCGTTTTCGGACAAGTGATGGAGAAAGTGCGCGGCATCCACAGCGGGCCTGGCAGCTACCTGGTTTTCCTGACGCCGGGCATTTTGGCGCAGAGCGTGCTGTTTAGCGCCATCTTTTACGGGATCGCGGTCATCTGGGAGCGTGACCTGGGTGTGGTTCATAAGCAATTGGTCAGCCCCGCATACCGAAGTGCCTTGGTTTTGGGCAAGGCTTTGTCTGCGGGTTTTCGCGGCTTGGTGCAATGCGGCGTCATTTATGGATTGGCAGCACTGATGCACCTACCACTTCGCTACGATACGCTGGCCGTTGTGGCCGTACTTGGCACCGTCATTCTGGGCTCCGCCCTGTTTTCAACTTTTTCCCTGATCGTTGCTTGCATCGTCAAAACACGTGAACGTTTCATGGGCGTAGGACAGGTATTGACCATGCCCCTATTTTTTGCCAGTAGCGCCATCTACCCACTGGACTTGATGCCCCAGTGGCTGCGGGCAGTCGCACGCTTCAACCCTTTAACCTACCTCGTCGACGCCCTAAGAAGCCTGATGATTCCTGGGGACGTCCTGACCATGCATGTTGCGTCGGACGTGGGCGTTCTTATTCTCACCACCCTGTTACTCATGGCCATCGCCGTGCATTTGTATCCTAGCTTGGTTCGCTGATTGGCCTTTGCACCGTGTTCCAAATAAAGGGGGGGGATCCGACCTCGTCATCCTGACGAAAAAAGCGAGCAAGCAAACCCCTGAAATGGGCGACGATCTGTTGCACCTACCCACATCCAACCATCGGTCAAGCCAAATAATCGTAAACAACTTCCCCAAGTCCCAAGGTCAGATCTGCCACAAAGTGAAGACTCGAAACAATTTGAAGTACCGGCAACTCTGACACGGGAGCCAGCGCATGGGGGTGCAGTTCAAGTGAACCCGGCCCAGTCCAAGCACCGCGCAGCTTGACCTGCGTGGTGTAGTAACGAACCAATTCACATATCCGTGGTGTGCCATCCACATGGGGAATAATTTTCAATAAAAAATTGGGGGCCACAAGCGAAGCCAATACCAATGCCGGATCAATCGCACAGTGCTTGTAACCCATTGTGGCCTGGGCAATCCGAACCTTGCCGTAATCCAGGGTACCCAACAAGGTATCGATTTCAATTTCCAGCTTGGGCGTGGCCAGCTTTTTAGGAAAGCCCCAAAGCTCTCGACCTCCGGCAATGGGGGGATGGTCGTTGAGATACATGGCGTGGGCGTAAGAGCCATTCACGCCATGCAAACTTACCGGAATCACTTGACCAGATTCGGTATAAGACCCAAAACCGGTGGAGTCGGGCATGCGGATGAATTCAAACTTCACAAGCGGCTCGGAAATTTTTAAAGGCTCAGGCACAACCGCACGCAAAGCATCCAAGTCAGTTCGATAGGTTATGACCAAAAACTCTCGTTGAGTAAAGCGATAAGGTCCTCGCGGAAAAGACGGACTAGTCAGTGGCATGGCAAAGGCATTGGCCTTGACGTCATGAATATTCATCGCGTTCAATTCTCTGAAAAATGGTTGCGGCGCGAATCGCGCACACTCAGAAGGTCGTCTCGTAAGGACATGGGTGGTTCGCAGAAAATACGAGCGTCCATGCGTTTGAGATGCGTAGAAACAGAGGGGCGAAAATCCATCCGCGCCAATACGTCACGCTCCAAATCAATCCCTGGGGCAATTTCAGTCAACTCCAAGCCAGTTGCTGACAGGCGGAAAACGCAGCGTTCAGTGATAAACAAAACCGACTGCTTGCGCGCAAAAGCGTCAATGGCGTTAAAGGTAATTTGCTCCACACAGGGAATGAATTTTTTCAAATTAGCCTCCCGCGTGATCATCAATTTGCCCTGCAGCACCTTGGCCTCAAGGTGACCTGCACCAAAAGTGCCGACGAACACAACGCGTTGGGTGTTCTGGCTGATGCTGATAAACCCACCCGCACCCGCCAGATGACTGTTAAAGCGGCTCACATCCACGTGTCCCTTGGCGTCGACCTGGGCCAAACCGAGAAAGGCGATGTCAAGACCACCGCCGTCATAAAAATCAAACTGATAAGGTTGGTCCAGTATCGCTTCGGCATTGGTGGCCGCACCAAAATTCAAACCACTTGCGGGCAGTCCACCCACCACGCCAGGTTCCGCAGTCAGGGTCATCAAGTCAACCAAATTTTCTTCGGCAGCAATGTTGGCAATGCACTCAGGAATGCCCACGCCCAAATTGACGATGTCGTGCGCTCTCAACTCCATTGCGGCGCGCCGTGCAATGATCTTGCGAGCATCCAAGAGCGTTACAGGGTGTGGTTGGGGAGGGCTTTGCAGCTCACCCGAGAAAACCGCGCTATAGGGCTCAGCAAAGGTTTGCATATGCCGCTCAGGCTTATCCGCCAGCACAACATAGTCGACCAAGATGCCAGGGATTTTCACTTGACGCGACGACAAGGAATGGGCTTTGGCGAGCCTTTCAACCTGAACAATCACGGTCCCCCCGGAGTTGTGCGTCGCCATGGCGATCGCCAAGGAGTCTAACGTCAGCGCCTCGCGTTCCATGCTGATGTTGCCTTGTTCATCAGCGGTCGTGCCGCGCAACAAGCAGACGTTTATTGGAAAGGTTTTGTAGAGTAAAAAATCCTCGCCATTAAGGCGCAGCAACTGGACCAATTGAGCTTGGCTGCAAGCATTGACTCGCCCACCACCTGAACGGGGATCTACAAATGTGCCCAGCCCGACACGCGTGATCAGTCCCGGACGGTGCGCGGCGATATCGCGGAACAACTGGCTGATAACGCCCTGGGGCAAGTTGTAGGCCTCGATCTGATTGTTAATGGCCAGCTGCTGCAACTTGGGCGCCAGGCCCCAGTGGCCCCCAATGACACATTTCAGTAATCCCGCATGGGCCAAATGATTCAGTCCACGGTCTTGTCCATCGCCTTGTCCGCCTGAGTAAACCAATGTCAGGCCGCTGGGGCTTCCGACAGAAGTTAAAGAATCTTGCCCCAAAAATCGTTGCTCCAAAGCAATCGCTAAACCTTCCGCAAACCCGATCCCAATAAACCCGCCGGTGGCCAGCGTGTCGCCATTGCGAATGGTGCGCACCGCTGCATCAGCAGTCACAACCTTACCACCTAAAAAGGTACGGGGACCTTCACCGTTGTTTCGCATTTTTAATGACTTTCTCGATTCGGGGAGAAGCCAAAACAGCTTGAACCACCGCCCGTTCGCATCATCTCTGAGCGGCCAAATCACGTCTGTCAGCTGGCGAACCCTTTCACTCAATCCATTGGAATTGACATCCTCCCCTGCCTAAAGGCAGGGGATTCCTACGGTGCTACACATGAGTTGCCTCACGCATAGTCGCTTCGGTGGGTTCCTGCTTCACAGAGGCTGGTTTCGTCTTACGCTTACGCGCAAGGCCAGAGCCTTCCTCTCCACAG
>CANGEG010000189.1 GCA_947452725.1 Comamonadaceae bacterium | reverse complement strand
CTCGGGCCAGGCCGACAAATGGGCGTTGAAGTTGCCCACCGCGCCGTTCATCTTGCCCATCAGTTTCACGGCGGCAATTTTCTCGCGGCAACCGCGCAAGCGCATCACCACGTTGGCCAACTCTTTGCCCACGGTAGTGGGGCTGGCGGTTTGACCATGGGTGCGGCTGAGCATGGGCACTTCGGCAAATTGATGCGCCATGCTGCGCAGTTTATCGATCAGGCCGTCCAGGGCTGGCAACATCACCTGCGCGCGTGCGCCTTTGAGCTGCAGGGCATGGCTGGTGTTGTTAATGTCCTCGCTGGTGCAGGCAAAGTGCACAAACTCCGAGGCGCTTTCCAGCTCAGGCCGGTCTTTGAATTTGGATTTGATCCAGTACTCCACGGCCTTCACATCGTGGTTGGTGATTTTTTCAATTTCCTTGATGGCCACCGCATCGGCCTCAGAGAAGTTTTTCACCAAACCAGTCAGATAATTGCGAGCACCGGGGGTCAAGGGTTTGAACTCGGCAAAGCCGGCATCAGACAAAGCGGTGAACCAAGCCAGCTCGACCTGCACACGGCGGTGCATATAGCCTTGCTCGCTCATCAAAGGGCGAAGGGCGTTGAGTTTGCTGGCGTAACGGCCATCCAGCGGCGAAAGGGCGGAGATCGGAGAGAAAGTCATCCCCCAATTGTAGGTCGTCACCTAGAATGGCTACTCTTTGAAGTAGCCCCTGCCCAATTGCCTTTATGAAACTCATCGGTGCCGTGTCCAGTCCTTATGTGCGCAAAGTGCGCATGGTGTTGGCCGAGAAAAAACTGGACTACCACTTCGTCGCCGAAGACGTGTGGTCGCCACAGACCCAAATCCACAGCGCCAACCCTTTGGGCAAAGTGCCTTGCTTGGTCATGGAGGGCGGAGAGGCGGTGTTTGATTCGCGTGTGATCGTCGAATATTTGGACACCTTGTCGCCCGTGGGCAAACTGATACCGACCGGTGGCCGGGAACGCGCTGAAGTCAAAACTTGGGAGGCCTTGGCCGATGGCCTTTTGGACGCGGCCATTTTGGCGCGCCTGGAAGCCACTTGGCCCGGCCGCACCGAGGCGCAGCGCAGCACCCCCTGGATAGAGCGCCAGATGGGCAAAATCGAATTGGCCTTGCAGGCCATGGAGCGCGGACTGGGCGAAAAAGCTTTTTGCTCAGGCATCCACATGAGCCTTTCAGACATTGCCGTGGTCTGCGCCGTGGGTTATTTGGATTTCCGTTTTCCGCAACTCGACTGGCGCACTAACCAGCCGCAACTGCAACGGCTGCACGACAAACTGGCGCAGCGCGCCAGCTTCATCGACACTCGGCCGGTCTGAAAATTAACGGCCTGCGCGGTCGCCGTTCAACTCAACTGCACCACTCAAGTGACGGCACGCGCTTTGAGCCAGCGCATCACACCGCCCACGAGCGGCAGCTTCTCGTAAAGCTCTTCGGCCGCATCCCAATAATCGCGGTGCAAGGTGATCAGGCCTTGGGCATCAAACTGCAAATGCGTGCCCCCGCGCACGGTTTGCAAAGTCTGCGTGTCAAAGCGCTTGAACTTGAACTTGAAATCCCAGGTTAAAAACGCCTGGTCGCCGTCCACCAAGCTGCGCGTAATCACAAAGTGCGGAGCATCAAGTGAGTTGTACATGTGCTCGAAAATTTGTGCGATCGCCTGCAAACCTTGAACCTCGTTGAACGGGTCTTTGAAGCGCGCCTCGGGCGCATACAACAACGGCAACTGCGCCACGCTGGCGAGCGACAGATTCTCAAAATAGGCCGCCAAAGCGGCCGTGCGGTCTCGATAGTTGGGAGCGTCGAAAGTGTCTTGGGTCATCACAGTCCTGTAAAGCGGCGCACCAGAGCAAAGTACCAACGGTAAGGCAACACACGCAATAGTTTGAGCCACAGCGTAAACCGTTTGGGAAAGTGAATGTCAAAAGCTCCTTGCGCCCAGCCCTTGAGCATGGCGATGGCCGCTTGATCGGGCGTGATCAACGCGGGCATTGGAAAATTGTTTTGTGCCGTCAAGGGTGTGGCCACGAAGCCGGGATTGATCACGCTCACGCCAATGCCGCGGTCTTGCAAATCCAAATACAGCGATTCGGCCAAATGCGTCAGCGCGGCTTTGGTCGGGCCATAGGCCAAGCCGTTGGGCAGGCCGCGCCAACCCGCCACGCTGCTGACCAAACTGATGTGGCCCTGGCCTTGCGCCAATAACAGCGGCAGCACCGCGTCGAGCACACGCAGTGCGCCAGCGTAGTTCACCTCTTGATGGCGCAGCATGTCGGGCAGGTCAAACTCGGTGGCGCGTTGCGCGTGGTAATGACCTGCGCAATACACCACCAAATCGAGCGGACCGCCCAGGCTGGGGTGCTGCAGCAGCGTGGCCGCCACTTGCGCGGTGGCAGACTGCACGCTGGCGGAGTCTGTCACGTCCATGGGTACGGCGTGGATAAGGGGCAAACCGGCCAAGGCATTTACCTTGCGAGCCGAAACCACCACCAGCGCGCCCGCATGGGCCAAGGCCTGGGCGCAGGCCAAGCCAATGCCGCTGGAGGCACCAATCAGCCACACCCGCTTGCCGGCCCATTGCGTCATGGGCTTATTCAAAGGAGCGAGCCTCATCTGCGCGCGAACGACAAGGTGACTTCACCCAAGCGCACACCCCATTTGCTCATCACCGCTTTGTTCAGCATCACGCGGTCATTCATCAGGTACATCCAGTCGTCAAACTGCACTTCCCACACCCGCCCATCCACGGGCAAGGCCAAGGTGTATTGCCAGCGCAAGGCGTTGCCACTGGCTTGGCCCTGGGCCTGGCCCACCACATCGTCGGCGCGGCCCACGTAGCGGCCGTCAGGCAAAGCCTGAATCCGCCAGACACGGCGTTGTAAGGTGCCATCGCTGTAGGTGAAGGCTTCATCCAGGACACCTTCATTGCCGTGCCAGCTGCACTGCATGAGCACCGTGAAACGCTTGGCCACTTTGCCGTTGCGGTCGGTAAAAACGCCCCAAGCGTCCACGGTGCCGTTGAAATACTGGCGCAAATCGAGCACCGGTTTTTCCTGCGCGTAATCGTGGGGCTGCGGCCCGGCGCAAGCGCTGAGCACAGTGACCGCACCGCCTGCGGACAGGGCAGGCAGCACTGCAGGCCAGCTGCTCATGCGTTTTAAAAGCAAACGTCGATTCATACAAGACTCCTTGGCCGGACGAAAAAAACATACAAACCCAATGCTGCGCACAACTTGAGCGCACAGGGCAGCAACACATAAGCCCAGGTCAGGGCCTGCAAGGCGGCGGGGGTTTGGCTGCCGGGGGCATAGCCCCAAAGACCCAGCAAGGGCAAGGCCGTGCCGGCCGCCAGGGCCAAATTCAGTTTGGTGGCCAGACTCCACCAACCCAGAAATGCGCCTTGCGCGCGGGCGCGAAAACCCAAGGCGTCAATCAAACCAGTGAGCAAAGCACCGGGCACGGCCAAGTCAGCGCCCAGCGCCAAACCGGACAACACGCAGGCCCAGGCGAAGCCAGCGGTATCGCCAGCGCCCAACAGGCTGACGCCGGCGAAAGTCAGCACCGACAAACCCATACCCACCAACCAAGCACGGGCCAAACCGATGCGGCGTATGCCGGCCAGCCAAAGCGGCAGCGACAACGCGCCGCCCGCAAAATACAAGGACAAGAACCAGGGTGCCATGGAAGCAGGCGCCTGAATTTGATCTTGCACAAAGAACAGCACCAAGGTGGCGGGCACAGCGCTGGCAATGCCGTTAAGCAAGAAAACCCCCATCAAGCGCCTGAATGCGGCAAAACGCCAAGGCAGGGTCAAGGACCCTGTCGATTCAGACGCCTCAGCTTGAGCGTGCATGACCGGCCTGATGCTGCGCGACCAGGCCCACAACCCCAACGCCAAAGTGACCGCCAGCACCCAGACCGTCCCCTCCATGCCCACCAGCGCAGGCAAAGCGCCCGCCGATAACACGCCCAGCAATCCCCAGCCTTCGCGCCAAGTCACCACACGGCTGCGCTGCAGCGCGTCGCCCCCCAACAAGGCCGCCCAGGACTGGTGCAAGATGCCCAAGGCGCTATAGGCCAGGTGGCTGAGCGTCAGCATTGCGGCGACCCACAGCAGCAAGTGCGTTTGGCTGCCTTGCGTGGTCCAGCGGGTGGGCGGAAAAAACAATCCTATGAACCCCAAGGCCAAGCACAAAGCCGCCAGCGCTGCGGCGCCAAACACCGCAGGCATGGCGCGCGCGTACAAGCGGTCACTGAGCCGGCCCATGAACGGATCGACCAAGGCGTCGGTCAAGCGGCTCAGCAGCAGCACCGCGCCCAACGCCGCCAGGGGCACGCCATAGTGGGTGGCATACCAATGCGGCAAATGCACGTACAGCGGCAAGGCCACGAAGGCCAGAGGCAAGCCGAGCAAGCCCGCGGCCGCGCTGTTGGCATGGCCGAATGCGGCAGGCGAGGCTTGAGGGGTCATGTCGGCGGCGATAACGATGGTTGGGTGGCTTTAAGGCCAGCGCGCCAGTAAGGCTTTGCGCACTTCGGGCGCGGAGGTTTGGGGCGACAACCAAATGCCAAAGAACATTTGTGCAAACTGGGGATCGTTAACCTGGCCCACCAGGCGCTCATTCACCCAAAATTCTGCGCCCTGCTCGGGCTTGTGCACGCCGGTGATGCGGTCGCCTTTTTGCACATCAGGAATCAGGCCTTGCATGGCATTGAGCCAGGCTTGGCTTTGCCGCGCGTTGATCGGGCCTTGACGCTTCATTTCGTCGAGCGAGCGCTGGGCAATGGCCTCGCCCTTTAGGCCGCGCAGGTACTGCAGCTCCAAAGCAAACGGATGGCGCACGTACTGCGCCGGCGCAAACCCAGGCCGAGCCCACAGCGTGGCGTCGTACACGTCAAAACCCCACACGGTCATGCGCACAGGGGCAGTGGGCTCGGCGCCGGGCACGGGCGATTCAAACGCCTGGGCGGCGCTGAACACCAGCAGGCCTGCCAGGACCCCAGCCAAGAGCGTTCGCAAGGGGAAAGTGGACGCAGACGTCACAGACCACTCACGCCGGTTTGGCCAAAGTGAACTGCACCACATCGATGTTGTCCTCATCGAAGGCCGCTTCGCAGTAAGCCAGATAAAACTCCCACAGGCGGATGAAGCGATCGTCAAACCCGAGTTGCCGCACGCCCGCCAGTTGCGCCATGAAGTCTTGGCGCCAGCGGCGCAAGGTTTCGGCGTAATCGGGACCAAATTTCAACTCGTCAACCACCTGCAAACCAGCAGCTTGTGCTTGCTTGCGAAACTCGCTCGGACTGGGCAAACAGCCACCCGGAAAGATGTACTGCTGAATGAAATCGGTGGACTGAATATAGCGCTCAAACAAGCTGTCGTCGATCACGATGCTTTGAATACAGGCGCGGCCACCGGGTTTGAGCAAGCGCGCAATGCTGGCGAAGTACGTCGGCCAGTATTCACGCCCCACAGCTTCGATCATTTCAATCGAACACACCGCGTCGTAGGGGCCGTCGTTGATATCGCGGTAGTCTTGCAAGCGCAAATCGGCTTGGTCTGCGCGCTGCAGCCCTTGCAGGCGTTGCTGGGCAAAGGCGAGCTGCTCGGTCGACAGGGTCACGCCCGTGATGTGCGCACCAAACTCGGTGGTCGCGGCCTCAGCCAGGGCGCCCCAACCGCAGCCAATCTCCAGCACCCGGTCACCCGGCTGCACTTGCGTCATGCGCAGGGCGCGGCGCACTTTGGCGGTTTGCGCCTCTTGCATGGGGCGGCTCAGGTCGCCGTCAAACCAAGCCGATGAGTAGTTCATCGTGCCG
>CANGEG010000188.1 GCA_947452725.1 Comamonadaceae bacterium | reverse complement strand
CAATCCAGAGAGCCTGACCGAAGACCAAAAAAAGCAGGTGGCCGAGCAGCAAGACAAAGCCAATTTTGACAAGCTGGAAAAAGAAGTCAAAGAGAGTTTAGCCAAAAACCCGCGCCTGGAAAGTATGAGCGACCAGGTTAAGTTTGTACGAGAAAAAGAAGGTCTGCGCATCGAGATCATCGATAAAGCCGACTTTGCCATGTTTGGTTTGGGCACGACGCAGTTGACGCCCAAGGCCCAGGTGCTGCTGAACGAGGTGGCCAAGAGCGTGACCAAGATGGACAACAAATTGGCGATTCGTGGGCACACCGACAGCGTCGCGTTTGCCAATACCGATGGTCGCAACAACTGGTCGTTGTCGGCTGAACGGGCCGAAGAAACCCGAAAAATCATCGCCAAAAAAGGCGTGCCTGAAAGTCGCTTTGCCAAGATTGAGGGCGTTGCCGACAGCGCGCCCTACAACCCGAACGACCCCAAAGACCCGCGCAACCGTCGCATCAGCATCACGGTGATGTACAAGGAATAATAGGCCTGTCGCCACTTGTCTGGCTTGTCCGGGGAGCGCCTTTGTCCAAACTGCTTACATGGCCTGTGCCGGCCCTCTTGGTGTGGGGCGGCGCTTGGTTGCTTTACCTCAATGCCTCTGACTATTTAGCCCCACTGTGGGCCATGGCGCTGGCCTGTGCCATGGCGGTGGCCTTCAGTTTTGTGGGCCGCACTCCCGCGCGTCGTTGGGCGTTGGCACTGGGCTTTCCCGTCTCGCTTTGGCTTTCTGGCGCTGACGCTATACCGGCCTGGGGCTGGTTGGTGCCTTTGGCCTTGGCCCTGCTGATTTACCCCGTTCATGCTTGGCATGACGCACCGATTTTCCCCACGCCTTTGAACGCATTGCGCGATCTGCCGCAAGTGGCGCCTTTGCCAACTGGCGCGTTGCTGTTGGACGCGGGCTGCGGTGTGGGGGACGGTTTGCGCGCCCTTCGTGTGGCCTACCCGCAAGCGCGTTTTTGCGGCATTGAATTTAGTTGGCCTTTGCGCTTGGCAGCGGCGCTGCGCTGCCCTTGGGCGCGTATTTGGCATGGCGACATTTGGCAAGAAGACTGGTCGGGTTATGACCTGGTGTATTTGTTTCAGCGCCCCGAGACGATGCCCCATGCGGTGGCCAAAGCGCGCGAGAGTATGAAGCCCGGCGCTTGGCTGGTCAGCCTTGAGTTTGAGGCCACCGAGCTGGTACCTACAGCCGTGGTGCAGGCCAGCGCAGATCGGCCGGTCTGGCTGTATCAGGCGCCTTTCAGCCAAGCACCTTTCAACTAAGCTCCTCTCAAGTCGGCAATTCCTCGCCCACAATCGGACCCGTTCCGCTGAAGCGTTCCAGCGCCAGGTAGATCACCGGGGTGATATACAACGTCACCGCTTGCGAAAACACCAAGCCGCCAACCACTGCCAGCCCCAAGGGCTGGCGCAACTCGGCACCGGCGCCCAGACCCAAGGCAATCGGTAGCGCGCCCATCAAGGCGGCGATGGAGGTCATCATGATCGGGCGAAAGCGCAGCACGCAGGCCTCGCGAATCGCCTGCGCCGGCGTCATGCCTTCGTGGCGCTGTGCCTCCAGCGCAAAGTCAATCATCATGATGGCATTCTTCTTGACGATGCCGATCAGCAGCAAGATGCCGATGGTCGCAATCAGCGTCAAGTCTTGGCCAAAAATCATCAAGGTGCCCAAGGCGCCAATCGCGGCCGAGGGCAGACCCGCAAAGATCGTGATCGGGTGAATGTAGCTTTCATACAGCACACCCAGCAGCACATAAATCACCAGCAAGGCTGAGATGATCAAGATGCTTTGGCTGCCTTGAGAGTCCTTGAAGACCGCCGCATCACCGCCATAGGTGCGGATGATGGAGCTGGGCAGTTGAATCGCCTCGGCTGCGGCTTCGAGCTGTGATGTCGCATCACCCAGGGCTGCGCCTGGCGCCAAGTTGAAAGACACGGTCACTGCTTGCAATTGACCCACGTGGTTGATCGAGGTCGGCCCGACGGTGCGCGAGACGGTGGCAAAGCTGGACATGGGCACCAAGCTGCCGTTGCTCGATCGCACATAAATGCTGTCTAGCGCGGACTCATCTCGTTTGGCTTCGGGGCTGACTTCCATGATCACCTGGTAGCTGTCTGTGGCCAAGTACATGGTGGAGACTTGACGTTCACCAAAAGCGCTGAATAAGGCGGTGCGCACCGAGTCGACCGACACACCCAGGGTGTTGGCGCGGTCGCGGTTGATCTGGATGTCCGCTTGCAAGCCGCGCAATTGCGCATCGCTCGTGATGTCGCGAAAGATCGGGTTAGCGCGCATTTTCTCCTGCAGCTTGCCGGCCCAGATATTGAGTTCGCCGGCTTTCACACTTTGCAAAATGTACTGGTAGCGCGCCTTGCTCTGGCGCCCGCCGAGCTGCAAGTTTTGCACCGGACGCATAAAGACGTTGATGCCGGGCACGCCGCGCAGTTTCTTGCGCAGGTCTTCGACCACCACTTTCATGGGCTTGCGCTCGTTTTGCGGTTTCAAGGTGATGAACATGCGCCCTGAGTTTTGTGCGCCCACGCCGCCGTTAAAGGAGCTGACCGCGGCCACGTTGGCGTCTTTGCGAAAAATGGCCGCAGCCCTTTCTTGCAAACCAATCATGGCTTCGAACGAAATGTCTTCGGGGCCTTCGGTGGTGACCTGAATCTGCCCAATGTCTTCTTCAGGAAAGAAGCCTTTAGGGATCACGGTTAGCATCCAGGCGGTGATGCCGAAGGTGGCCACGGCGATCAACAAAATGAACTTGCTGTGGCCAAGCGCCATATCGAGTGAGCGTGAGTAAGCGCCTAGGAGCGCGTCAAAGCCACGCTCAAACTGACGCACCAACCAGCCCGGTGGTTTCTTGTGTTCCTCGTCGGTCAGGTAGCGACTGGCCAACATGGGCACCAGTGTCAAGGACACGAAGGCCGATACGGCAATCGACAAGCCCACCACCACGGCGAATTCGTGGAACAGCAAACCGATCACGCCCGGCATAAAAAAGATGGGAATGAACACCGCAACCAAGGAGGTGGAGATGGAGACGATGGTGAAGCCCACTTCACGCGCACCGCGCAGGGCAGCCTTGAAGGGGGGCATGCCGGCCTCAACGTGGCGAATGATGTTTTCCAGCACCACGATGGCATCGTCCACCACCAGGCCTACGGCCAGGGTCAGGCCCAAGAGCGAGATGTTGTCCAAGCTGTAATTCAGGCCCCAGAGCAGCGCCACCGCGCCCACCAACGACACCGGCAGCGACAGCGCCGGGATGGCGGTGGCCACAAAGCGGCGCAGGAACAAAAAGATCACCAACACCACCAGCATGATGGTGCCGATCAAGGTCAGGCTCACGTCTTCGAGTGCATGGCGGATGGAAATGGAGCGATCGTTCACCGGCGTCAGCGACACCGATTCGGGCATTTGCGCTTTCAGCTCGGGCAGGGTGTTGCTCACCGCGTCCACTACCTTAACCGTGTTGGCACCGGGCTGGCGTTGAATGGCCAGGGTGATGGAGTTCTCACCATTGAGCGTGGCCCACGTCTTGAGCACTTCCACGCTGTCTTGCACTTTGGCCACATCGCGCAAACGCACGGGCACGCCGCCTTTGTTGCTGATGATCAGGTCGGCAAACTCACGCGCCGAACTCATTTGCTTGTTCGCTTGCAAGACCAAGGTTTGCTGGGGGCCGTCAAACGTACCGGCCGGGGTGTTGACGTTGGCCGCTTTGAGCGCGGCACTCAACTCGTCCAAGCCGATGTTGCGCGCGGCCAGGGCAGCGGGCTCGACCCGCACGCGCACGGCAAAGCGTTTGGCGCCATAAATGTTCACCTGAGCCACGCCGTCGATGGTCGACAGTGTGGGTGAGATCAGGTGCTCTGCGTAGTCTTGCAAATCGGCCTGGGTCAATGACGGCGAGCGCAGGGAAATCAGCAGCACAGGGGCATCGGCCGGGTTCACCTTGCGATACGACGGGGGAATGGTCATGTCGATCGGCAAGGTGCGCTGTGCGCGCAGCAACGCGGCTTGCACGTCCAGCGAAGCGGCGTCGATGTTGCGGCTCTCGATGAACTCCAATGTGATCGAGGTGCTGCCCAGGGTGCTGGTGGAGCTGATGACTTTCAGGCCGGGGATGGTCTGGAATTGTTTCTCCAGGGGCAAGGCCACCGAACTGGCCATGGTCTCTGGGTTAGCGCCGGGCAGGGTGGCCGAGACGTTGATCACCGGTGTGTCGTAACTGGGCAGCGCCGCAACCGGGATGTTTTTGTAACCAATGACACCGGCCAAGACGATGGCTGTGTTCAGTAGCACCGTCATGACTGGACGACGGATGAAGAGCTCAGAAAAGTTCATGCGAGTGGGCCTGGCGGTTTATTTGACAGCAGGGGCTGCCGAAGCCGGAGCCGTGGCTGCAGTGGCTGCATTGCTAGGCGCTGCTGGATTGGCATTGGCGGCTGGCGCGCCGGCTGCGGCGTCCGGTTTGCCCGCACCCTCTTTGCCGGGCTCTTTGCTTTCTTTGGGGCGCTCCACCACTTTCACGCCAGGGCGTAGATTTTGTTTGCCATCAACCACCAGCACATCATTTTCCTGAACACCAGTGACTGCGGCGTCAAGGCCGGCGGCGAAGACCATCTTGATGGGACGCACCACGGCTTTACCGTCTTCCACCACATACACAATAGGGCCGCGCACACTTTGAATGATGGCCGCTTGCGGGACCACCAATGCGTCTTCAATTTGTTTGGTTGTCAGGCCCACGTTGACAAACAAGCCGGGCCACAATTTGCTGTCTTTGTTGTCAAACACGGCTTTGAGTTTGACTGTGCCTGAAGCTGGGTCCACTGCGTTGTCAACGAACTGCAGTTTGCCGATCAAAGGTTTTTTGTCTTCAGGCAAAGTGGCGGTGACTTTGACTTGGGAGGCGCTGGTGGCTGCTGCCAAGAAATCGGCCAAATCGCGCTGCGGCAAATTGAAGGACACGGCCATGGGGTTGACTTGAACCACATTCACGAGGACGGTAACGTTGGCTTGCACGATGGAGCCGGCCGGTGTGTTGATCACGCCAGTGCGTCCTGCGTGCGGTGAGGTGATGCGCCCATAAGACAAAGCCACTTGCGCGGCCTGCACGGCAGCGACATCGGAGGCCACAACGGCCGCAGAGGAATCGACCAGGGTTTGCGCGGTGTCCACCGCGGCGCCCGAGACAAAGTTTTGCGCAACCAAATCGCGGCTGCGGGTGAGCTGGCGTTTGGCGTCCGCCAGCGCGGCTTGGTCTTTGGCCAGCTGGGCTTTGGCCTTGGCCAGGTTGCTCTCATCAGTGCGCGTGTCCAGCGTGAACAAGACATCACCCTTGTTCACAAACTGACCTTCTTTGAAGTGCACCTGCGTGATGGCACTGGTCACTTGTGGTCGAATGTCCACGCTGGCCAATGAGACCGCCGAGCCCACGGCTTTGAGTACCACGGGCACATTGCGTTTTTCCACTTTGGCCGTGACCACACTCACGACAGGGGCCGGGGCCGGCGGGACCGCGCCATTGGGGGGCGTTGCAGCCGCAGTGCCTGCGGTTGCAACAGCCGGTGCTGCGGCTGCGCCTGCGCCTGGCGCAGACGCCGCTGGCGTGATTTCCGGGGGAGCGTTTTTGGAGCAGGCCACCAATCCCAAAGTAAGTGAAGCACCAAGCAGGGTGATTCCAGCAACATGGGCTGGCAAACGAGCGACAAAATTCATGTGATTCATATCCCGAAAGAAAGAAGCGGTACGGAGAATGACCGCGAGCAGAAAGTCTTTAAATTCAAAGCAATT
>CANGEG010000187.1 GCA_947452725.1 Comamonadaceae bacterium | reverse complement strand
CAAGCACTTAGAGGAAACTCTAGGTGCTTTTTTTCTGGTTCAAAGTAGTATGGACCGAATTTACTACTCTTCAGATTTTTCGATGTCTTTCATAGATTTCGATACAGTCAAAGATCCCCATTTCAATGAATAAACAGTGAAGCCCACAAGGTGTCGTGCTTCATTGCTTTTTGCCCCTTCACTGACATAGCTAGCGGTGCTCAGCTTGGAAAAAACGCTACGTTTGTTTTGAATTGAGTTCAGCTACTAAGCCCAGCGAGCCCGAGAAAAGACGCGCTGTAGGGCTTTTTTGATGCCCGCACGGGTGCCGTCTTGAAAAGTGCACTTGTTGGCGCCGACTGAAAACTGGCCCCCACGTGGGGCAATATTCAAGCGGCGCAGACAGTAAACCACGGGCCAGTCTGGCGAAATTGTGCTGCGCAGCCTGGGTAATTTCAAGGGTTACTGGCGCAAACCCGAGGCCACAGCCCAGACCATGCGCAATGGCTGGGTGCAAACGGGGGATGTCGGCAACATGGATGCCGACGGTTATCTGACCTTTACCGGTCGGTTCAAGGAGATGATCAAAGTCTCTGGCTATGCCGTGTTCCCCGAGGAGGTGGAGAGCATTCTCGTCAAGCACCCTGCGGTGGCGCAAGCGGCGGTCATCGGCGTGCCCGATCCGTCCAAAGGGGAGGTGGTTAGGGCCTTCATTGTGAAAAAGCCGAGCCACGAGGTCAGTGCTCAAGCCTTGATCGACTGGGCACGCATGAACATGTCGACCTACAAAGCACCTCGCGAGGTCCGCTTCATCGACGCGCTGCCGGCCACGGGCGCGGGCAAAGTGCTGCGACGTTTGTTGCAAGATCAGGGCTGATTTTGTAGGCCTGTCGTTTTCTCGTGCCAGTCGTTATTCGCTTGGCACGAGATAGTTGCCGGCAGAAAAATGAACCGGTTTGCAGTTTTCGTCAAAGCTGATGCCAGCAGGATCGAGTCCATCCTTCATTCGCTCAAGTTGTTGCTGCAGCAATCGGCGCAGTTTCACAATGCCGATGTCGGACTTGGCCAGATGCTCTTCAGAATGATGCGCAATGACGCCTTGACTGACCATGGCTTCATAGTCACCAGGGAATTGTTGGTGCTCTGCTTCCGACAGTTCTTCCCATAATTTGCCGTTCAAGCGCGAGCGCATTTTCACCAGTTCGCCCTGTTCTTGGACCCTGCCAACCACATAAATTCGGAAAGAATGGTCATCGATAGGCAAGATCCATCCCAACGATTCCACCATGCCGTAACGTCCAATGCGCGGGCTGGGGATGACCCGAAGCGTCGGTAAGCCTGCCTCGCTGATCCGCCGCAGTGTTTGCCCGTCAGGCAAGTCGCGAAGCGATACCGTCCGCACACTGTGCTCTTGGGTGTCCCAAGTGACCTTGGGCATCAGTGCCATTTGCTCTACAAACTGCGTGCCACTGAATGACGAGTGCAATATGACAACGTGAAAAGGATCCACCAGATTTTCGTAATGCTGCAACCAATTGCATGGAATGATTTGCGGTCCACCTCCGCCAATGCTGTTGTCGTTGGTCTCTAGAAACTCCCCTTCCTCCAGCGTCTCCAGGCATTCATACCGTGGAAGCACCGGCTTCTTTTCGGGTGGGCCCATATAGGTCCAAATCAGTCCGTACAACTCTTGGACTGGGTACCAAGGTTGCCGCACCTTCTGACGATGTTCATCAGCTCCAGGCTCGCACGGCCTCTCCATGCAATGGCCTTCCGCATCGAACAACCAGCCGTGATAGCAGCAGCGGATGCCGTGATCTTCCACCTTGCCATAAAACAAGGAGGTCCCGCGGTGCGCGCAATGGGGATAGACCAAACCTGGGCGACCAGATTTGTCTCTGAATAAGATGAGGTCTTCGCCCAAAACGCGTACTTTGCGCGGCGTGCTGTCGGCATCACCGAGGAGGCCTATGGGATGCCAATACCGGCGTAGCAATTCCCCCATGGGCGTGCCTTTTGCGACCTGAGTCATTTCTAAATTGGAGCTGGGTTCCCGGTGGTTGTAAGCCGTTCCTGTGTCTAGGTGGATAGGAATCACGCGCGATGGCGTTGAAGCAGTGTGGGTCATGTACTTTACTTTTTCGAGTTCAAATGCCAGCGGCTTTGATCAGTTCAGAAACGCGGGGGAAGTCTGCTTTGAATACTTCCATGAATTGCGCCGGTGTATTGCCCAGTGGCTCGAACCCGAAACTGATGAGCCTGGCCTGAATATCGGGCATGGCCGTAATTTCGCGCAAGGCATTCACCCAGGTGTTTTGCAATTCCAATGGTAAGTTGGCTGGCGCATACATGCCAATCCAACTGTCTAAATCAAAGCCCTTGAAACCTTGTTCTGAAAATGTGGCGATTTGAGGCAAAGTGGAAACTCTGCGTGTCCCCGCAACCCCAAGTACTTTCATTTTCCCGCCTTGAACCTGCGCCCTCGCTGTCGCAGGGTTGGCCCAAGCAAAGTCAAGCAATTCACCAAACAAATCGTTGTGCGCCGCTGCTTCTGATTTGTAGGCCGCGTGAACTAATTTGGTGCCCGATTGCTGCGCCAGCAATTCTCCGAATAAATGCGCTGAGGAGCCGTTTCCCCAAGTGCCGTAACTCAGAGGCCCTTTTTTCTTGGCCAGATCCACAAGGTCTTTGAGGTTGTTGGCGGGCGCGTTGGCACGGACCACCAACATGGGGCCGCCGATGGCCAACATGCTCAAGGCCGTAAAACTTTTCACCGGGTCGTATGGCAGCTTGGGCTGCAAGAAGACATTGTTTACATGCGTCAAAGGCAAGGTCATCATGACGGTGTATCCGTCTGGTGCAGCCTTGGCGACGTAGTCTGCGGCAATGATGCCGCTGGCGCCAGGGCGAGATTCGACGACGATGGGTTGGCCCCAGCGCTGTTGCAATTTTTCGCCGTAAATTCGGGCCAAGGTATCGATGGGGCCGCCAGCGGTGCCAAACGGTACTATTTTGAGGGGGCGGTTGGGAAAGCCTGAAGCACTTTGGGCCCAAAGGGATGATGATTTGACGGCACCTAAAGCACAGAGGAGCGTTCGACGTGAAAAAGTCATGCGTTGCATCCAGCAAGAAAGTTCTTTATTGGATCAGTTTGTGGGGTCAGTTTTCAAGAGGGCTAACCCTTTGCCACTCACTTCAAAAAATACGCGAAAGTGAGTCCGGATCAAAAGCCTGCTTCAGCCTTCGCGATCCAAACAGTGAGGCGGACGTGGGTCTTTCATAGTAAATTCAAATCAACGTCTCAAGTGATCTACTGGGGAAACTTGCACAATGCATTCATCGAGGAATTCACATGACCATCCAACTGTTTGCTTTTGACACGCCCAATGGGCGAAAAATCAGTGTGGCCTTAGCAGAAATGGACTTGCCTTTCGAGGTGCAGGTGGTTGACATCACTGCGGGCCAGCAAATGGCGCCTGAGTTTTTGAGCATCAGCCCGAACAACAAAATCCCAGCCATCATCGACCCGGACGGCCCAGATGGTCAGCCCATCAGCGTGTTCGAATCGGGCGCCATCTTGATTTATTTGGCCGAAAAGTCGGGAAAATTCATACCCAAAGATGTCCGGGGCCGCACAGCAGTGATGGAGTGGCTGATGTTTCAAATGAGCAGCTTTGGCCCCATGGCTGGGCAGGTGCATCATTTCATTGCCTTGACCTCAGAAGAAGATCGCCGCTACGGCTTGGCGCGCTTCATGGCCGAAACGCGGCGCCTGTATGGTGTGATGAACCGCCGACTCGCCGACCATACCTACATCGCCGGTGAGTTGTCCATTGCCGACTTCGCCTTGCTCGGCTGGGTCTGGCGCCACCCAAGGCATCAGGTGGATTTGAATGACTTCTTGCACGTGCAGCGCTGGTACCAAGCCTTGATGGCGCGTCCCGCTGTGGCACGGGGTTTTGCCGTGGCCTTGCGTCACTGAAGTTGATCGAGCTGAACGCCTTAAATCCCGCCCTGCGGGTGCGTCGGGTCGATCCACAGCACGGTTTCGGGTTTTTCCACTGGTTCAATGTTCATATTGACCGCCACGGCCTGGCCGTCACTGCGGCACAGCACGCATTCCAGGGTTTCGTCGGCACTGGCGTTGATTTCTTGGTGAGGCACATAGGGCGGCACGTAAATAAAATCTCCCGGGCCAGCTTCGGCGGTGAACTCCAGCGCATCGCCCCAGCGCATGCGGGCACGGCCTTTGACGACATAAATCACGCTTTCCAGAGGTCCGTGGTGGTGCGCGCCGGTTTTAGCGTTGGGGTGAATGTGCACGGTGCCGGCCCATAATTTTTGCGCGCCGACGCGGGCAAAGGTGATGGCGGCTTTGCGGTCCATGCCGGGGGTCGAGGGCACGTTGCCGTCGAGTTGGTCGCCTTTCACCACGCGCACGCCGTCGTGCTTCCAGTCGGTGTAGGTTGGCTTGTTCACAGGGTTTTGAGACATGGGGGCCTTTCAACTGAGGGTGGGTCAGACTGTAGCACCCGACCCGGCGCTTAAAATCCCGATTTGATGTCTCAAGAAAACCAAATCTACATTCCCGAATCTTTCATGGCCTTGTTTGTCGCGCCAGGTCGCCACAAAGCTACGGCGTCGCATGCCGAGGTGTCCGCCCGCTATGAGTTATGTGAAGACATGGCGAACATGCTCACCGAGGCCGCTCAAAACATGCAGTTCACCTTGGGCGTGACGGAGCAAGACGTGCTGACGCAATGCCTGCGCGGCTTGCAGGCCGAAGCCTCGGTGGTCTCCGCGCCTGAATCGGTGTGGGTGGTGCAGCGCCTGGCCGAGTTGCTCAACTGGCCGGCTCTTTTGAACGAGGACGAACCCCAGCCTGAGCCCGACGCGCAACCTGATGCGGCTGCGACGCCCAGTTCCGCCGTGCCTTAGGCCTTGCTCTTCATTTGCGCTTTTAATAACTCAACCATGGCGCTGGCCGCCGGTGACAGGCTGCGCCCTCGCCGGGTAACCAAGCCGATCGGTCGGCGAATATTGGGCTCGGTCAAGGCCCGGCGAACAATGCCCTCGTCCGTGCCGACGTTGGCCGCCAGCTCGGGCAGCGCAGCCACACCCAAGCCCGCAGCCACCAAAGACTTGATGGTGGCCAAATGTTCCAGCTCGTAGGCCGGCTCAAAGCGGATGCGATGCTCAAGAAATGCCGCATCGGCATACTGCCGCACACTGGAGGGCAGGGGCATGGAGATGTGAGGCAGGCTGGCCACTTCGCTCCAGGTCAAGTTGCCCTTTTGTTGAGCCAATGCGTGCCCCTGTGGGATCAGCAGCACAAACAAGTCTGAGGCCAATGGAAAGTAATCCAGATCGGCATAGGCCGGATTGGCGGCGGTCAGCGCAAACTCCACACGGCCGGCGCGCACCATTTCAAACGCGGGACCCGACAAGGTGTCGGTCAGATTCAATTGCACGTTCGGATAAGCCTTGGCAAATTCGGCAAACGCCAAGGGCACCACCGTGGCGGCCAACGAGGGCAGGGCGGCCATGGCGACTTGGCCCACTTGCAAGCTGGTGACGGCGCGCACGGCGCGCACCGCGTCTTCGGCCATGCTGCGAAGGCGCTCGGCTTGTTCTACAAACACCAAGCCGGGGCCGGTCAACTGCACTTGGCGTGTGGTGCGGTCGAACAGTTTGACTTGCAGCGAGTCTTCAATGCGCGAGATCACGCCGGTCACGGCCGGCTGCGACAAATGCATGCGCTCGGCCGTGCGCCTGAAACTCAGGGTTTCGGCCAAAGTTAAAAACACATCCAGCTCGCGGGATGACCAGTTGATGCTTGCATTGATCGCCATAACTGATTAGTTTATAGAAAAAATCAGTTGGACTAAGTAATCGAGTCTTTCT
>CANGEG010000186.1 GCA_947452725.1 Comamonadaceae bacterium | reverse complement strand
GTTGGGGTCGTTGGAGGCGTAGCCATATTCAAAGCCCAACACCGCTTCTTCAGACAAGATCGAATCGATCACGACGAAGGGGGCTTGGTTTTCGGTCACGTTTTGCAGCGCGACATAAGTCCCCGTATCCCACTTTTCACGCTTTTGATCATGGATTACAGCGTGGCGGTGGGTGAATGTGCCGCGGCCGCAATCTTCACCCGACAAACGCACTGGGTAGCCACTGGCCACCAGCGAGGCGAAAGCCATATGCTCGCCCATGCCCCAGTCCACAGGAGTATCTCCACGCCCCATTGCGGCGCGGTCGTCGTACACCTTTTTCACCAACTGGTGGGGCGTCACGGACTCTGGGATGGTGGTGATTTTGGTGGCCAAGCGTTTCCATTCGGCCAAAGGAATGGCAGTCTCACCGGCATCGGTCCACTTCTTGCCCATAAAGGGCGACCAGTCCACCGTGAACTTGGTTTTGAAATTGGTCAGCACCGGGTCATCGGTGTGCTTGCCTGCATCCAAGGCGGCGCGATAAGCCTTGACCATGTCGTCGCCCAAGGTCTCGCCAAGACCTTGTGTCGCCAGCTTGTCGGCAAACAGCTTGCGGGTACCAGGGTGAGCAGCGATTTTTTTGTACATCAGCGGCTGAGTAAGCGCCGGTGTGTCTTGCTCGTTGTGGCCCAGTTTGCGGAAACACACAATGTCCAAGACCACATCTTTGCGGAAAGTCATCCGGTATTCGAGAGCCAGTTGCGTAGCCAAGACCACCGCTTCTGGGTCGTCCGAATTCACGTGCAACACAGGTGCTTCCACCATTTTCACAATGTCGGTACAGAACACGCTAGAGCGCATATCACGTGGGTCCGAGGTGGTGAAACCAATTTGGTTGTTGACGATGATGTGCACCGTCCCGCCGGTGGCATAGCCTCGGGTTTGTGCCAACGCCAAAGTTTCTTGGTTCACGCCTTGACCGCCAAAAGCGGCATCGCCGTGCACCAAAACAGGCAATACTTGACTTCCGGTCGGGTCAGCGCGGCGGTCCATGCGGGCGCGTACAGAGCCTTCGACAACGGGGTTAACAATCTCCAAATGCGATGGATTGAAAGCCAGCGACAAGTGAACCGGGCCGCCAGGGGTTGACACGTCCGAGCTAAAACCCTGGTGATATTTCACGTCACCAGATGGCAACTCTTCAGGCGCGGTGTGGTCAAACTCGGCAAACAAGTCGCCCGGCAGTTTGCGCATGGTGTTGACTAGCACGTTCAGACGACCGCGGTGAGCCATCCCGATCACGACTTCTTGCACGCCCTTGAGTCCGGCTGAATTAATTAACTCATCCATCGCGGCGATAAAGCTTTCGCCGCCTTCCAGCGAGAAACGCTTTTGACCTACGTACTTGGTGTGCAAATAGCGCTCCAAGCCTTCCGCCGCAGTCAAGCGTTCCAGAATCGCCTTTTTCTTGTCTGCGTTGAAGTTGGGCTTGCTGCGAATGCTTTCCAACTTTTCCTGCCACCAGCGCTTTTCAGCCTGGTCAGTGGCGTACATGTACTCAGCACCCAGAGTGCCGCAGTAGGTCTCGCGCAACGCATTGAGCAATTCGCGCAAGGACATATTGTTCTTGCCAAAAAAGGTGTTGCTGGTGTCAAACACGGTTTCTTGGTCGGCGTCTGAAAATCCGTAGAAAGCAGGGTCTAGGTCGGGGATCTTTGGGCGCTCTGTGCGCTTGAGAGGATCCAGATCGGCCCAACGTTGCCCCACGTTGCGGTAAGCGGCAATAAGCTGCTGCACCGCCGTACGCTTGCGGCCCATGTCCACTGTCTCGCTGGCCATAACAACTTTTGTCCCGCCGGATTTGGCGCGTTCAGCAAAAGCGTTGATGACGGGCATATGCGGCACGTCTTTGGCGTTGGAGCCATCGACAGCGGGGACATGCTGGAGAGCGTCGAAGTATTCGCGCCACGAATCGGGAACGCTACCGGGATTGTCCAGGTAGTTTTCATACATCTCCTCGACGTACGGAGCGTTACCGCCGAAAAGATAGGTATTGCCTTGATAGGCAGAGTAGACGGAATTTGTCTCGCTCATTTTTCGCTGACCTCCGTTCCCCTTGAGGAAACATTAGTTGGTTGATATGTACCTTCCGCGACACGGCTGAACCGGTTGGCGGATGCGACTGTGGCATGGGAAGGGCCTAGTAACATCCTTGATTGTGCCATGGGTTCACTGCAATGTAACTTAAAGGTTTGTAAAAGAAACTTCCATCAAAAAGACCCCAAATCGGGGTCTTTTCATTCAAACCTTGATTAATTCAACAATCTGCTGCAAAGCGGCTGGATCGTCCATGGTTGTCAGGTCGCCAGGGTCACGACCTTCGGCCACGGCCTGAATCGCCCGGCGCAGCAATTTGCCACTGCGTGTTTTGGGCAAAGAAGTGACAAACAGGACCCGCGATGGCCGCGCGACGGCACCGAGTTGAGAGTCGACTAACTTCATTACTTCGCCTTCGAGCTTGAGGCGCGCGGCAGCATCAGTTAAACCAGAAGTATCTTTGGCAATGGCAAAAGCCATGGCCACTTGGCCCTTGAGCTGATCGGCCACACCGACCACCGCCACCTCAGCGATGTTTGGGTGGCTGGAGATGCTTTCTTCGATCTCACGGGTACCCAGGCGGTGACCGGCCACATTTATAACGTCATCAGTGCGACCCAAAATGAAGAAATAGCCGTCTTCGTCGCGCACAGCCCAATCGAAGGTGCTGTAAACGAGCTTGTTAGGTACCGTATTCCAGTAGGTGCTAACAAAACGCTTGTCGTCGCCCCAAATGGTTTGCAAGTTGCCTGGAGGCAGCGGGCCTTCTATGGTCAAGACGCCTTTTTGGTTTGCGCCGGTCAACTCATCACCGGTTTGGTCATCCACTAATTTGACGTTGTAGCCATACACCGCTTTACCAGGAGAGCCGAACTTGCTCGGCGCTTTTTCAACTCCATTGCAGATGGTCAAAATGGGCCAACCGGTTTCGGTTTGCCAGTAGTTGTCAATGATTGGCTTGCCATTCAAACCTTCTGAAATCCACTTGGCGGTGGGCTCGTCAAGCGGCTCACCCGCCAAAAACAAGGCCTTGAGACTGGACAAGTCGTACTTGGATAGAAGCGCAGGGTCTTGCTTTTTCAGTACCCGAATGGCCGTGGGCGCGCTAAACATAACGTTAACTTTGTACTTTTCTACTAAGCTCCACCAGATGCCGCCGTCAGGCCTTGTGGGCAAGCCTTCGTACATGATGGTGGCCATGCCGCCAATCAAAGGAGCGTAGATGATGTAGCTGTGACCCACTACCCAGCCAATGTCACTGGTGCAAAAGAAGGTGTCGCCCGGCTGGCTTTGGTAAATGTTGGGAATGCTCGACGCCAATGCCACGGTGTAGCCGCCGGTGTCACGCTGAACGCCTTTGGGTTTTCCTGTGGTGCCAGAGGTGTACAGGGTGTAACTTGGATGCGTAGACTCGACCCAGATGCAAGGCACGAGCGAGTCCATATGCTTAGCGCGCTCGGTCGCATAGTCAAAATCTCGATCGGCCACGGGGGTAAAGGCCACCAAATGTCTATCCACCATCAAGACGCTGTCAGGTTTGTGGGCCGACAGGCGAATCCCCTCGTCCAGCAAAGGCTTGTAGGCCACCCCCTTGCCGCCGCGCGATCCAGCATCAGCGCTGATGATGACTTTGGGCGATGCGTCTTCAATGCGACTGGCCAGCGAGTGTGAGGCAAAGCCACCAAATACAACCGAGTGAATAGCGCCCAAGCGCACACAGGCCAACATGGCGAATGCGGCTTCAGCGATCATGGGCATGTAAATTAGCACGCGGTCGCCCTTGACTACGCCCAAGTCTTGCAAGATGGCGGCCATGCGCTGAACTTCGGCGTGCAGCTCGCGATAGGTGTAAGTTTTTTCTTGGTCGGTCTCGGTCGAGACAAAGATCAAAGCAGCCTGATCGGCCCGGTCTTTAAGGTGGCGATCGACTGCGTTGTGACACAAATTGGTCTCGCCCCCCACAAACCACTTTGCGAAAGGAGGGTTGCTGTAGTCGCAAATTTGCTGCGGCCACACGTTCCAATCCACCAACTTGGCTTGCTCGGCCCAAAAGGCGTCACGGTCAGTGATCGAACGCGCGTGAAAATCAGCAAAGCTGGTCATGTAAGTCTCCTCAAAATATGAATCAGTTCGGGGTTCCCGAACCTGACTGGCGAGGAACCCTTCTGAATTCATAATTATTCATGAGGGACTTGCTACAAACTGACTTTTTACAGGGTGAGCCCCTGCTAGGGCCGAGTCAATATGGCCAAAAATCTGCAAAACCGATTGGGTCAGTGACTTACTTGATCAGGCTTTGCCAATACTTAAACTCAGGATGCTCGGCGCCGCGCAACCACTCAAAGCCCACCATTTCCATGGTAACCAATTCGGCGCCAGCGCCTGCGAGGCGGTCAAACGCAGCATCGCGGTTGCGCTCGCTGCGCGAGGTGCAAGCATCAGTTACGACCCAGACATCAAACTCATCCTCAATCAAGTCCAAGGCAGTTTGCAACAAGCACACATGGGCTTCGCAGCCCGCAATCACGACGGTGTTGCGCTCGGGAGGCGAATTTTGGTTCTTTTGTAAGTGGCGCGGCAAACTGCGCGCGTTGCCTTTGGGCGCCTCGGGTTCTGGTTTGAGCCACTCACCTAACCCCTCTTCCATGGCGCTGAACTGCATCTTGGCCAAAACCTGTTGGCAATGGGCTCTGATTTCAGGTGCCAACTCGCCCAAACCGGACGGGTTTTGAGCAGTACCCCAAACCGGCACGGCAAGTCGCACAGCCAACTGCGCCAGCACAGCGGCATTGGCCCAGATCTTGGGTCCATCGAACATAGCAGGCAACAAACGGGTTTGATAATCTACCAACACCAGTTGGGATTCAGACAATTCCAAAAGCATTTAACAATCCAATAAATCGATGAAGTGCCATTGTCGCAGTCTTAAGGAGTGGTCGAGGCAAACGGACTGAAATGAAAAAAAATTCAATTAAATCATTATTTTGAAGCAGCCTCTTGAGTAAAAACTTCAAGTTCATTGACGCCATTGACGGATCCGGTTATGATCAAAAAATATGCGTTTCTTAATTCTATTGCTGATTTTGGCCAGCGTGTCTGCGTGGGCAGCCCCGACCGACGACGAATTGGACCGCCAGGCTTTGGAAAAAGGGCTGGTTGCTCAAATCGGCGAGCATTTCTCACAAGCTCGCCAAAGCGTGAGCGGCAAAGCCTCTGATTTGGTGGTACAGGCCATGGGCCTATTGGGTGTGCCTTACCGACGCGGCGGCGCCCACGAGAACACAGGTTTTGATTGCAGCGGCTTTGTGCGCCACTTGTATGAACAGTCCATTGGATTGGTGCTGCCGCGGCGTGCCGACGAGCAGGCCAAAGCGACCCAGTCGATTGACCGCAACGAACTAAAACCAGGCGACTTGGTTTTTTTCAACACCATGCGCCGCACCTTCAGCCACGTGGGCATTTACCTGGGCGATGGAAAATTCATCCATTCCCCGCACACTGGATCCACCGTGCGTGTTGACGATATGCGCGAAGCCTATTGGAACAAGCGCTTCACAGGCGCGAGGCGAGTGCAGCGCGGTGAGGCTGAAGCCGCGCAACGCTGACAAATCAAAACACTAAGCTGAATATAGAAAGGCCGAAAGGCCTTTTTTTGCGCCCGTGATCCGTCCTGTCACTGGTTGCGTTGCTTGGCCAGACTTGAGCGCTCAATCTTGACATCCTCCCCTGCCTAAAGGCAGGGGATTCCTACGGTGCTACACATGAGTTGCCTCACGCATAGTCGCTTCGGTGGGTTCCTGCTTCACAGAGGCTGGTTTCGTCTTACGCTTACGCGCAAGGCCAGAGCCTTCCTCTCCACAGG
>CANGEG010000185.1 GCA_947452725.1 Comamonadaceae bacterium | reverse complement strand
CCGCTCAAAATCAAATGGAATTTCATCGATCTTTTGCCACGAGCTGACATCGATGGATTGGTGGATCAGGATGGCCTCATCGAGCGGGCTTTTCAGCCCGGTCTCGAAGTAGCTATTCAGATAGGCCAGCAGCAAGACCTGGTTGCTGACTTGGCCGTTCAAGTCCAGGTGGTTCTCCAGTCGAATCTTCGCTTCGGTCAGCGTGCCGGTTTTGTCGGTGCAAAACACATCCATGGAGCCCAAATCCTGGATGGCGGTTTGCCTTTTGACGATCATCTTGAGTTTGGCCAGACGAATCGCGCCGCGCGACAAGGTGATCGACACCACCATGGGCAGCAACTCGGGCGTCAAACCCACAGCCAAAGCCACGGCAAACAAAAACGACTCTAGCCAAGGCTTGTGAAACCAAGCGTTAACCAAGAGCACGAACAGCACCAGCACCACGGTCAGCCACATGATCAACATGCCAAAGCGTCGCGTGCCTAGCTCAAAGGAAGTGACCTGTGCGGGCTCGGCTATGCTGTGCGCGATATCGCCCATGGCCGTTTGCATACCGGTTTTCACCACCAAAATGCGGGCACTGCCGCCAATCACCGAGGTGCCCATGAACACGGCATTGCTCGCGTCCTGAATGTCTGAGGCCTCTACCCCCAAACGGCCCACATGCTTTTCCACAGGAAAGGCCTCTCCGGTGAGCAGCGACTGGTTCACAAAAAAATCTTTGGCCTGTAAAACCAAGGCATCCGCAGGTATTAAATCGCCAGCCGACAACCAAGCCACATCGCCCGGCACCACTTCTTGCAAGGGAATTGAAACGGGCTGACTGTCGCGCAACACGGTCGCGCGTACCGACACCGATTGGCGCAATTTGTCTGCTGCGGCATTGGCCCTGAATTCTTGTACAAAATCCAAAGTCACGCTGAGCATCACGATGACGCTGATGATGGCGAAGTTAGTCACCTCTCCCGTCAATGCAGAAACCCCACTGGCGATCAACAACACGACCACCAGCGGATTTTTAAAGCGCGACAGAAACTGCCAAATCAGCGCATGCGCATTTTGCGGGCGAAACGAATTGGGGCCGAACTGGGCTAAGCGATGCTCGGCTTCGGCAGAGGAAAGTCCTACATTTGAAGCGTCAATGAAGGGCGCATCGGCCGCACTAGTCCACCAAGTGGACTGCAAAGTTGAAGTCGGGTCTGCGGCCACAGCACCAGCCTTGACCTCATCAGACGAAGAAAATGGAGAATTGGCCATGAATCATCTTAATGTCCAACTCCCCCCCCTATCTTGATTTGCGTCAAGAAATCAAAATGGCAAAAGAAAATTCGTTTTTAAGCTGAGCCCCACTCAAGCTTGGGGCAAAAGGTATTGACCGGCCAGGTGAACGAAGCTGTCCAAAGCCGGATCCAGCCCGGTTTCTTCTTCTAAAATTTGTGCCACACGGGGCGCCAATTCGGCTGCCTGTCGGGCATCCAAAAACAACAAGCGTGAACGCCGCGCCAGCGCATCTTCCACATGAACGGCGTACTCGTAACGCGCGGCAAAGCGCACCATGGCTTCGCTCAAACCCTCTCCAAGCTCAACATCATGACCTGGCATCGTGCGTACAAAGGCCTGCTCGGAACCATAAGAATGCCAACCTTGGGCTTCGCACAAAGGCCGGGGTCCTTGCTGCGTGGACTCGGCGCCCACCAAGGGCAACTGGTCCGTGCGCGAAGACTTGGGCGCATTCGCCGGTAACAAACCGCTGTCTGCGCATTTTTGCAGCACGTCTGCGGCCATGGCCCGGTAGGTGGTCCATTTGCCGCCCGTAACGGTTACCAAGCCAGATCGACTAACCAACACCGTGTGTTCACGACTCAAGCCCTTGGTGTTTTCGCCATCGTCTTTAGGCGGCTTGACCAGTGGGCGCAAACCCACCCAAATGCTTTTTACATCACACCGCTTTGGTGCCACCCGAAGGTACCGCGCCGACTCGCTCAAAATAAAATCAATTTCATCTTCAAAAGCCAGGGGCTCTGCCGCCAAATCGTGGCGCGGCGTGTCGGTGGTTCCCAAAATCACCTTACCCAACCAGGGCACGGCAAACAATACGCGTCCATCGGCCGTGTTGGGAATCATCAAGGCGGTGTGTCCGGGCATAAAGTGCTCGTCGACCACGATGTGCACGCCTTGGCTTGGGGCCACGATGGGCTCGGGCGTTCCATCTTGCTCGCGCAGCGCGTCCACCCACACACCCGTAGCGTTCACCACGCAGCGCGCTTGAATGGCATAACTTTGACCAGACAAAACGTCTTCACAGTGCAGACCCGACACCTTGGCCTGGGTGTACTGCAATTGCTTGGCCTTCATGTAGTTAAGTAGTAAGGCGCCTTGCACAGCGGCGCTGCGCGCCAAGGCAAGGGCAAGCTTAGCGTCGTTGAACTGGCCGTCCCAATACTGAACGCCGCCGCGCAAATGCTCGGGCTGCACTGAGGGCAAACAATCCAGTGTGGCTTGTCGCGATAAAAAGTGCGTCGGCCCCAAGCCCGACGACCCAGCCAGGGCGTCGTACATTTTGAGGCCGATGCCGTAAAAAGCAGATTCCCACCATTTGTAGGACGGCACGACAAAAGGCAACGGTTGTGCAATGTGCGGCGCATTTTTGAGCAAGGTGCTGCGCTCATGCAAAGCCTCGCGCACTAAGGCAATATTGCCTTGCGCCAAATAGCGAACGCCGCCATGCACCAACTTGGTCGACCTCGAAGACGTGCCTTTGGCAAAATCATTCGCCTCCACCAACACCACCTTCAAGCCACGCGCCGCCGCATCCAGGGCAACGCCCAGACCGGTCGCGCCGCCTCCCACAATGGCCAGGTCATAGACAGCGTGCGGGTCCAGACGAGCCAAGAGATCTTCGCGTTGCGTCTTCAAAGGCATGGCATTAGAGAGCATTAAAAATCAGAGCTTCAAAATTCCAGTTAAAAGAAAAAGGCCGCGCAGGTCAAAACCCGCACGGCCCCAAGGCTTAACGAACCTTGCCGTTTTTCCACGCGCTCAAAAGCGTGTCATAGGCAATAGTTTCACCCTTTGGCTTTTCGTTAGCCAATTTTTTCCATGGTGCGCCCTTGTCACTCAGCCACTTGTTGGGGTCCGATTTGGCGTTGAGCTTGGGTGGGCACACAGCCATGCCGGAGCGCTCCAAGCGGGCCATCACATCGTCCATTTCATTAGCCAGGTTGTCCATGGCTGCTTGCGGTGTTTTCTCACCGGTAACAGCCACGGCAACGTTCTTCCACCACAGCTGGGCCAACTTAGGATAGTCAGGCACGTTTGTACCTGTTGGGGTCCAAGCCACGCGTGCCGGGCTGCGATAGAACTCGACCAAGCCACCCAATTTGGGCGCCATGTCGGTCATAGCTTGGGACTTGATATCGGACTCGCGAATTGGCGTCAGGCCAACAATGGTCTTTTTCAAGGACGTGGTTTTGGCCGTCACAAACTGCGCGTAGAGCCAAGCTGCGGCCACTTTGCTTTCGTCGTGACCTTTGAAGAAAGTCCATGAACCCACGTCTTGGTAGCCGTTTTGCATGCCCTGTTTCCAGTAAGGACCATTCGGGCCAGGGGCCATGCGCCATTTGGGAGTGCCATCTTCATTGACGACGGGCAGACCTTTTTTGATCATATCGGCAGTGAAAGCGGTGTACCAGAAGATTTGCTGCGCAATTTGACCTTGGGCAGGCACAGGGCCGGCTTCACCAAATGTCATGCCAATGGCTTCCTTAGGAGCGAACTGTTTCATCCAGTCGATGTACTTGGTCAATGCGTACACGGCTGCAGGTGAGTTGGTCGCACCACCACGGGCCACAGAGGCACCCTGTGGGGTGCAGCCATCAGCCGAGGCGCGAATGCCCCACTCGTCCACGGGCTTGCCATTTGGGATGCCGATATCGGCGGAACCGGCCATCGACAACCAAGCATCGGTGAAACGCCAGCCCAAAGAGGGGTCTTTCTTGCCGTAGTCCATGTGACCGTAAATGGCTTTGCCGTCAATGTTCTTCACATCGTTGGTGAAAAAAGCTGCAATGTCTTCATATGCGCTCCAGTTCAAAGGCACGCCCAGGTCGTAGCCATATTTGGCTTTGAATTTGGCTTTGAGTTCAGGTTTGGCAAATAAGTCGGCGCGAAACCAGTACAGGTTGGCAAACTGCTGGTCGGGTAATTGGTACAGTTTGCCGTCGGGTGCGGTGGTGAAGCTGGTGCCAATGAAATCTTTGATGTCAATACCAGGGTTGGTCCACTCTTTGCCATTGCCGCTCATGTAATCGGTCAAATTCATGATCTTGCCGTAGCGGTAGTGGGTGCCGATCAAGTCAGAGTCGGTGATCCAGCCGTCATATATCGACTTGCCCGATTGCATGGAGGTTTGCAGTTTCTCAACCACATCGCCCTCGCCAATCAGGTCGTGTTTGACCTTGATGCCGGTGATTTCTTCAAACGCCTTGGCCAAGGTTTTGGATTCGTATTCGTGGGTGGCAATCGTTTCAGACACCACCGAAATTTCTTTCACGCCTTTTGCCTGCAACTTCTTGGCCGCGTCGATGAACCATTTCAACTCGGCGGTTTGCTGGGCCTTGCTTAAAGTAGATGGCTGAAACTCGTTGTCAATCCATTTTTTGGCCGCGGCCTCATCGGCCCAGCCCATCGAAGACAGTGAACAGGCAACTGCCACCGCCACCACGCTGTAACGTAACTTCATGATCTATCTCCTCATTTTTTGAACACCCCTGTTGACAAGGCAATTTCGGCTCCAGGGGAAAACAAGCCGACCCTTTTTCTTTACTAACCTTGGCTCTGATTCTGTTCAGCCTTTGCGCATGATCCAAACCAGCAAAAACATGGACATCACAAAGCTATACCAAATCGATGGATCGGCGTCCAGAGAACACAACTGCGCGATCCAACCGCTGAGACCCACAAAGGCCAAATTCACGTAGGCCGCAGCAAGCAAGCCGATAAACAAGCGATCACCTCGGGTGGTGTCCATCGGCAAGAAGCCGCGTCGGACAAGGGTGGGCGATTTAATTTCCCATACCGTCATGCCGGCAATCATCAGCACTATGCAGCTGAAAAATACGGCCACGGGCGTGGTCCAAGCCATCCATTCAAACATTTCATTCTCCTTTTGCGGGCCTTAAACGCGGCCCATCGCAAAACCCTTGGCGATATAGTTGCGCACAAACCAAATAACGATCGCGCCGGGCACGATGGTCAACACACCTGCGGCGGCCAAGGTGGCCCAATCCATGCCAGAGGCCGATACGGTGCGCGTCATAGTGGCCGCAATCGGTTTGGCGTTCACGCTGGTGAGGGTGCGCGCCAAAAGCAGCTCCACCCAACTAAACATAAAACAAAAGAACGCCGCAACGCCCACACCGGCTTTAATCAGGGGTAAAAAGATTTGCACAAAAAACCTTGGAAAGGCGTAGCCGTCAATGTAGGCCGTCTCGTCAATTTCACGAGGTATACCGCTCATAAAACCCTCCAAAATCCACACCGCCAGCGGCACGTTGAACAGTAAATGCACCAGCGCAACTGCAATGTGCGTGTCCATCAAACCGACCGAGCTGTAAAGCTGAAAGAACGGCAGCAAGAACACGGCAGGCGGCGTCATACGGTTGGTCAACAACCAAAAGAACACATGCTTGTCGCCCAAAAAGCTGTAGCGCGAAAACGCATAGGCCGCGGGCAACGCCACGGTGAGCGACATCACGGTGTTCATGCCCACATAAATCAGGCTGTTGATGTAGCCCGAGTACCAGGCCGGATCGGTCAGGATAGTTTTGTAATTGGCCCAGGTGAAGTGCTCTGGAAACAAAGTGAATCCGGCGAGAATTTCGTTATTGGTTTTGAAAGACATGTTGACCATCCAGTAGATGGGCAACAAGGCAAACACCAGGTACAGGCACAGAAAAATGCTGCGCTTTTG
>CANGEG010000184.1 GCA_947452725.1 Comamonadaceae bacterium | reverse complement strand
TGACCTCCAGCCGGCTCTTACTCAAGCAACAGCCCCGCAACGCGGGGCTTTTGCTTGAGTAAGCGGCAAACGGGAAGCGCAAATTTTAAGCTGCAGCTACCGGGGGCAGATTGCCACGCACCGGGCTGGTCTTTTTGCCGGTGAAGTCGGTCCAGCATTCGCGTGTGAAGTCATACAGCTTGCAGTCATGCGCCGTCTGGAAGTACCAGCGCCATGAGAAGGGCTGCACGATGATGCGTCCGGGCAACATCTCTTCCAGTTTGGCTTGCGCTTGCTTGAGTTTGTAAAGCGGAATGCTCATGTCCACATGGTGGGCGGTGTGCTCCATGATGTGATGCATCAACGCGCCGATATTGAAGTTAAAGGTCAGGTGCACCGTGGTGGAGACGAAGGGCTGAGCCTTCATCCATGCGCTTTTTTCGTTGTGCCAAGACACCTTGGTGTGGGTGTGGTGCACATAGACCACAAAACCAATCATCGAGTTCCAAAAGAAGAAGGGCAGGGCCACGCCGAGCAGGAGCGACAAGCCCACCGATTGGTCGGTGGCCATCGCCGCCGCAGAGATGGCGGCCACCCAAAGTGCGCCAAATACGGTCACCAGCAGGCTGTCTTTGAAAAAGATCGGGCGGCGGGTTGGCATGTGGGCTTTGTTTGGAAAGAGCTCGCGCTTCCACCAAATTTCGATCATGTAGTACAGGCCCGGCGCCCAGCCGCTGCGGTAAGCGCGTTCCAACAATCGCTGCATAGGCGAAAGGGCGGCAAATTCTTGGGCGGTCAGTGGCGTCCAGACAAAGTCAACGCCTTTGAGGTTGGTGTAGCCGTGGTGCACCACGTTGTGGCCGGTGTCCCACAGGCTGTAAGGGGTGAGCGAGGGCAAAAACGCGATGCGGCCCAAAACCTTGTTCAGCTCCCGGTTCGGCGTCAGGCTTTGGTGACAAGCGTCATGTCCGATGATGAACAAACGCCCGATCATGAAGCCTGCCGCCATGCCGCACAGCAGCTTGGCCCAAACGGGCGAGACCATCACGGTGCCCGTGATCAGCGCCAAGAACAGGGCATAGTCCAAAATCAACAAGAAAAAAGCGCGCGCATAAGTGCGCCCAGACAAGGGGATCAGCCACTCGCGCAACACCTTGCGGTGCGGCATAGGCTGGTCCAACGGAATGGGTTGTTCAGAGGAAGGCGTTGAAGAAAGGGTCATAAAAAGCAGGTGAACCAATAAGAATCAAAGTGTAGGTCCGAGAATGAGACCTGGTGATGACATAAATCAATCGCTGAAAAAAGCCAGAGAAATGCAAGGCAAGCATGACCATTTTAAATGCCCTCTGCCCCACAGAGTCACCAAGGAGGCGCAAGACCCTTAGCCGGACGCCTCCATTGTGGGTAAAAGGCCGCACAATGAGGCCCAATCAGAACCTATGGAGGCCCCATGGCATTGGCGAGGACCCTTTTCACCCCCGATCATGAACAGTACCGCGATGCCTTGCGCCGCTTTTTGGACAAAGAGGTCGCTCCCCACCATGCCCGCTGGGAAGAGCAGCAGCACGTAGACCGCGAGGTTTGGCTCAAGGCCGCCCAAGCCGGGTTTTTGTGCGGCACCATGCCCGAGGCGTTCGGCGGCGCCGGCGGCGACAAACTGTTCTCTGTGGTGTTGATGGAAGAAATCGCCCGCATCAACGCCACTGGCTTGGGATGGGGGCTACATTCTGAAATCGTGGCGCCTTACGTGTTGCACTACGGCAGTGAGGCGATCAAGTCGCACTATTTGCCGGCCATGGCGCGGGGCGAGAAAATTGGCGCCATCGCCATGACCGAGCCCTCGGCCGGCTCGGACCTGCAAGGCATTCGCACCACGGCGGTGCTGGAGGGCGATCACTACCGCTTGAACGGCTCCAAAACCTTCATCACCAACGGCTATCTGTCCGATTTTGTGATCGTCGTGGCCAAAACCAAACCCGATGCGGGCGCCAAAGGGACGAGTTTGTTGCTGGTGGATGCCCATCTGCCGGGCTTTACCAAAGGCAAGCCATTGAAGAAGGCCGGGCTCAAAGCGCAAGACACCTGCGAGTTGTTTTTTGACAATGTGAGCGTGCCTGCCAGCCATTTGTTGGGTGGAGAAAACCAAGGCTTTATTTATTTGATGCAAGAGCTGCCCTGGGAGCGTTTGCAGATTGCGATTTCAGGCATTGCCAGCGCCGAGGCGGCCTTGGCGCACACCGTGGCCTATGCCCATGAGCGCCAGGCCTTTGGCCAAGAGATTGCCAAGTTCCAGAACGTCAAATTCCAATTGGCTGACATGAAGACCGAGATTCAGGTGGGCCGGGTGTTTGTGGACCGCTGCATTGAAGCTTTGCTGAAAGGCGAGTTGGACGCCGTCACCGCCTCCATGGCCAAGGCCTGGGCCAGCGACATGCAATGCAAGGTGTTGGACCAGTGTGTGCAGATTCACGGCGGCTACGGCTACATGTGGGAGACCTTCGTCACCCGCGCTTGGGCCGATGCCCGCGTGCAGCGTATTTATGGCGGCACCAACGAGATCATGAAGGAGCTGATAGGGCGCAGCCTGTAAGGTCCGCCCCTAAAATGGGGCGCGATGCGTTCACCCTCACTGACCTCCCCACCTGCCAGCACGTCGTCCGCCGTGGCCCAGATTCGCCAGCGACGCCAGCGCACACTGACCTCGATCGTGCGCGAAGAAATTGCGCATTTGATTGCCTCGAGTCAACTCAAAGCCGGGGAGCGAATCAATGAAAGCGAGTTGGCCTTGCGACTCGACGTGAGTCGTGGGCCGGTGCGCGAAGCGTGCCGCAGCTTGGAGGAGGCAGGGTTGCTGGTCAGTGCTGTGAACCAAGGCGTGTTTGTGCGCGAGATGTCACACAACGATGCGCGCCAGCTGTATGAGGTGCGAGGTGCTTTGTCCGGCCTGATCGGACGCTTGGCCGCGCAGCACATCACGCACGCGCAGCTCAAAGCTTTGGAGACTCAGTTGAAGGCCATGGAAAAGGCTGCCGAGCAGCAAGACATGCCCAAGTACTACCAAGTCAATTTGGCTTTTCATGCGCAGTTGATGAACATTGCAAACAACCCCATGCTGGCCAGCATGTACACGGCCACAGTGAATCAGGCGCACTTGTTTCGCCAGCGGGGCTTGGTGCAAGAGGGCAGTTTAAAAATATCCAACCAAGAGCACCGCGCCATTTTGGAGGCCTTGGTGCAACGCGATGCGAAGCGGGCTGAGCAGGCCTTGGTTGAACACGTTGCGCACGGCTGGGACCGACTGGCCGCGACCGTTCAAACGTCTTGAGCCCCTCAATACTGGGTTGCAGGCAGTTCGACCGTCAGGCCGTCGAGTGATGCTGTGAGTTGAATTTGGCAACTTAAGCGGCTCGCTGGCGTGCGCGCCACGGCCGTGAAGTCAAGCATGGCCTGCTCGTCTTGGCTGGCTGGGGGCAATTGCGCCGCCCACGGTTCGCTCACCAGGACATGGCAAGTGGCGCAGCTCAGCAAGCCGCCGCAATCGGCCGCAATGCCCTCGACGTCTTGGGCACTGGCGGCTTCCATCAGGCTTTGACCGACCCGGGTTTGCAGGCGCTTGTCACGGCGTAGGCCGTCACTGTCTAAAGATACAAAGTGAATAGTGATCATTTAAATCCTGCCAAAGTATTCGCGGCGGTGGAACTCGGATTTGTCCTCGGCCTGTTCAAACCGCAGGGATTCTGCCCCTTTGATTTGGCTGAAATACGTCACAAAGTCAGCGCCCAAGGCGGAGACCAGCGTTTCGTCCTGGCGCAGCGCCACCAATGCCTCCCCCAAGCTGGTCGGCAGTTGAGTGGCAGTATGGTTGTAGGGGTCGTTGGTCGCTGGGGGCGCACGCAGTTGGCGTGCGATGCCATCCAGTCCGGCGTGGATTTGCGAGGCCATGTACAGATAGGGATTGGCACCTGACTCGCCAAGTCGATTTTCGATGCGGGTGCTGTGGTCGCCGCATTCACCAATCACGCGCAGCATGGCGCCGCGGTTGTCCCGGCCCCACTGAACCGACTGCGGGGCCAGTGCGTTGGGTCTGAAGCGCCCGAACCCATTGGCTGTGGGCGTGCAAAACACAGTCATGCCGCGCGCATGCGCCAACAGGCCGGCAAGGTAATGCTCCCCCAAGTCAGACAGGCTGTGGCCTGCATCGAGGGGCGTGCTGTTGGGTGCGGGCGTAGCCCGCTGGAATACATTTTGGCCCGTTCGCAGGTCCACCAGCGATTGATGCAGGTGCCACCCACTGGACATGATGTTGGCAAAGGGCGGGCGGCACATGAAGGTGGCGTGAAAGCCCGCGCGGCGCAGCGCTTGCTTGACGGCGTTGCGAAACACCACCATGTTGTCAGCTGCGGTCAAGGCATCAGAGACATCAAATACCGCTTCAACTTGACTGGGCCCCATCTCGGCTTCAAGAGACAGGAGCGGCAGGCCCAAGGCCTGTGCGGTGCGTTGAACGATGCGCATGGCGGGCTCGGCCATGTCAAACCAGGCCTCGGTCAGCAAGTTGTAGCCGGGGTGGATCATGCTTACACGCGGCGCTTCGCCGGGCCAGGTGGCCAGTTCCGGGTTCAGTTGCGCATCGGTGTTCTCGATCTTGTAGATGTGGAACTCGACTTCGAGCCCGCATTGCATAGACAAGCCTGCGGACTTCAGCCGCTCCAGTGCGCGTTGCAGGACGCGTCGGGTGTCGAGTTCGACGGGGTGCCCGTCTGGGAACCAGGGCTGAGCGCGCAGCCAGCCGGTCGATTCGGTCCAAGGCAGTTGCTGAAAGCTGTCTGGGTCGGGCAGCAACAGAAAATTATTGGCCTGCCCAAAACCCGGCAAAGAAGACGTGCCGCCGGGCTCAAACACTTTGAACGCCGTGCGGTCCGAGGTGTCTTTGAGCATCAGCGTGCTGACCATGCCCACGCCGTCATGGAAAGCGCGCTGCAGCGCAGAAGCCACCAAGGTCTTGCCCCTGACCACGCCGTGCAGGTCACACCAGCCGATGCGCACCAACTCCAACCCCTGGGCTTGAACTTGTTGCAGCGTGCGTTCGATGGCCTGGGCGCGCGCTGCATCCTGGATGCCGCAAGATGCTGCAAATGTGGTCACGCGGGCGCTTTGGTATTTTGATTCTGGATCCACGGCGCAGCTTCTCGTTTGGCTTGAACTTGTGCGTGCCACCAAGTGCGCCAAGAGCCTGCCGGTGCAATGCCGTCGACCGTGTCAGGCCCTTGCTGGTGCGCCGACTCTGCAGGGTCGGCCATGAAGGGGGCGGTGCCACCGGCCTGAACCGATGCAATGGCTTGCAGCAACATGCGCCGATTGGCCATGATGACTTTGTCTGTGGTGCCCAAGTGCTCGCGGGTGCGGTCCTGAATGGCGCCCATGCTCTCGACGGCCCATTGGTCATGCACATTGATGTCATCCTCGCCCATGCCCAGATAGGTGGACTCGCGCTGTTCTTGCGGGTTAAAGCCCCAGCCGTTGTGCCGCCCCGATGTGGGCACATACAACGGCGGCGGTATGAACTGCGTGCGCTGGTTACGCATGGCTTGTTTGTCAACCGGTCCCGCAAAGCTGGTGAAGAACGAATACCAATAAGTGTGGGTGTCGTCGATCGGCACGTGCATCTGGGTGATGGTGAGCGTTTCGGACAAAGGGATCACAAAGGTGTGGGGAAAGATTTCATTCGTGACCCGAACATGGGTCAGCGCGTCGGTCATGGGGCGTAGCGTGGTGATCTGGTAGCCCCACGGTGTTTGTTCAAAGCTGATTTCGGGCTTGCAGAACTCGCGCATGATGCGCGTCATTGGCCAGCGCTCGCCGTTGAATTCGCCCGCGCTGGCACTGCGAAATTGTTTGCCCCCCGGGTTGTCGCCAATGCCTTCAAGGGATTCGTCGTTCAGAAAACGGTGCAAAAAAGAAGTGTGAGCCGGATCGATGCCGACCTCGAAAGCCTGCAGCCAGTTGCACTGCCACATGCCCTTGAAGGCAAAGACATGG
>CANGEG010000183.1 GCA_947452725.1 Comamonadaceae bacterium | reverse complement strand
GCACATACTTTGGGTAGGGAGTGTCTTCGTTGGCGGGCAAGCCCATGTCGATGGCTTCCCGCAACAGAAAGAAGCTGCCGCATTGGCAGCGTCGCAGGCCGCCGTCTGTGGGCATCAAGGAACCGTCTCGCCAGCCGTCCGTCCAAAATTCAAAGGCGCTGAAATTCATGGACGAGTACCGCACCCGTTTGTACAGGCTCCGGCAGCAAGGGCTGGCGATCAGGGTGTGACCGGTGACTCTGGTCATTAGGGTTCCTAGGGTTCAATTTGTAATCATGACTCATTTAAGGCTCGCACCATGAGCCCATGCTTTGGCAAGATAACGAGAAGCTCAAAGGAATTCAGCCATGTACGTCGAAGTCATTTACGGCAATATCGTCAAGCAGCCTGATGCCGAGGCCATCGTCAACAGCGCCAATGCCAATATGCGGTTGGGTTCGGGCGTGGCAGGGGCTATTCATACTGCGGCAGGCCCCAAGCTTGAAGAATATTGCCGTCCCTATGCACCGCTGGCACTTGGCGCAGGCTTGATCACACCAGGGTTCAAACTACCCAATTTATGGGTGATCCACGTGCGTTCGGCCCACTATGTGACCGATGATGAGCCCGAGAAATACATGCAAATGGCGCTGGAGTCCATGCTGCGCATCGCCAATGACAACGACTTGCGCACCTTGGCTGTGCCCGCCATTGGTACCGGCATGTTCAAGGTCCCTCCCGTGTTGGCAGCTCGATTGATGGCTCAGGCCTTGGCCAAGGCCGATGAGTTGGCACCGCACTTGAAATGGGTGCGTATTTGTCTGACGGACCAGACCATGGTGCCTCTTTATGAGTCGGCCGTGACTGAGGCGGGTTTGACTATCAGGGCGCTAGAGTTGATTTAAGCTGTGGCAATGTCTAAACCCCGGTACTTGACGAAATCCCGTTTTAAGTTGGCAGCGGAATGCCCGACCAAGCTGTTTTACACGGGCAAGGACAAGGTCTACCGCAACCTGAAGCAGGAAGACAGCTTTTTGGCGATGCTGGCCGATGGCGGCTACCAGGTGGGTGAGCTGGCCAAGTGTTTTTACCAAGATGGCATTGAGGTTGAGTCGATCAACCATGAGGAGGCCCTAGCGCAAACGGCTGAGCTGCTTAAACAAGAAAACGTCACTATTTTTGAGCCCGCTATCCGCCACGGCAATCTCTTTGTGCGTGTGGATATCTTGGTCAAGAAGGGCAATGTCGTTGAACTCATCGAAGTCAAGGCCAAGTCTTACAACTCAGCAAAACCTGAGATCCTGGGTGCAAACGGGGGCATCCTTTCAGGTATGCGGCCCTACATCGAGGACGTTGCATTCCAAGCGTATGTTCTCAGGTCTGCATTTCCCAATGCCGCTGTCAAAACCTTTTTGATGATGCCGGACAAGTCCGTCACGGTCGACATCAGTGGACTGAATCAGCTGTTCAAGATTATTCGCGACGGAAATCGCTCCAAGGTCATCGCCAGCCCAGAGGTAAAAACCGCCAAAGTGAATCACAACATCTTGGCACTGGTGCCCATGGATGAGTACGTGGACATGATCAATCAAGATGGCGTGAAGTACCTGCGCTACACCAAGGCCCTGCCACTGCTTGCCGAAGAATGGTCCCAGGCGTACCAAGCCGATCTCAAAATTCCTCCAACCCCGGGCAGTCAATGCGCCAGTTGTGAGTTCAAGTCAACACCCGGCGATGGATACAAGAACGGGTTCAAAGAGTGCTGGGCGCAGGCCTATCAATTCACCGATGCCGATTTTGAGCAGGGTACCGTGCTTGACATTTACAACTACCGCAAGAAGGACAAGCTTATCTCCGACGGCCGCGTTCGCCTGAGGAGCGTGAACGAAGACGACATCAAGATCGTTGAAGGTGGGGATGAGCTCACCCTCTCAGAGCGCCAATGGATGCAGGTGCGCGGCATACCGCCTGATGAAGACCGAGGCGGCTTTTGGATTGCAGATCATTTGATGCGCAAAGAGATGGCAAAGTGGACGTACCCGTATCATTTCATCGACTTTGAAACCAGCACCGTGGCCTTGCCATTTCATGCGGGCATGCGTCCCTATGAGCCGGTGGCTTTTCAGTTCTCACATCATGTGATGCACGAGGATGGCCGGGTTGAACATTTGGGGGAGTTTTTGCTAACAGACCCGGTGGTCTTTCCCAACTTCAAATTTGCACAAGCGCTCAAGGATCAATTGGACAAGGATGATGGCACCGTGTTCATGTGGAGCCACCATGAGAACACCATACTGAATCAGATCGTCAAGCAGCTTGATGCCACGCCGAACCCACCGGCCAACGGGCCTGAACTCATTGCTTTTATCCGGTCTTTGGTTAAAGACGGTGATCGGGCGATGTACGACCTGTGCAAGCTGAGCGGAAAGGCCTATTTCCACGTGGGTACGAAGGGCAGCAGTTCCATCAAAAAAGTGCTCCCCGCTGTTTTGAAAACATCACCACTCCTGCGCCAAAAATACAGCCAGCCAATCTACGGAGCTCAGGGCGGAATACCGAGTAAAAATTTTACTGACTTCACGTGGTGGGTGGATGAGGGGGAGGGGATTCCCTTGGAGCCCTATGACCTGCTCAAAGACTACGGATCTACGTTACTGGGCGAAACTGTCTTGGCGGGTGAAGACCCCGATGATCTGGTAATTGCCAATGGCGGCGCAGCAGCCACGGCCTACGCAAGGCTGCAGTTTGAAGAGCTGGGTGCAGAGCCAAGGAGAAATATCTGCGATGCGCTGCTGCGTTACTGCGAGCTGGATACCCTGGCCATGGTGATGATCGTTGAGGCGTGGAAAGAATTTGTTTTTAACGTTGAATTCCCAAACAAACTTAAAAACACCAAGCAGTGGCTCGTCCATTCATCCTAAATTTTGAGTGAATTTAGCGAAGTAGATTTCGGAGTATTTTGTTTTCTTTAGAACTCAAAGAATGCGATTGAAACTCTGCTAAGGTGACATCACAGGTACGTTTAAACATTAAAATGAAAAGGGTGAAATGGAAACATTTCGCCAAATGACTTTGAACCCCACACTCAATGCAGATCGAATTCGGAGCTGGATCGAATCAACACTCGCAAAAAACGGGTTAGAGCGTCCAGACGGTCGCTGGCTATTTGCCTACAACCAGTCGCGAACGGACTTTGATCAATTGAAGCAATTGCTCATTGAGCTATGCGCAGAAGCCGGAAGCTTTTCAATGCTAATACGGCGTAAGAAGGCTTTTTCGGCGCTGTTTGTCTTTTATGCTGCTGAGTGGTGGAAAAACGACTACTCTGGCGGCGCATGGGATTGGTCACCAATTGTCGAAAGCCTTGGAGGCGACCTGGTTTCTTTCCCTCCACAGTTACGTTCGGAATGCGTAACACTTGGCTTGCGATTTTGGGGACACAAGCCATTGGAGCAAGGTGAAGGCAGAAAATATATCGGCGCCATAGCTGTCCATGGCGGTATACCAATGAAATTGTTGGCGCTTGGGGCCGGCAAACTGTCGGCAGTGCTGACACAGGTTCTGATGCAGGCCGGACGTTACAGCTGGAATCTTCATCAAATTGAAGATGCGGTTGACCAATACCAACATCAACTGCCTGCTGCGTACCGGAGGCCTGAAATAGCCAACTTGTTGGCAACCTTCATTGACACGGTTCTTCGTATCAAGTCTGAATTTAAACTTTCGGAACGCATTGATCCAATACAGTATTTAGACACTGAGGTATCAGGGTGGCGTAATCGCTTTCCAATTTCGATGGAGATCGATGCCGCACAAACCTTACTGGTCGGTTTGGTTCGAGAGGCATCTGCCCAACGGGCCTCCACCACAGCAGATATTTTCAGATGTGAGAGGCGCCTTAAAGAAGGAGCATTTCCCGGCATCTATTCGATTGAATCAGTGGTCACACACTCGAGCCGAATACCTGCAGATCTCTTGGCGCAGTATTTCGGCCTCAACGGAGCTGACGCGCTTCCAAGGTACATTTGTATAGACTTGGAAGTTGAGGCCCGGCACGGAATGATTGAGGGCAGATTTGTGTTGGGTGCGGCGGAGCCAGTAGTCAGCCTGACAGGTAGGAAGCTGTCCTTCAAAGGTATGGCGGCCTTGATGGAACACCGTCTTGTACTGCGTGATCACATCAAGGACCTCAGTGAGCGTGTGACCGCATCCGGCGGTGGTGCACTTTTGCATGATGAACCAATGGTGTTTGAAAGAGCGCAGGATGGCAATGTTCGCTTCATCGCATCAGGCAGCGTACGCGTGCGTTCTGAAACGGCCATTGTTGCACTGCCTTGCGGTTGGGTTATTGAATGTGAAGAATCCTCCAAGCCAGAAATAATTGGTACATTGGAGGTAGGCGAGACCAAGCTTTCGGTTGTAGAAGTACATCGAGATGCGACGATCATTCATGGTGGACTTAACTATCGCATACGCACGAGCCAAAGCGCTACCAGTGTCGAGATGTACCAGTGGTCGGGCACTCGCTTGCAAGAGGCACACGGCAGACAGGTATTTCAGGATAAGTTCCCACCAAGGCTCTTTCGGGCTGATGAAGATGGCTTGATCAAGGTGCTCGAAGCCGATCAGCGTTGGACGCGTGCCGGTGGCCATGATGTGGTTCAACCCAAGGATGCACGCGGACCAGTGGATGTTGTCGTTAGCAGAGATGGCGAAACTGCAGCTCGCCAAAGAATTTTTGTACTCCCGGCCGCTGCCCGCATTCGTTACCTCTCTGGCGAAGGTGTTGGCATTGGAAGTATTCGCTTCGTGAATTGGGGCTCCATTTCCGTAAGTGTTCTTGCTTATCCTGAAGTGACTTGCCAAATCAGTAAGTCGGCTGATACAGATTGCATTGAACTTTCTCTATCAACTTTGGGTGTCCTACCTCCCGAAATCCAGGTGTTTATCAAGTGGTCAGGATCGCCCTCTGAGTTAAGTCTGCACTTGCCATGCCCCGTGACGGGTGGCAGGTTCATTCGTGGAGACATTGGCGTGCTGGCTCACGGAAGCACGGTATCAGTCCGAGAGTTGGTTGGCTTAAGACTTCAGGTTTTTGATACCAACCCGATGAACCCAAAACTCTATGCGCTGCAAATCAGCATGGGAGCGGGGAATCGAGAGATTTCTGAACGACATCCGCTTGTGTTGGACTCCAATGCGCGTGCTGACATTCGATTGATTGACTACCAAAAGACAGTCGAGTCCTTACTTGGACTTTCTGATGAGCTGGATGCGAATGTTTGTATTGGATTGATTGTTGGAAATGTAAAGACCAGCGAGATCCATATTGCCCGTTTTTCATGTTCCTTGGAATCTGGGCCTCGTTGCGTAGGCCTAGATGATGCAGCCTCCTCGCTAATTGGCTCGGGGGCATGGGAATCCTTCAAGGTCCTGGCGAATCCACTTAAAGATCCAACGCGTCAACCGATTCAACTTACATCCTTTGAATCCCCAGGCGTGTTTACCCACGCCTGGGGCACAGAGGCACTTGACCCAGATCAAAGCCCCTGGCTCATTTATCCCGCAGAAGACTCTGTAATGGACTTTCGCCCCATGCTGTGGACTGGCGAAATTTCATCCGAAGCGGATGAATCTCAACGTGCACATGAATCCATGGGATGTTCACTTTCTATGGCACTGGAAATTGGAGATCCCGAAGAAAGATGGAGCCAATTGCATGTTGTGTTGGGGGACATGAGTACGGACATGTCTCACGCATCATGGCCTTTGCTGCACGGGCTATGGAACAGATTTCACCATTTGCCACTTTCTGCTCTGGACGTGTGGCGCATGCTGGGAAAGCAATCTAAATCGTTGTTAGCGTTCATCCTGTGCAGCCCCATGCCTGATCATGAATTAACGCGCGCGCTTCGTCGTTTCCGGGACGAAACCGGTTGGACCCCGGAGCTCAATACACTGGATGACTGGCGAGAAGTGGTGGCAACGTTTTGGAGGTACTGGAAGGGTCAGCTCTCTGAAAATGAAGGTTTGGCAAAAACGGTATTTACCAACCAATTGGAAAGCCGCTTTACGCTGTTGAAGAACGAATTCCACAGTTTGGAATTAGTGCTGGATTTC
>CANGEG010000182.1 GCA_947452725.1 Comamonadaceae bacterium | reverse complement strand
TGGGGCTAGTAGGCCGATCCAGGAATCAAATTTATAGCCAGTTAAACCGGCCTCGGCTACCGTGGGCAGATCGGGCAAGAAGCGCGAACGCTTGGCACCCGTGTAAGCCAACAACTTGATGCGTGAATCTTGCCGAAAACCGACCAAGCCAATGGTGGCCGCTGTGACGCCCTGCACACGGTCGGCCAATACTTCGTTTACGGCATCTCCAGTCGACTTGAGCGGAATGTGCTGCATGTCCAGACCCGCCTTGGCCAAGAAGGAGGCCATACCCAAATGAGTTGCGCTGCCATTGCCTGCAGAAGCGTAATTGAGTTGTTTTGGTCTGGCTTTGACGTATTTGATGTAGTCGCTCAACTGGCTCACGCCCATGCTGCTGGGCGCGGCGATCACATAACCCGAGTAGCCCAGCAAGGAGACACCTGCAAAGTCTTTAATCGGGTCATAAGGCAGTTTGGCAAACAAGTGCCCAGCCAAGGTGTGGCTTGCAGCAGCCAAAACCAAGGTATTGCCATCGGGGGCTGCTTTGGCGACGGCAGCAGTGCCGATGGTGCCACCAGCCCCGGCGCGGTTCTCAACCACAACGGTGGCACCCAAAATTTGGCCCAATTCGTTGCTGAACGTGCGCGCCACTGTGTCTTGAACGGCTCCAGGACCAAACGGAACCACGATGCGTATTACACGCTGCGCCATGGCTGTGCTGCACAGCCCCATGCTCAAGACCAACAGCGCCAGTGAAATTTTGATTTGCATTCTCAATCCTTGGTAAATTTCAAGATACAGCAAGCCACCGCTGGGTCAGGCGCACAAAATAGCTGGCTCCCACAGGGATGATGGCATCGTTAAAGTCAAAAGATGTGTTGTGAATAATGCACGGCCCCGGGCCATGGTCTGGCATGCGGTGATCCCCCAAGCCATTGCCAATGAAGGCGTAACACCCAGGTTTGGCTTTGAGCATGTGGGCAAAATCCTCGGCGCCCAACACCGCAGGAAACTGCTCGTTAACTGCATCTGCACCAACGATTTCACGCATGACTTCAGCCGCGAAGCGGGCCTCATTGGCATGGTTCACAACTGGCGGAGATGCGCGTTTGAACTCCACTTCAGCATCGCAGCCATGAGCCTGTGCGGTGCCGCAGGCCATTTGGCGCAGCCCTGCTTCAATGGCGTCGAGCGCAGCTTCAGAAAAAGTACGCACCGTACCGCCGACCCAGGCCTGATCAGGAATCACGTTCGGGGCGCCCGAGCCTTGAATTTGAGTGACCGCCAGTAAAGCGCGTTCAACGCTGTCCACCACCTTGGGCACAAGGGTTTGCAGCTGCTGGCCCAAGTTGATCACCGCCGCCACGGGGTCCAGCCCTGTGTGTGGAATTGAGGCGTGGGTACCGCGGCCTTTCATGACGACGCGCCAAGTGTTGCTGGAGGCCATCAATGCCCCGTGGGTGAGAGCAAAATGCCCCACTTCGCCCAGCGAATAGTTATGCAAGGCAAAAACCGCATCACAGGGGAAGCGTTCGAACAAGCCCTCCTCGATCATTTTCTTGGCGCCAGCCTTGCCCATCTCTTCGGCTGGCTGAAAAATAAAATTCACCGTACCGTCAAAGTCTCGGTGTTGGGCCAAGTGCCAGGCAGCCGCCAACAGCATGGTGGTGTGACCGTCATGGCCACAGGCGTGCATGCGGCCATCATGGGTCGAGCGATGAGGGAAATGGTTTTCCTCTTGCAATGGCAAGGCGTCCAAGTCAGCCCGTAAACCCAACGCGCGTGAGCTGCTTCCGCATTTCAAGACCCCCACCACACCTGTTCCAGCCACGCCGGTGTGCACCTCAATGCCCCAAGATCTTAATTTTTCAGCCACCAAAGCGCTAGTGCGATGCTCTTCAAAACCCAGCTCTGGGTGAGCATGAATATCCCTGCGCAATTGGGTGAACTGGGTGTAGTCCTGAAGGCTGTCAAAGAGAGGCATGTCAATCCATTGAAAAATCGAATGCAATAACTTTACCCCATCCCAACACTTGTGTTTGTCGCTCCAATGCCAAGCCAGATCGAAGGAATGAACGTATCAAAAGCCTTAAGGGGAAGGATATTCACTCGGGTCGTAAATATGACCGCCGAATTTCAAGGCCGTATGCGCACGCGAAGATTGCAGGACCGGAAAAAACATTTGGTGTTGCCAGCGCTCGGCACCAAACAAATGGTCGTCAATCAAACCCACCTGAGGCGGGTATTGGCGGGTGATTTTGGCGCTGCCAAAAATCATGTCCCACACAAACAGCAGATTGCCAAAATTGCCTTTGTAGTGCCCCACGCCATCGTCGTTTGTGATGGCATGATGTGCCCAGTGCGTGGCCGGTGTTGAGATGGTGCGCTCCAGTACCCACATAAAAGGGCGAAGAGCGGCAATGCGGTACAGCGGCTCATCCCAGCGCCAAGCGCAATGCGCGCCCAAAATCACCCCCAACTTGACGACGATGTACAGCGCATACACCATGCCACCAACCCCCAAATACAAAAGCGCTCCGGCAAACCATAGGCCTGGCATCATCAAGTAGTAAAAAAAATTATTGCGAAAGGTCACCCGAATGCTCATGTACTGCGCAGAATGGTGCGCGCGGTGCAAGGGCCAAAGCAAAGCTGAATGCGAAGCACGATGCCACCAATACTGCGTCATATCGTCCACGACCAAAAGCATGCCCACCATCGCCCACCAAGGCCAGTCGGCCAACGCCCCTTTGTACTGAGGTGCCAACCAGGCCCCCAACTTGCCCGTCACTAAAATCGCAAGAGGCTGGGTGATTGCCAACAAACTCAAAAACATGAACAACTCAAGCTTGGTGTCATTGTCCGTGGCATGCACCGTATCTTTGTAGCGACGGGTGACGATCTCCGCAGTCGCCAGACCCAAGATCAGCACCAACACCAGTAAATTCTGCAATTGTGCAGCTTGCATGACCAATTTCCCATTTTGAACTGACATGACAATTTAGTCGGTCTGGCTCATTTGAGATAGAGTGTTACCACCAATAGGTCTACACCCTATATTAGTTCCTCCTGCTTCATTTCACGCGTTTGCAAGCGCCCCATCAAGAAAGTCAATTAATGAAATTAGTCCTTACCCTAACGTTGCTGCTGGCAGGTATCTCCACCGCATGGGCAGACAATCCAGTAACTGATGCTGCAGCCAAAGAACCCGGCGCCAAGGTCATGCCTTCAGGTTTGGTTTTTCGATCGCTGCAAGATGGCAAAGGGGCCAACCCTGTGTCTATTGACAAAGTCAAAGTGCACTACCGCGGCACCTTTGCAGACGGCAAAGAATTTGACAGTTCCTACAAACGCAACGAGGCAATTGAATTCCCGCTGCAAAACGTCATCCCCTGCTGGACCGAAGGGGTGCAACTGATGAAGGTCGGCGGAAAATCCAAACTGACTTGCCCACCCAACATTGCCTACGGCGCACGTGGTGCTGGGGGCGTGATCCCGCCTAATGCGACGCTGGTGTTTGAGGTGGAGTTGATTGCGATTGCCGGCAAATAAACCCACAGGAGTGACACATCGTGACAACCCCAACCCTGGACAGTTTTACCCGCCAAGCCCACGCGCAGGGCTTTGACGAAGTTCTGGTACGTGAATGGCCAGCCAATCTGGTTTTGGACACCCACACCCACCCTTTTAGCGTGAGCGTTTATGTAGCTCGGGGCGAGTATTGGTTGAGCGTAGGCGATCAAGTTCAACACTTGCAAGCGGGTGACAGCTTTCGCCTGGACCGCGACATGGACCATTCCGAGCGGTACGGTGCTCAAGGCGCCACTGTATGGGTGGCAAGGTCCAACTGATTGCGCATCAAGCCTGCACAGAAAGCAAAAAGCCCAACTCGAAAGCTGGGCTTTTTGCTTGTTTTGGAGGCTCGGGCCGGAGTCGAACCGACCTACACGGATTTGCAATCCGGTGCATAACCGCTTTGCTACCGAGCCTTAAACCTGACAAAAAAGGGAAGCTTTGAGCTTCCCTTTTTGTTGAAAGACGTTGGCACTTCTTTCATGATCTGGAGCGGGAAACGAGATTCGAACTCGCGACCTCAACCTTGGCAAGGTTGCGCTCTACCAACTGAGCTATTCCCGCATTTACAAGGAACTTAGCATTGTATGCTGCATTCCCTGCGATGTATCGAATTATAGAGCAAATTTTCGGTTTTTAAAAAACAAGTCCAAATTTTTTGCTCAATTTTCTAATCAATGCTTGATCGCGTCTGTGTCAGCTACAGCCGCTTTAGCCACAGCGGGTGCAACAGCCACGACCTCTTCATCGGTCAAGGGCACGGGCATTCTTTCAAGCGCCACTTCAAGCACCTTATCGATCCACTTGGCCGGCACAATTTCCAAACCGTTCTTCACATTCTCTGGAATGTCTTGCAGGTCTTTGACGTTGTCCTCCGGGATCAACACGGTCTTGATGCCGCCGCGCAAAGCAGCAAGCAGTTTTTCTTTCAAACCACCAATCGCCGTAACTTCGCCGCGCAAGGTGATCTCACCCGTCATGGCCACATCGGCTCGGATCGGAATTCCGGTCATCGCCGAGACCATGGCGGTTGTCATGGCCGCACCTGCACTGGGGCCATCTTTGGGAGTGGCGCCATCGGGTACGTGAATGTGAAGGTCTTTCTTTTCAAAGACCTCGTCTTTAATACCCAGCATGCGGGCCCGACTGCGCACCACAGTGCGCGCGGCCTCGACCGATTCTTTCATCACATCGCCCAGCGAACCTGTACGGGTGATAACGCCTTTACCGGGCATCAGAGCAGCTTCGATGGTGAGCAAATCGCCGCCCACTTCGGTCCAAGCCAAGCCCACCACTTGACCCACTTGGTTTTGTGCCTCGGCGCGACCGTAAGTGTATTTCTGCACTCCTAAGAAGTCATTCAGGTTGTCAGGCGTCACCACCACTTGAGGGGTCATTTGCTTAAGCAACAAGGCTTTGACGACCTTGCGGCAAATCTTAGAAAGTTCACGCTCAAGTGAACGAACGCCGGCCTCGCGGGTGTAGTAACGCACGATGTCGCGCACGGCGGCATCGGTCACTTGCAACTCAGAGTCTTTGACACCGTTGTTGGTCATTTGCTTAGGAAGCAAATATTTGATAGCGATGCTGGTTTTCTCGTCTTCGGTGTAACCCGATAAACGAATCACTTCCATTCGGTCAAGCAGCGCCGAAGGAATGTTCATCGAGTTGGAGGTAGCGACAAACATCACGTCGCTTAGATCAAAGTCGACCTCGACGTAATGATCACCAAAAGTATGGTTTTGTTCCGGGTCCAGCACTTCAAGCAAGGCGCTTGAAGGATCGCCGCGGAAATCGGTACCCAATTTGTCGATTTCATCGAGCAAGAACAAAGGATTGCGGGTGCCGACCTTGTTCAAGCTTTGAAGCACCTTACCAGGCATAGCGCCGATGTAGGTTCGGCGGTGACCGCGAATCTCGGCTTCGTCACGCATACCGCCCAGGGCCATGCGAACGTATTTGCGCCCCGTGGCTTTGGCGATCGACTGACCAAGAGAAGTTTTACCCACGCCTGGAGGCCCGACCAAACACAAAATAGGCGCTTTGACCTTATCCACTCGCTGCTGCACAGCGAGGTATTCCATGATGCGATCTTTGACTTTTTCCAAGCCAAAGTGGTCCTCGTTCAAGACGACTTCAGCATTGCCTAAATCATGTTTGATTTTGGTGCGCTTACTCCAAGGCAGACCGGTCAGCACGTCAATGTAATTGCGCACCACACTGGCTTCAGCCGACATGGGCGACATCAGCTTGAGTTTCTTCAATTCGGCGTCGGCCTTTTTGCGCGCTTCAACCGGCATTTTGGCGGCTTTGATCTTCTTTTCGATCTCTTCGATGTCCGCGCCGTCTTCGCCCTCACCGAGCTCTTTTTGGATAGCCTTGACCTGCTCGTTCAGATAAAAGTCACGCTGATTTTTCTCCATCTGGCGCTTGACACGGCCACGAATTTTTTTATCCACATTCAAGATGTCAACTTCGCGTTCGAGCTGAGCAAACAGGTTTTCCAAGCGGTCGCGGATGCTGGACAGGTCGAGCACCAATTGCTTGTTTTCCAACTTCAGCGGCAAGTGAGCTGCAATCGTGTCAGCC
>CANGEG010000181.1 GCA_947452725.1 Comamonadaceae bacterium | reverse complement strand
CATGCGCTCACGCAGCGGCTTCTGGCAGCGCGTTCTGTTCAGAATATCTGCGTGCGAACCAGACCCAACAACAACATGGGGAACAACCCCGAGTGAAAAAAGCTGATCTTCCCTTGGAAACCTGGGTTTTCTCCAGTAGCATGAGAGGAGCCGCTTCAAATTGGTGTAACCGGCTTTGAACTTACTTCCGAACAAAGGAAACACAACATGGCAACTGCAAAAACAACCCCGGCTAAAAAAGCTGCTCCCGCTAAAAAAGCAGCACCGGCAAAAAAAGTAGCAACTGCAACTGCAGCTCCTGCTAAAAAGGCCGCCGCGAAAGCGCCAGCCAAAAAACGCACGCCCAACGCGGCGTTCATGAAGGCATTGACCCCTAGCGCCGCTTTGGCTGCTGTGGTCGGTGCAGCTCCTCTGCCACGCACAGAAGTCGTGAGCAAGCTGTGGGTTTACATCAAAAAACACGGCCTGCAAGACAGCGTGAATAAGCGCAACATCAACTCCGACGAGAAGCTCAAGGCCGTCTTTGGCAAAGCTCAAGTCACGATGTTTGAGTTGGCTGGCCTGATTGGCAAGCACCTGACTAATTAATTTTCAGTCCTTTGAAAAATGCCGGTCACCTTAAGGGTGACCGGCATTTTTATTTGACTTTTCAAAATCGCTTGTCAGGGTGTCTTTAAGCTTTCAAAGCCGAGGCCGTGATGGCGCTCAAGGTGGCGCGTGTTGTGATGACTTCGGGGTCGAGCATCACTTCAATTAACGTGCCCTGCTCTCGCGCCAAGGCGTCTAGAAGCACCTGTTCAAATTCCGCCGTGCAAGTGATGCGCACCCCCGCGTAGCCATAGGCCTTGGCCAGTGCAGCAAAATCAGGGTTGTTTAAATTGGATCCCGACACGTGGGTGGGATACTCACGCTCTTGGTGCATGCGGATAGTGCCGTACATGCCGTTATTCAGTAACACGATTATGGTCTTCGCGCCATGCTGCACGGCGGTCGCTAACTCCTGGCCATTCATCAAAAAATCACCGTCACCCGCTATGGTGAAAACGACCCGGCCCGTCAAAATGGCCGCGCCAATGCCGGCCGGCACGCCATACCCCATAGAGCCGACGGTGGGCGCCAACTGCGTTTTGTGCCCTTTGACTAGGCCATGGTGTTTGTAGTAGCGGTGCACCCAGCTGGCAAAGTTGCCTGCACCGTTGGTCAACACCGCATCGAAAGGCAAGTGTTTTTGCAGCACCGCGATGACCGAGGGCATGTCCACCAGGCCGTGCGCATTGTCAGCGGCCAATCCGGGCAAAACTTGGGGTTGCACATTTGCTTCGTAATCGGCATGAATGGCCTGCGTCCATTCTTCCCAAGGCAAGGCATTCGGCGCGGTCAGCACTTCCAGACTGCGCGCTGCGGCATTCATGGTGGCGCAGATCGCCAGATCGGCCTGATACACACGGTTTAACTCTTCGGCGCTGGCATGGATGTGCACCAAGGCTTGCTTTGCTTTGGGCGGCGTGAGCAAGGTGTAGCCGCTGGTGGTCATCTCGCCCAGGCGCGGCCCGATGGCGATGATCAAATCGCTACTTTTGATATGAGCAGCCAATTTAGGATTGATGCCAATGCCCACATCCCCAGCGTATTGCGGATGAAAGTTGTCAAACGTGTCTTGAAAGCGAAAGGCATTGCCAACCGGCAGTTTCCAATTTTCTGCAAAGCGCTGCAAAGCCTGGGCGGCTTGCACCGTCCAGGCGCCACCGCCCGCAATCACGAAAGGGCGCTCAGACTGTAAGAGCATCTCACGCAGGCGGCGCAAAGCGCCTGGGTCACTCCAGGCCTCCACCGCTTCTACGCGCGCCAGCGGAGCCGCCTGAACCATTTGCACCAACATGTCCTCGGGCAAGACCAGTACCACCGGACCCGGACGGCCGTTCATAGCCGTAGCAAAAGCACGGGCCACGTATTCGGGAATGCGCTTGGCGTCGTCGATACGCTCCACGCGTTTGGCCATGCCTTTGGTACTGGGTCCAAAGAAGGAGGCGAAGTCAACCTCTTGAAACGCTTCGCGATCCCGCGTATCGCTGACCACGTCACCTACAAACAACACCATGGGGGTGGAGTCTTGAAAGGCGGTGTGCACACCAATTGATGCATTGGTGGCGCCGGGGCCCCGGGTCACAAAACAAATGCCTGGGCGACCGGTCAACCGTCCTTGCGCATCGGCCATGAATGCCGCGCCGCCCTCTTGTCGGCAGGTGACAAACTGAATGTGCTCGGCATGGATGTGAAAACCATCCAACACGGCCAAATAACTCTCGCCAGGAACGCCAAAGGCATGCGTCACCCCTTGTGCGATCAGGCATTGCACCAGCAAGTGGCCGGCCATAACCGCCGCGGGAGTGTTTTCGGTAACGGGTGCGTTCATGCTGTTCCTCAAAGATGAGGACCAAGATTAGCAGATGCCGCCCGCAAAACGCGCCGGCTTAGGCCGTTCGACTGCACACAGGTGACAGACGCGGCAACGCAAGATCAGGACACTGACTGAACAAACTAGGAGACCATCATGAAAATCAGAGAACTCGCCAGTGGCCTGCAATTTCCCGAGGGTCCGATTGCCATGGACGACGGCTCGGTGCTATTGGTCGAGATTGCGCGTGGCACGCTCACACGCGTCGCGCCCGATGGCAGGGTCTCCGTTGTAGCCGAACTGGGGGGCGGACCCAACGGCGCCGCCATTGGCCCCGATGGCGCGGTCTACATCTGCAACAACGGCGGCTTCGACTATACCACCGAGTCCGACGGCTGCTTTCGCCCCATCGGACAGGCTACGGAGTACAGCGGGGGCCGCATTGAGCGTGTCAACCTGAACACTGGCAAATTTGAGCGCCTGTACGACCAGGTAGAAGGTCTGGACTTGCGCGGGCCGAACGATATCGTGTTTGACGCCCACGGCGGCTTTTACTTTTCAGACCTAGGCAAAGTCAGGCATAGCGACATGGACCGTGGCGGCATTTACTACGGCACGCCGAATGGTGCGTCGGTGCATGTGATTGCGCGACCCGTAATGACGCCCAATGGAATCGCCCTTTCGCCCGATGGCCAAACACTTTATTACGCAGAGACAGAAGGCGCTCGGGTCTGGGCGTTTGATGTGACCGGTGCGGGAGAGGTGCGCAAAGACGGCTGGCCTTCTCCTCAAGGCGCGCGCATGCTGGCGGCCTCACCGGGTGGGCATTACCAGCGCTTTGACTCGATGGCGGTGGACGCCTTGGGCAATGTGTGTGTGGCCACTTTGCTCCATGGCGGCATCACGCTGATTTCAGCCGATGGCAGCCTACAAAGCCATGTCAGCTTGCCGGATCGCTTCACCACCAATTTGTGTTTTGGCGGGCCTGACAATCGCACTGTCTATGTAACGCTGTCGGGCAGCGGCAAACTGATTGCGATTGACGACTGGCCAATGCCCGGTCTGCAATTGAACTTCCTGGGCTGAAAGGCCAAGATCAAACCCTGACACCCGCGGCTTTAGGCTGTGTGGGCTGAGGCTATATGGGCTTGATCTGTTTTGCGCCCAACGCCCAAAGCGGCGACCACGCTGAGTAGCAGTACGGCGGCGGCGCAAGCCAAGGTCGCGCCATACCAACCCCGATCCATGAATGCGCCAAAAATCATAGGCGATAAGGCAAAGCCCACGTCCAGGCCCGAGTACACCAGTCCATAAACCCGCCCCGTTGCACCTTTAGGCGTGGCTTTTTTGATCATCAAATCACGGCTTGGGCCGCCAATGCCAATGGCAAAACCGGTGGCAGCCAAAACCACCATGGTGCCTGTAGCACCCAACCAGCCCGTGGCGCAAAGGGCAAGCAAGAAGGCGGCGCTAGACATGCACAACGCCACCACACGGTCGCTATGCGCGGGGCGTTTGGCCGCGACAAATCCACCCACCAGCATGCCCATAGCGCCGCACAACATGTATGCAGTCAACGTCAGGGTAGCCGCTTCAAGTGTGACGTTGTGAAGGGCCTTAAGTATAGGTAAAGAGAAATTTTGTACCACGGCCAGCGTGACGGTGGAGAGCAAAAAGAAAGCGAAGCACCACCACACCACCGGCAAGCGCATAAAAGCCATGTCATGGCCACTGGGCGCGTTGGGATGGCGCTTGACCACGCTGGTGGCAAGCAAGTCACGGTTGACCAGCAGCAACGCAAAGATAGAAAGGTACAAAAGAGCCGCGCCGACATAGGCCGCGCGCCAGCCCGCCCATGCGGACAACAACCCTAAGAAGGCCGGCGCAGCAGCCCACCCGAGGTTGCCGGTGAGGCCATGCACGCTGAAAGCGTAACCAATACGGGCGCTGGAGATGCGTTGGTTCAAAATAGTGAAGTCAACCGGATGGAAAGCGCAGTTGCCCAAACCCGCTAGCGCGGCAACGCACAGCATGGCGGGGTAACTGTTGGCTATGGAGGCCACAAAGCAAGCCAAGGCGAAAAACACAAGGGAGGCAAAGAGAATCGGTCGTGCACCGAATCGGTCAACCACAAAACCGGAGCTAGCCTGGCCGGTGCCCGAGACCACGAAGAACATGGTACTCATCAGCCCCAGCTCGGAGTAGCTCCAACCAAACTCCTTCATGAATACAGGAAACATGAGCGGCAGCAACAGGTGCGAAAAGTGCGAGCTGGCATGGGCCAGGCCCACCAAGGCCATGATGCGGGCGTCTTCGCGTAAAGATACAGTGGCGCTGGGAGGTACTTGCGCAGAAATGGACGTCATGAGCGGCGCTTATGGAAAAGGGCCCCGCACAACGCGGGGCCTCAGTCGATCATAGCCGCCCTGAGGGCCTGGCCCCACCCGGAAGTCGCCAGGCGCTCAGGAGGTCAGGGGCGCAGGAACAACCCGGTCGAACTTGAAAACCCCGGGTTCGCGCACCGGGTCCACATCCACCGGAATTGTCGACTTGGGCAAAAAGTGACCTTCGAGCAAGAGCTTGGACAAGGGGTTTTCGATCCTCTGCTGAATGGCACGTTTGAGCGGTCGCGCGCCAAAAACAGGATCAAAGCCCACTTTGGCCAATTCGGCATAGGCCGCCTCGGACACTTCTAATGACAATTCCAACTTGGTCAAACGAGCCGCCAGGGCCTGTATTTGGATCTTGGCAATCGACTCAATGTGCTGGGCATCCAGCGAGTGAAAGACCACCGTTTCGTCGATTCGATTCAAAAATTCAGGCCGAAAGTAGTTTTTCAGTTCACCCCAGACCGCGTCTTTGACGTCCTCGTAGGGTTTGCCAACCATGGTCTGAATCATTTGTGATCCAATGTTAGACGTCATCACAATCACAGTGTTTTTAAAGTCTACGGTGCGGCCTTGCCCATCGGTCAGACGGCCGTCATCCAGCACCTGCAGCAACACGTTGAAAACATCAGGATGAGCTTTTTCCACCTCATCCAACAACAACACCGAGTAGGGTTTTCGGCGCACGGCCTCGGTCAAATAACCCCCCTCCTCGTAGCCCACATAACCTGGTGGCGCGCCGATCAAGCGTGCGACCGAATGTTTTTCCATAAACTCGCTCATGTCGATGCGAATGAGGTGATCTTCGCTATCGAAAAGAAAACCTGCCAAGGCCTTGCACAGTTCGGTCTTGCCCACGCCTGTAGGGCCTAGGAACAAAAAGGAACCGGTCGGGCGATTTGGATCAGACAGGCCCGAGCGTGAACGGCGAATCGCATTCGCCACCGCACTGATGGCCTCATCTTGCCCTATGACTCGCTGGTGCAGTTTGCCTTCCATTTGCAGCAACTTTTCACGCTCACCTTGCATCATTTTGGAGACCGGAATGCCGGTGGCTCGGCTCACCACTTCAGCAATTTCTTCGGCCCCTACCTGGGTGCGCAGCAAGCGGTGGCCAGTGCCTGACTGCTTGCCCGTTTCTTTGGCCTGGGCTTCCTTCAGCTGCTTCTCCAATTCGGGCAATTTTCCGTATTGCAGCTCGGCCACCTTGTTGAAATCGCCCTTGCGCGTGTGAGCATCAATTTGCTGGCGCAGCTGGTCAATTTGCTCGCGCACATGCTGACTGCCTTGCGCCTGTGCCTTCTCGGAACGCCAAATCTCTTCCAAATCGGCGGCTTCTTTTTTCAATTTGACGATTTCTTCTTCGATCAACTCCAAGCGCTT
>CANGEG010000180.1 GCA_947452725.1 Comamonadaceae bacterium | reverse complement strand
CAAAATCTTCCACTTTGACTTGAATCACCTGGCCACGGGTCAGGCGCACAAAAATAGGCGCAGCCGAGATGCCAATCGCGACCATGGCATTCGTCAGACTGGGGCCTAAAAATGCAGCCAGCGCAATAGCCAAAATTAGAAATGGACATGCCAAAAAAGCATCCGTAATGCGTGAAATCACCGCATCCAACATGCCGCCAACGAAGCCAGCCAGCAAGCCAATAGGGACACCAATTAAGAGTGAAATGCTGACAGAAATGACGCCCGCCATCAGTGAAGCTTGAGTACCCCAAATCACGCGCGACAGCACATCTCGCCCGATCTCATCGGTGCCAAACCAATGCGCTGATGTGGGCGCTTTGCGAATCGCCCCCCAGCTGGTGGCAATCGGGTCTTGCGGTGCGATGTACTGCGCGCACAAGGCTAACATCACAAAGCCCAGCACAACGGCAAAACCAAACAAGGCACTGGGTCGTCTGCGCAATCTCAACCAAGCGGCAGAAGTGAAGAGCTTGCTCATTTGCGTAGCCTTGGATTGACCCAGAAATATGCCAAATCGGCGAGTAAATTCAGTGTGATGTAGGTGGTCGCGGTGAAAAGAACCACCCCTTGAACCACGGCGTAATCCCGGTTAAAAACGGCATCCAAAATCAGCTTGCCAAAGCCGGGGATGGTGAAGACTTGTTCTGTCAGCACTGCCCCTGAAAGCAAAGTGCCAAGCTCCAGTGCGCCCAAGGTAATGACGGGTGTCAATGCATTGCGAAGCGCATGCTTGAGCACCACCGTTCTCTCGCTCAAGCCCTTGGCGCGGGCTGTTCGCACATAGTCCGATTGCATTACCTGAAGCATGGCGCTGCGCGTATGGCGCATCAGGACCGCAGCAATGGCGTTACCCAAGACGAATGCGGGCATCAGCATACTGGCCAAGTTGGCGCTCAGGTTTTCAAAAGGACTGACATAGCCCGAAGCCGGCAACCACCCCAAATGCACAGAAAACAACATGATCATCAAAATACCCAACCAAAAGTTAGGCGTTGACAAACCCCACAAGGCAAAGATATTCGACGCGTAATCCCAAAATTTCCCGCGGCCCACAGCCGATGCAATCCCCGCAGGAATACCTATCAACAGCGCCACACACATGGCCAAAAAGGCCAACTCGGCAGTGACTGGTAGTTTTTGCAAAATCAAATCTAAAACGGGTGATTGCGTGCGTACCGACTCACCAAAATCACCTTGAACCACGCCCACAATCCAGTAACCATAACGCCATGGCAAGGGCTCATCCAAGTGCAACTTGGCTGTCAGGTATGCCACAACGTTAGGGTCTTGCTCTTCACCTGCCAAAATTTTGGCAGGATCGCCAGGCAGCAATTGCTGCAACCCGAAAATCAACATCGATACCAACAGCAAAGTAGGCAGTAGCGACAGTAAACGCTTGAACAGATAGTGCGTCATGGAGCCAATTTCAGGCCGGTGACCCGCAACAAGCCATCAGGCACATTGCGAACACCGTTCAGTTTTCCGTTGTAGGCCCACAACCAATTGCGATGGTAGAGGTAAATGATCGGGCGTTCTTTCAGAACCTGTGCAGAGATTTGTTCCATGATTTTTTTGCGCTTCACGGGATCGCGTTCTGCGCGCGATTGGTTCAAAAGCGCGTCTGTTTCGGCGCTGCAATACCCCGCGTAATTCAGTGGTTGTTTGCATCCGTGAAAGCTGAACATATTGCCATCGGGGTCTGGGCGGCCACTCCAAGACAGGACGTAGGCCTCAAAGTCACCTTTATCGGCCATATTCAGTGATGTGGCGAATTCGGCGGTCTGAATTTTCACATCAAATCCGGCCTCACGCGACATGGCTTGAATCACCACCGCCAACCGCTGCGCGTCTGAAGCGGTGGTGGTCACGAGTGTGAAGCTGGGCTTGACTACGCCGGCCTCTTTCAGCAAGGCCTTGGCTTTTTCAATATCGCGTTTGGGCATGGGCACGTTCTTCGCATAGAACGGACTGGTCGGCGCTACCCATTGGTTGCCCACCAGAGCCTCGTTGTCCATCACCACTTGCGCCAAGCCCTGACGGTCCAAAGACAACTCAAAGGCTTCGCGCACACGGGCATCACGGCCCAAGGGGTTCTTCTTGGCTTGCTCACTCTTACCGACGTTGATGGTGATGCCTTGATAGCCAATTTCAGTGATGCGCGAAATCTTGTATTTTTTGTCCTTCAACATGTTTTCTACATCATTCGGGGCCATGCGCTCAATGAAATCGAGTTGGCCTGATTTCAAATTGGCCAAACGAACGGTGGCATCCGGTATTGGCGTGTAAATGACTTTTTCGAAATTTACTGCCTCTTTGTTCCAGTAGTTGGTGAATTTCTCCAAAACGATGCGGTCTTGAGCAATGCGCTCGGCAAACTTGAAGGGGCCAGAACAAACAGGATGGTTGCCGAACTTGTCTCCCGCGGCCTGAGCGGCTTTGGGCGAGACCATCATCCCGGCGCGGTCGGTTAACTGCGCTAACAAGGGGGCAAAAGGCGCACTCAAATTCAAGCGCACTGTGGCAGGGTCAATCACATCGATACTCGCCACAGGCGCCAACTCACCCCGGCGATTCGATCCGGCCATATTTTTGTGACGCTCCAAATTGAACTTAACGGCCGCCGCATCGAATTTTTCGCCGTCATGGAAAGTCACACCTTGACGAATTTTGAGGGTCAGCGCTTTGCCGTCGGCCGACCACTCATATGCTGAGGCCAATTGCGGCAAGATGTTGAGCTTTTCGTCAATGTCGAATAATTTATCGCACAAGGATGAAAAAACAATACGCCCTACAAAACTTCTGGCCAGCGTGGGGTCCAGCACATCCGGGTCTTCGGCAAGGCCCACACGCAAGGTTTGTGAACTAGCCAATCCGTGACTCAAAGCCATCACAGCAGCGAGTGCGAACAAGCAATATTTTTTCGGTAACCATGTCATAAAAAATTTCCAATCACAAGTGAACTAATTTTTGATTTGCAAAAATGCAGTTTGCAGTCGCGCCAAATTTTTCTCATCTTGGTTTTGGCGTGGCAGCAAAGAAAGGGGCACGGCATCAGGCAAGTCACGCCAAAAGTGGCAGGCAATCACATGGGAATTTACCGATGCGGGCTCTTGCAATCCTTCAGCTACCAAGCTGGGCGCTTGCTCTTTGCAGCGTAACTGAACATCGGGGCATCGGGTATGAAAGTGACAGCCCTTAGGAGGGTTAAGCGGACTGGGAACATCCCCTTCCAACTGCGTTCGCTGTGTCTTCAGTGCTGGGTAAGGCCGCGGGATGGCACTGAGTAAAGCGCGGGTATAGGGATGGCGAGGATGCTCAAACAAGTCATTGGTGTCAGCCAACTCCACTACCCGGCCCAGATACATCACAGCCACCCTGTCAGCAATGTGTTTAACTACCGCCAAATCATGGGCAATGAATATGTAAGCCAAGCCCAATCGGCGTTGCAAGTCTTGCAACAAGTTGACCACTTGCGCTTGCACCGAGACGTCCAAAGCGGAGACGGCCTCATCGCAAACGATCAGCTTGGGCTCTACCGCCAAGGCCCGAGCAATACCGATGCGTTGCCGCTGCCCACCAGAAAATTCATGCGGATAGCGCTGTGCATGCTCAGGCGCCAAGCCGACCAAATGCAGCAACTCCTGCACACGCTCTTCATGACGCCCCACGTGCAAGCGGTGCAGTTGCAAAGGCTCAGTCAAGCACTGAGCCACTGTCATACGCGGGTTCAATGATGAGAAAGGATCCTGGAAAATAATTTGCATTTCCTTGCGCTGGGAACGCAATTTCTCGGAGCTGAGTTCGCCTAAATCCTGCCCCGCAAAGATAACCCGACCCAAAGTAGGCTCAATCAAGCGCAGCACCAAACGACCCAATGTGGATTTACCGCAGCCGGACTCCCCGACCACACCCAGGGTCTCCCCTGCACGCAGGCAAAAATCAATACCATCGACAGCACGAACGGCATTTTTACTACGGCCTAACCAGCCGGAGTTAACTGAAAAATATTTCACCAGTCCTTGAACTTGGAGCAGGGGCGTATCAAGGTTTTGCATGGGGCACCAAAATATCTGCTTGCAACGGAGCACGCCAACAAGCGCTCCAATGGCCTTGAGTCAAATCCATCAACGGGGGCTTTTCTGACTGGCAGCGCACTTGAACAAAGGGGCAACGCTGTGCAAAGGCACAGCCCACCGGTCGATGCAAGGGATTGGGCACCTGCCCTTCAATCGAGGGAAGTCGATCTTGAGTCAGGTCCAAGCGTGGAATCGAGCTGAGTAAGCCAACGGTATAAGGATGTTGAGGCGCATCAAACAAAGCCTGAACAGGGGCTTGTTCCACCACCTGTCCAGCGTACATCACCACCACCTGGTCTGCCACTTCGGCGACCACACCCAAATCGTGGGTTATTAAAATGATAGCGGTCTTGGTTTCAGTTTGTAAATCGCGCATCAACTCCAAAATTTGAGCTTGTACGGTGACATCCAAGGCCGTTGTAGGTTCGTCGGCAATCAAGAGCTTGGGATTGCACGACAGCGCCATGGCAATCATTACCCTTTGGCGCATACCGCCCGACAATTGATGAGGATAGTCGTCCATCCGTTTTTCAGGGGCCGGGATACGCACCTTTTTCAGCATATCCAAAGCCCGCGCATGTGCCTGTATGCGGTTCAAAGGCAGGTGGCGCATCAAGCCTTCCATGATTTGCTCTCCGATTCTGAAGGCCGGATTGAGTGACGTCATGGGCTCCTGAAAAATCATGGCCATGCGGTGGCCGCGCAGATTTTGCAGCGTGCTTTGCGTGGTGCCCACCAACTCTTGGCCTTCCAATTGGATCGATCCACTTCGAATTTTGCCCGCCGGTTTTGCAAGCAAGCCCATGATGGACAAGGACGTGACACTTTTGCCGCAGCCTGACTCACCAACAATGGCCAGTGTTTGTCCAGCGTTAACGCTGAAGCTGACACCATTTACAGCGCTCAACTCGCCGTTGTCCGTATCAAATACGGTATGCAAATCGCGAACTTGAAGAACCGTCGACATCAAGGGGGTTTGCATTAGGCAGCGACTCTGGTTGCGTGAAAGCGTTCTATTTGTTCTTCGATCAAGTTTCGGTCAGTGATCCCGGCAGCGCTGTGGCGGCCGGGCAAACACGCCACAAAGGGCTGAAAGCGCTCTAAACTTTTGTCGTACAAACGCTGCAGCTCGGACAAAGGCTCCGCATGGTCGTCAACGCGAAGATCGAGTTGGAGGTAATCTTCATCGGCCTGTATTTTCAGCGCCGCCGATTGTTTGCCGCGCTTATCGCCGCCCGCACGTTCGCCCGCCTGCATGCTGTGGATCAAGCGCTGGGCTAAAGGTAAGTGCGCCGCAGCCTCATAGGAATGTGCAGTCTCCTCCAGTACTTGAGGGCCGGCCAGCATGTTGCCAGCAATGCTGAAATTTTCACCCACCACATGTCCGCACCAATCCACGCACGATGTTCCGGTGTAAGCGATGGGCGAACCTTTCGCGGGCAGCATGTGCACCTGCCTATGCTCTCGCCCTTCATCGGTACGTAACATTTCATACAAGACTTGATCAGCAGACATGCCAATTTGCAACAAGCGCAATCCCAACGGTCCGAACAAGGGATTCATCAGGGCTTGGGTGGAAAGCGCGGCAACACCGCGTTGTGTGTAAACACACAAAGCACCCACGGCAAAAAAACGAGAGGCAATAGCGACGCCGAAACAGCCATCAGAATCGCGAGCAAGAAGAGACCAAGTCATAAATATTGTTCAACCGAGAAGAAGGTCAAGGGGACTTGCTGCCAAGGGCGATCTTCGGCGCAAGCCGCATCGCCCCAGGGACAGACCTACAACTGAACCCCTTTAGTTAACGCGCCGTCCACCACCAAGTTAGTGCCGGTGATGAAGCTAGCTGCTGGGCTGGACAAAAACGCCACGGCGTTGGCCATTTCTTGCGGCGTTCCCATGCGACCAGTCGGGTTCATGCCCAGCGCAACTTTGAAGAACTCAGGATTGCCTTCCTCTATCTGATTCCACACACCACCCGGAAAATAGGTGTTTCCAGGTGAACCTGAGTTGGCCCGTATGCCTTTGCCAGCCAGGTGGTAAGCCAGGCCTTGGGTGT
>CANGEG010000179.1 GCA_947452725.1 Comamonadaceae bacterium | reverse complement strand
GCGCCCGCCAACCTGCGTAAAACTCTGTGAACTCACTGCAATTGTTCTTGCCCTGCGCCGCCGGCGTGGAAGGCTTTTTGGCCGACGAGGTGCACGGCATCACCGGGCTGACCGGCAACGACTTGATGACCGGGCGTGGGGGCGTGATGGTGAGGGCCTCTTGGCGCGAAGCCATGCTGCTGAACCTGCACTGCCGCTTGGCGCAGCGGGTGCTGGTGCAGCTGTCGCAGACGATGTACAGGAGCGAAAATGACCTGTACAACGCGGCCAGCGAGGTGGCCTGGGAAATCTGGTTCACCACCAAACAGACTTTCAAGATCGAAGTCACCGCGCAGCACAGCCCCCTGACCAGTCTGAACTTTGCCGCGCTCAAAATCAAAGATGCGGTCGCCGACCGCTTTCGCGCCAAGCGTGGCGAGCGCCCTGATGTGAACACCCAGTGGCCCGATGTGCGCATCTACGCCCATCTGACCACCGACCACGCCACGCTGTACATCGACACCTCAGGCGAGCCCTTGTTCAAACGCGGCTGGCGCGCCGATAAAGGCGACGCACCGCTCAAAGAAACCCTGGCGGCAGCCATGATTGCCGCCAGCGGCTGGGACGGCACCACGCCCTTGTACGACCCGTGCTGCGGCAGCGGCACCATTGCCATTGAAGCCGCGCAAATTGCCTGCGGCATTGCACCGGGTAGCCTGCGCCGCTTTGGTTTTGAAAAACTCCTGCCCTTTCAAGCCCATGTATGGCAAGGCCTGCTGGAGCAAGCGCAAGCGGCCGAGCACGAGCCCACCGCGCCGATTTTCGGCAGCGATGTGGCCCACCGCATGGTCGACTTTGCTGAACGCAACGCTGAGCGCGCGGGCGTGGCCGGCGTGATTGAGTTTCGCGGCGGCGACGCGCTGCAGCGCATGCCGCCCTGCGAAGCTCCTGGCCTGATGCTGCTGAACCCGCCTTATGGCGAACGCATTGCAGCCGCCGGCGTAGCCGGTCGCGGGCGCGAAGGCTTTGAGCCCGGCGCCTTGGCCGCTGAGCGCCATCATGAAGGCAGTCACCGAGAGACCGCACAAACTGACGACGGGGGCGACTTTTTCAATCAACTGGCCTCGCATTGGAAAAAGAACTACAGCGGCTGGACCGCATGGATGCTCACGCCTGACCTGAAGTTGCCCAGTCGCATGCGCCTGAAAGAAACCCGCCGTGTGCCGATGTGGAACGGCCCGATTGAATGCCGTCTGTTTCGCTTTGACATGATGAAGGGTTCGGTGCGTGACAAGCTCTGAGGCCGTGCTCACGGTGCTGGACACCAACATCGTGCTCGATCTGTGGATCTTTGACGACCCACGCACCCAGGGCCTGCGCAACGCTTTGGACCACGGCCGGCTGCGCTGGATTGCCACCGCGTCCATGCGCGAGGAGCTGCGCCGCGTGCTGGGCTATACACACTTGGTGGCGCGCATGGCGCAGTCTGCTCAATCTGCTGAAGCGGTGCTGCAAGCCTTTGACATGCGGGCCAACCTCTGCGATGAAGCCCCGAAAGCCTCTTGCACTTGCAAAGATGCGGACGACCAAAAATTCATCGACCTGGCCGTGGCGCACCGTGCGGTGCTGTTAAGCAAGGACGCACAAGTGCTGTGCATGCGTCGCCGCTTGGAGCGGCTGGGCGTGCACCTGAACCCGCACATCAAAGCGCCGCCTGGCTTTGTTGTGGAGGCGCAGCAACAGACTTTTTACGCCCAGTTGTTTCAAGCGTCCACGTCAACCGAGTCCGTATTGACCCATTGAACGCAGACGCCAATGCCTTTTTGTTCTGACATTGAATTGCACTTTCTCGATTGCCCTGCCCTCTTTTATTTTTTCTGATCTAGACCATGACCACCCCGACCCCAGCCGACAACGGCATGCAGCCCCAAGACTTTGATGCCCTGGATGACATCCTGGACGAGATGCGTACCCGCTACGACGAAACACCGCAGTGGGAATTTTGTGAAGGCTTCCTGGCGGCCATGGTTTGCTGCCGCACGCCTTTGCCTGAGGCAGAGTGGTTGGCCGTGCTTCTGGGTTTGGACGAAGAGGGCAGCTTTAGCGACGAGGCGCAGCGCAGCCGCTTTATGCAGCTGTGGCAGCAGCGCTTTACCGAAGTCAAAACTGCCCTGGACAGCGGCATTGAAGCCTTGGACGATGATCGCGCCTATGCCCCCGAAGTCATGGACATCCGCGGCGCCATGGCCAGCCTGCCGCCCGAAGAGCGCGGGGACATCGCCGAGGACGAGATTCCTTCGTTCGCGCAAGTGTGGGCCCTGGGTTTCATGTTTGCGGTGGAAAACTGGCCGGATGAATGGGCCGCCCCAAAAGACAAAGACGCCGCCCAGCTGCACGACCATTGCCTGGAAGCCATCGTCGCCCTGACCGAAGACGACACCGACGAGCCCACTTTGTCGGCTCTGAGCGAGGACGGCCCGCCCAGCGTGAGCGAGTCGCGCCTGAACGCCTACGGCGAAGCGTTGTGGGCGGTGTACGACCTGCGCGAAATTTGGCGCAGCATTGGCGCTCGCGTGGTGCAAGTCATTCGTGAGGCCACGCCAGGTCGCAACGATCCTTGCAGCTGCGGCAGTGGCAAGAAATTCAAAAAATGCTGCGGTGCAAGCTGATCACCTGAAGCGGTTCGGCTGATGTCCATCGACACTCCTTTTTTGCTGGCCAGTTTGGCCGCCTTGTTGGTTGGCCTGTCCAAAGGCGGCTTGCCCACCATAGGCATGCTTGGCGTGCCGATTTTGTCGCTGGTGATGCCGCCGATGAAAGCCGCCGTGATGCTGCTGCCCATCTATGTCATCTCCGACATGGTCAGCGTCTGGCTGTACCGCAAGCATTTCAGCGTGGTGAATTTGAAGATCCTGATCCCTGCCGGTATCTTGGGCGTATTCATCGGCTGGCTCACCGCGTCCTACACGTCGGAGGCGGCCACCAAGCTGTTGATCGGCTGCATTGGCGTAGGTTTTTGTCTGAACACTTGGCTGCGCAAAGGGCCGACCAACGCGCGAGGGGCGGACATTCCGCGGGGCATATTCTGGGGCACCTTGGCCGGCTTCACCAGCTTCATTTCACATGCTGGGGCGCCGCCGTTTCAGGTGTATGCGCTGCCACAACGCTTGCCCAAAGTTGTGTTTGCCGGCACGGCGACGATTTTGTTTACGTTCATCAATGCCGCCAAAATTCTGCCCTACCAGCTGCTGCAGCCCTACAGCTTGAATGACTTAGAGCACGCCAGCGTGCTGGTCCCTGCTGCGCTGCTGGGCACCGTGGCCGGGGCATACCTGACGAAGAAGATTGCGGACGTTTGGTTTTTCCGCTGCGTTCAAATCGGCTTATTTATCATCTCGATCAAACTGATCGTGGACGCCGCGGCCGCTTGGGGTTTGTGAGCATCCTGCACAGGCAAATGAATGCGCTCACGTGCAGAGGGCGCCAAGAAAACATGAACCGCAGGCGTTGTTTAAAGCTCAGGTGATTTTGAACACCGTGCGAACGATTTTGCCGCCCGCCTTCTGCTCAAAAACCGTCCACTGCTTAATGCCTTTGACCAGCACTTTGCTGCTGATGTCTTTGACTGGTTTTTTGGCCTTCAGTTGCGCGGTGACCCAGTCCTGCACATGCGGCAAGATTGGGCCTTCTTGGCCTGTGGGGATAAGCAGCTCCAAGCCATTAACTTGGCCAGAAGAGGTCACGGTGAGTTCGGTTGCGGGCATTCAGCGATTGTCCATGATGATTGTGCCCCTCCAAGACCTGATCGACCTCATCGACGAGCTCATCGAGCTCAATCGACCTTAGCGCCAGAGGCTTTAACGACCAAGGCCCACTTTTTGTGCTCGCTGTCAATCAAGGCGGCAAACTGCGCAGGAGTATTGCCACTGGGAATCGCTCCTTGCCCCAGCATTTTTTCTTTGATGGCCGGCGTACTCAAAGACTTGGCTACTTCTTGTTGAATGCGGTTGACGATATCAACCGGCGTACCCGCAGGGGCCAACAGGCCAAACCAACTGCTGGCTTCAAAGCCTTTGAGCCCGGCGGCCTCTTCGATGGTGGGCAAATCGGGCATGGCCGCAGAGCGCTGCGAGCTGGTTACGGCCAAGGCCTTGAGCTTGCCCGATTTAATGAGCGGCATCGCCGAGGGCAGGTTATCAAACATCACATCCATGCTGCCCCCCATCAGGTCAAGTAAAGCCGGGCCGGAGCCACGGTAGGGGATGTGCGCCATGAAAATGCTGGTTTGGCTTTTGAACAACTCACCCGCCAAATGGATTGAGGTGCCGTTGCCGCTAGATGCCATATTGAACTGGCCAGGATGAGATTTAGCGGCTTTAATGAAGTCGTTGACGTTGTTGATGTTCATCGCCTTGGCTTTGTCAGCGTTGACAATCATCACGTTGGGCACCGCCGCGACCAGGGTAATGGGCGCAAAGTCTTTGATCGGGTCAAAAGGCAACTTGGGGTACAGCGCGCGATTGATGCCGTGGGTACCCACCGTGCCCATCAAGATCGTGTAACCATCCGGGGCCGATTTGGCCACGACATCAGCGCCCAGATTGCCACCGGCACCGGCGCGGTTCTCGACCACAAACTGCTGACCAAAGGCCTTGGACAATTCGGGCGCCACGGCGCGCGCCAAGATGTCGGTCGTACCGCCGGGCGCGAAAGGCACAACGATCTTGACCGGCTTGTTCGGCCAAGCGCTTTGCGCCTGTGCCCAGCCTGTGGCGCACAAAATGACGGCCAGGGCCGCGCCTTGGGCCAGACAGCGGCGAGTAAATGGGAATGGACGCATGCGGTTGTTTCCTGTCGTTCGATGGATACGCTATCATGCCACGTGCTCCTCGGCCTGAACGCCGCCGCGGTGACAGGAAAACCCACATGGCCAGCAGTCAATCGGATGAACGATGACCTGTGAAAATCGAATCACTCTGCTCGGTTTTGTAAAAACCGCCATTGACTGACCCGTGCATCAAAGACGCTTTGCTGTGGCGCAGTCAGTTGGACAAACAATGTGCGGGCACTGGCTTCCAGATCCTCCATGAAACCATAGCGATTGCGCGCGCCATCCACCGCTTGTCGGATGATCAGCATGCCTGACGGGGCCTTCCCGGCCTCGATGGGCAGGGGAGCTCTGTGCATCTCTTCCAAATTAAGATTCAGCAACTGGGCAAAGCGTTGCCAGGCGGGGGCTTGCTCACGACTCAATTTCAAGTCCACCTGCAATTCGTTCAATTGGACACTGACCTGCTCTAGCCAAGTGACACTGGGGTTGTGTGGCGCCATGGGCGCAACATCTGGACGGGCACCTCGGTCGGATGACATGCCGCGCCGACCGCCGCCCATGCCCCCGCCCATGCCGCCATATTGCGCAGAGGCGTCTGTGCACATGGAAAAAGCAACAATAAGAAACGCACCAGATAGACGAATAAATTTATTTGTTTTCAATTTTAAAGTGAGTACGCCTATGAAGAATAAAACCAATGGCATTCATTTTGTTAAGTGCTCAACAGGCCTTTCAGTGATGGCTTGATTATTTCGAAACACTTTACCTGCCGACTTGCCAAAGTGACAACCGAGCAGGTGAAATACAGGTAAAGTTCGCTGGCTGTTGGGATTTACATAAAAACACATAAATCTACTATAGATCCGGCCCATTGAAGTCTTGAATTCCTGGTGATTGCCCCCATGTTTAGATCATGGAAAAAGAAGACGCAAGATACCAAACACTGGAGCAACTGCACGAGCGGCGCAAGCAAGTCATTCGGTTGCACAAAAAGGGCATCAAAGTGATGCAAATTGTGGCGATGACCGGCCTGAGTCACCCGACAGTGCGAGCAACGATAGATTTGTTTGAGGCTGGCGGGTGGACAAACGTGAGGCCTACTCCTCGCGGACGGATTAAAGGCGACGGACGCGTGCTCAGCGCAGCTCAAGAAGATGCCATCCAGCGCATGATCATCGACAAACGACCTGAGCAGTTGAAGATGGACTTCAGTCTTTGGAGTCGAGCTGCGGTGGGGCAACTCATTGAGCAAGAATTTGGCATCAAGCTGCAGGTACGCAGCATTGGCAAATACCTCGCACGCTGGGGTTTTACCCCGCAAAAGCCGATCAAACGCGCGTACGAACAAAGCCCGGCTGCTGTGCAGGCGTGGCT
>CANGEG010000178.1 GCA_947452725.1 Comamonadaceae bacterium | reverse complement strand
TCAAGCCGCGATCGCGGCCGACGCACCAGTGCAGCCCATGGCCATGAAATTTGTCGATCGGCAAAGCGGGCAGATCAGCTTGGCGCCTTGCTACATTGGCGATGACACCTTGCTCAGCTCGGTGTGGCGCACCTTGACGGCAGAGGGAATCGACGCGGTGGTAAATTTTGGCGAACAGCAAACCGCCCAAGGCCGCGGGCGACGCGTCTGGGCGCAGGATTTGCGTGAAGAGGTGATGCGTTTGAATGCGGGTGGTGACAGCACGGTTTCTGCGCCGCTTTAAGCGTTGCTTTAAGTCTTGACTTCATCCCATTAAAGGCCAGCCCATGATCCTTTCCACTTGGCTGGTCTATGTCGCTGCTGTGCTGGTGCTGACCGTGACGCCCGGCCCTAGCGTTTTAATGTGCATCTCCACTGCTGTGCAGCACGGAACACGCCGCGCCATGACCGCAGCGCTGGGCAGCACCACGGCGATTGCCTGCCTCATGCTTTTGTCTATGCTCGGCTTGGGCACGGTGTTGGCGGCATCGGAAGCTCTCTTCTCCGCGTTGAAGTGGCTGGGTGCGGCTTATCTCGCCTACCTTGGAGTGACCTTGTTGCTGTCCAAACCATCGAACCTGGCGGTCCCTAATTCGGCGCTGGCCGAAGTTGGAATGCGCACATTCTTTTTGCGAGGTCTCTGGATCGGGGCCAGTAACCCCAAGGCGCTGCTGTTTTTGGCGCTCTGTTTCCGCAGTTCATTGACCCGGCCGCCCCGCAACTGAGCCAGTTTGTGATCCTTGGCGTCACATTTATCTTTTTCGAACTTTTCTGGCTCACTTTCTACGCTTTCACCGCAGCGCGCGCCAGCCAGTGGCTGCAAAAACCACGCCGAGCCGTGCTTTTCAATCGCATCACTGGGGTGGTGTTTCTCTTGGCTGCAACACTGCTGGCCACCAGCAAACGTAATCCAGCGTAACGCCGCTTTGCGCGCTGTTCAACTGGCCTTCAGGTCATTGCCGCACCGTCTGTGCATGCCGAGCATGAGTCGACTTCGCAGTGTTGTAGCGTTATTTTGGTTGCGAGCGCAACCAAAATAACGCTACAATCTTTCGCAAAGCCGTTCCTATTCCATTGCGAAAGTTCGAGGCCCTGCATGTCTACGCCACTTGAGCGCACGCTGACCTACCGTTTGCACCAACTGCACAAGCTGACCGATTCGGACAGCCACTCGGCCTACCCTGAGTCCACGGGCTTGTCGATGAGTGATGGACGTTGTCTGACCACCATAGGCGCCTTTGAGCCAGTGTCGGTCAAAGCACTGGCTGAAAAGGCCAACCTGAACAAAGGCCAGGCCAGCCGCGCTGCGCAGGCGCTGGTGGACCAAGGCCTGGTGAGTAAAGCCGACCACCCGGGCGATGGCCGTGGTGTGGTGCTGACCTTGACGCCAACTGGGCGCAAGGTGTTCAAACGCGCCATGGCCATGATCCAGCAACGCAATGAAGACATCTTTGGCTGCTTGACAGAGAAAGAGCTGGCGAATTTGAGCGCCATGTTCGACCGTTTGATTACGCACGCCCGTCCTGCATAAACCCGCACACCGCACCGGAGTCAACCCATGCACCAACCCACGACCGAAGCCCGTCCTTCGATTTACTACACCTACGAAGTCTTCACCCCTTGGTTAGCGTCGAATCACCCCAAGCAAGATCGCAAAAAGGTTGTGATTGTGGGTTCAGGCCCCGCCGGCATGGTGGCTGCACTGGAGCTGGCGCGGTACGGCGTGGCCAGCGTGGTGCTGTCGGCTGAATTGCAGTTCTCACAAGGCAGTCGGGCCATTTGTTTCACGCGCCGTTCGATGGAAATTTTGCAGCAAGTCGGCGTGGCCGAGCGCATGACTGAAGGCGGCCTGCCTTGGCGTTTTGGCAACTCGTTTTACCGGGGTCAGCGCGTGTTTCGCATGGAAGCGCCTCACGATGCGGACGACAGGTTTTTTCCGATCATCAACGTGCAGCAGCAGTTCATGGAAGAGTATCTGCACGACGCCTGTAAGGCCAACCCGCTGATCGATTTCCGCTGGGGCAACAAGGTCAATAAGGTTGAGCAAAAAGACGGCTACGCGCTACTGGAAGTCGATACGCCCGAAGCCACTTACGCGCTGGAGAGCGACTGGGTGGTGGCCGCTGACGGCGGGCGCTCCGGCATCCGTACCGCGATGAACCTGCAAATGGAAGGCGCGTCTTACGAAGGCTTTTTCGTCATCGCCGACATCAAGATCGATCTGCCTTTTCCCACCGAGCGACTGGCATATTTTGATCCCGGGTGGAACCCCGGCAACACCATTTTGATGCACCGCGAACCACATGGCATCTGGCGCGTGGACTACCAACTGCCTGAAGGTGAAACGCCTGAGGAAGCGCTGCGCCCCGAATCGCTCAAGGCCCGCATCGACGCGCAACTGGCCATGATCGGCCACGCCGGTGCGCCGTGGGAAATGGATTGGTCTTCGGTCTACTCGGCCCGCACTTTGACCCTGCCTGACTTTGTGCACGGTAGCGTGATCTTCACTGGCGACGCCGCCCACCTGTTGCCCATCTTTGGCGTGCGCGGGGCCAACACCGCTTTCCAAGATGCGCAGTCGTTGGCCTGGCATCTGGCCTTTGTGGTCAAGGGATTGGCGAGCCCCAAGCTGCTGGACAACCACAGCACCGAGCGCGTGGGCGCAGCCCGCGAGATCATTGACGAAGCTGGCAAGAGCACGCGCTTTATGACGCCTCCCAGCAAAGGCTTTCGTTTGCTGCGCGACGCGGTTTTGTCGCTCTCGCTCACCCAAGCCTTTGTGCGGCCTCTGTACCATTGGCGCACTTCGCGCCCGCATGAATACAGCCACTCCATGCTCAACAGCTTGGGTGACGACAACGGCTTGTTCAAGGCTGGCCCGGCACATGGCGCGCCACCGCAAAACGTGCGTCTGGGGGCAAATGACTTCTTGCTCGATCATTTGGGCGGCGGCTTTGACTTGCTGTATTTCACCGATGCCGCAGCCTTGCCCGATGCATTGCAACAAGTGATTGCCACTGCACGCACCCAAGGCATGCCCGTGAACGTGATCGCAGTCGGCGCTGCGCAAGCGGTGGCTGGCGCCGACCAAACACTGGCCGATGCAGATGGCCACCTGCGCGAGCGTTATGGCGTGCCAGCCAATGGCGGTGCGTATTTGCTGCGCCCGGACCAGCACATCTGCGCCCGCTGGCTGACGCTGGACGCTACGCGCCTGCAAGCCGCCTTTGCCACCGCCTTGCCGCAATAAGGACAACACCATGACCCACCCCACGCTCTCTATTGGCGGACTCGAAACCGTTTACGACGCACTTGCCACCGCCATCGACCAAGCCGGCCCGGACAAGGCGCAATTGTTTTTGGTCAAGCTGGCCTTGCTCAATGCCAACGCGCTGGCCGACGAAAATTTAGTTCAAGCGCAGATCGCTGCGGCCTTGCTAGACCTCTGATCAACCCCGCACCGACTAAGAATCCCATGCTTGTTCAATCTGTTCACCACGTGGCCTACCGCTGCAAAGACGCCAAAGAAACCGTGGAGTGGTATCAAAAGCACCTGGACATGAAGTTCGTGCTGGCTATTGCCGAAAACGAAGTGCCGTCCACCAAAGCGCCCGATCCCTATATGCACATCTTTTTGGATGCGGGCCAGGGCAACATCCTGGCCTTCTTTGAGCTGCCCAGTCAGCCCGAGATGGGACGCGACGAAAGCACGCCCGCCTGGGTGCAGCACTTGGCGCTCAAGGTCGAGTCGCTGGACGCGCTTGAGGCTGCTAAGGACAAACTGGTCGCGGGCGGCGTTGAGGTACTCGGCCCCATCGACCACACCATTTTCAAGAGTATTTATTTCTTTGACCCGAGCGGCCACCGCCTTGAACTGGCCGCCGATTGCGGCACGCCCGCGATGATGCAAAAGCTCGACGAAGTGAAGTGGGACATGCTCGAAGAATGGAGCAAAACGAAGCGCGCGCCTAAACACGCTGCCTGGATGCACGACGGCAGCATGGCTGCTTGAGGATTGATGATGACTTCACTGAACGAAACGCACAACCCCGCACTGAAAAGCTGGCTGGCCTCGGCCAACGCGGCGGACTGCGACTTCCCCATTCAGAACTTGCCGTTTGCGGTGTTCCGCCGCAAGGGCTCGACTGAAGCTTTTAGGTGCGGTGTGGCAATTGGCGACCAGATCTTGGATCTGGCGGCGGTAGCCAAGGCGGGCATTTTCACCGGCGATACAGGCAAAACCGTGCAAGCCGGCGCGCAAGACAAACTCAATGCCTTGATGGCGCTGGGCCAACCGGCTTGGAGTTCCCTGCGTCTGGTCTTGTCACGCGCGCTGCGCGAAGGTGCAGCCGAAGAAGCCACCTTGCAGCTCTGCCTGTTGCCGCAAGCGCAGGCCGAATACGACGTGCCTGCCCGCATCGGAGACTACACCGACTTCTACACCTCGGTGCACCACGCCACCAACATCGGCAAACAGTTCCGCCCCGATAACCCATTGCTGCCTAACTACAAATGGGTGCCCATTGGCTACCACGGCCGCGCATCTAGCATCGGCGTGTCGGGCCAGCAATTTCGCCGTCCGGTCGGCCAGACCATGCCACCCGGCGCCACCGAGCCAACATTGGGTGCCTGCAAGCGGCTGGACATTGAGCTGGAGTTGGGCATCTTTATCGGCAGCGGCAACGCGCAGGGCGAGGCGGTGGACATTACCGAAGCCGAAGACCATGTGTTTGGCATCTGCCTGCTCAACGACTGGTCGGCCCGTGACATTCAAGGTTGGGAATACCAGCCGCTTGGACCGTTTCTGTCGAAAAGTTTTGCCTCCACCGTCTCGCCATGGGTCGTGACGCTCGAAGCGCTGGCGCCTTACCGCGTGGCCTTCACAAGGCCCGCCGAAGATCCGCAGCCTATGGCTTACTTGGATTCAACGGGCAACCGCAGCGGTGGCGCTTTTGACATCCAGTTGCAAGTGGGCTTGCAAACACCGCAAATGCGTGCGGCCGGTCAAAGCGACGCTAGCATCTGCCGCACCAGCTACCGGCACGCCTACTGGACGGTGGCGCAAATGGTCACGCATCACACCGTCAACGGCTGCAATCTGCAGCCGGGCGACCTGTTTGGCAGCGGCACTTTGTCGGGCCCCACGCTCGACCAGGCTGGCGCGTTGATCGAGCTGACTACCGGCGGCAAGAATCCGATTGCCCTGCCCAATGGCGAGCAACGCACCTGGCTGGAAGACGGCGACAGCGTGGTGCTTCGCGGTTGGTGTGAGCGTGAAGGCGTCACGCGCATCGGCTTTGGCGAATGCGTGGGCACGGTGCTGCCGGCGCGCTTGCCCAAGGGCGCTTGAAACCACTGCTTGAAGCGCTTCTATAGATGATTAGGTAATAAACAAGTAGAAAAAAGGTAGTTCCAGTTTTAAAGCTCTGAACCCAGAATCCAATTCATCGACTTTTCCGATGTCTTTCTGGAGTTCAAAAATGACTAAACATCGCCGTTTCTTTGCCGTTACCCTGACCCTGATCGGGGGTGTTTTCGCCAGCCTGACGGCCATGGCCCAGCCGGTGAGCTTGCTCAATGTTTCTTACGATCCAACCCGTGAGTTGTACGCCGAGTACAACCAGGCCTTTGCCAAGTACTGGAAAGGCAAGACTGGTCAGGACGTAAGCATCAAAGCCTCGCATGGCGGCTCGGGCAAGCAGGCGCGTTCCATCATCGATGGTTTGGACGCCGATGTGGCCACCTTGGCCTTGGCGGCCGACACGGATGCATTGAGTCAGTTCGGTGGCTTGATCCCGAAAGACTGGCAAAAGCGTTTGCCGCACAACAGCTCGCCCTATACCTCCACCATTATTTTTGCGGTGCGCGAAGGCAACCCCAAAGGCATCAAAGACTGGGACGACCTGATCAAACCTGGCGTCAAAGTCATCACGCCTAACCCCAAAACCTCGGGCGGTGCGCGTTGGAACTATTTGGCTGCGTGGGAGTTTGCCAAACGCAAATACGGCGGCGATGTACAAGCCAAAGAATTTGTCAAAAAGCTCTATGAAAACGTGCCCGTGCTCGACACCGGTGCCCGCGGCTCGACCATCACCTTTGCCCAGCGCGCCCAAGGCGATGTGTTGATCGCTTGGGAGAACGAAGCCTATTTGCTGGAAAAAGAATTTGCAGCCAAGTT
>CANGEG010000177.1 GCA_947452725.1 Comamonadaceae bacterium | reverse complement strand
GTACCCGTGTGCGAGCGCGCACCTGCGCGCACGCGAGACACTGGATTGTAATGAGATGAAAAACGAAGTTATCGGCAAGACCTTGGTGATTGCAGAAAAGCCGTCGGTGGCGCAAGACATCGTGCGTGCGCTCACGCCTGTGGCAGGCAAGTTTGAGAAACACGACGACCACTTTGAGAGCGACACGTATGTGGTGACGAGCGCCGTGGGTCACTTGGTCGAAATTCAGGCCCCCGAGCAGTTTGACGTTAAGCGCGGCAAATGGAGCTTTGCCAATTTGCCAGTGATCCCGCCCTTTTTTGATTTGAAGCCAGTCGACAAAACCAAGACTCGATTGAATGCGGTGGTGAAACAAGCCAAGCGCAAAGATGTCACCGCGCTGGTCAACGCCTGTGATGCGGGCCGCGAAGGCGAGTTGATCTTCCGTTTGATAGAGCAGTATGCTGGCGGCGCCAAGCTCCTGGGCAAGCCGGTGCAGCGCTTGTGGTTGCAGTCAATGACGCCGCAGGCCATTCGCGATGGCTTTGACCACTTGCGCAGCAACCAGCAGATGCAGGGCTTGGCAGACGCTGCCCGTAGCCGTTCCGAGGCCGACTGGTTGGTGGGCATCAACGGCACGCGCGCCATGACCGCCTTCAACTCGCGTGATGGCGGATTTTTCTTGACCACCGTGGGCCGCGTGCAAACGCCCACTCTCGCAGTGGTGGTGGAACGCGAAGAGCAGATTCGCAAATTCATCAGCCGAGACTACTGGGAAATTCACGCCAGTTTTGCCGCCGCCGCAGGCGACTACCCCGGCAAATGGTTTGACCCGCAGTGGAAGAAAGCCGACGAGGACGGTGAAAAGAAAGCCGACCGCCTGTGGACCGAGCGCGAAGCACAAGCCATTGCTGAGGCGGTGCGTGGTCAACAAGCCAGCGTGACCGAAGAGGCCTCGCCCACCACACAGGCCAGCCCCGGTCTGTTTGATTTGACATCCTTGCAACGCGAGGCCAACGGTAAGTTTGGTTACTCCGCCAAGACCACCTTGTCGCTGGCGCAGAGCCTGTATGAGCGCCACAAGGCCTTGACCTACCCCCGTACAGACTCACGCCATCTGCCTGAAGACTATGTGGCCGTGGCCAAGCAAACCTTTGAAATGCTGGCCGACAGCGGCATGAAGCATTTGGCCCCACACGCTTTGACTGCGCTGAACAATAACTACGTGCGCAAACTGCCACGCGTGTTTGATAACAAAAAAGTTTCAGACCACTTTGCGATTATCCCCACGCTGCAAGCGCCAAGTGGTTTGTCTGAAGCCGAGCAAAAAATTTATGACCTTGTGGTGCGCCGCTTCATGGCAGTGTTCTTCCCCAGCGCTGAATACCAGGTGACCACTCGCATCAGCAAGGTGGCGCAGCACCACTTCAAGACCGTGGGCAAAGTATTGGTCAAACCCGGTTGGTTGGCCATTTACGGCAAAGAAGCCGCCGAAGAAGTGGCCGACGCCAAAGACGGCGACAAGGGCCAGAACTTGGTGCCGGTGCAAGTGGGTGAACAAGTCGGCGTGGAATCGGTGGAAGCCAAAGGCCTCAAGACACGGCCGCCAGCGCGCTACTCAGAGGCCACTTTACTCGGCGCTATGGAGGGCGCGGGCAAACTGGTGGACGACGACGAGTTGCGTGAAGCCATGCAAGAAAAAGGCTTGGGCACGCCCGCCACGCGCGCGGCCACTATTGAAGGTTTGATTAACGAAAAATACATGTTGCGCGAAGGGCGCGAGTTGATTCCGACCGCCAAAGCCTTTCAGCTCATGACGCTACTGCGCGGCTTGGGCGTTGAAGAGCTCTCGCGCCCCGAACTGACGGGCGAGTGGGAATACAAGTTGGCGCAAATGGAGCAAGGCAAGCTGAGCCGTGATGACTTCATGAAAGACATTGCCGCGATGACCGAGCACATCGTCAAAAAAGCCAAAGAGTACGACCGTGACACGGTGCCTGGGGATTACGCCACTTTGCACGCGCCCTGCCCCAATTGCGGCGGCGTGGTCAAAGAAAACTACCGGCGGTATACCTGCGTAGGTGCCGAAGGGGCCTCCGAGGGCTGCGGCTTTTCGTTTGGCAAGTCACCCGCTGGGCGCACATTTGAGCCCGCCGAAGTGGAACAGTTTGTGACCGACAAAAAGATCGGGCCACTTGAAGGCTTTCGCTCCAAAGCCGGTTGGCCTTTTGTGGCCGAGATGGCACTCAAATTCAGCGAAGAAGACAAGAACTGGAAGCTGGAGTTCGACTTTGGCGACGATAAAAAGAACGAAGAAACCGGCGAGATCGTCGACTTTTCTGATAGCGAGTCCCTGGGCGCTTGCCCCAAGTGCGGTAGCCCCGTGCACGAGCGCGGCAGTAACTTTGTTTGCTCCAAAACCGTGCCCACTCAAGCCCAGCCAACACCGAGCTGCGACTTCAAGAGCGGCAAAATCATCTTGCAGCAACCGGTCGAGCGTGAGCAAATGACCAAGTTATTGGCTACGGGCAAGACCGACTTGCTTGACAAGTTTGTCAGCATGCGCACGCGCCGCTCGTTCAAGGCCTTTTTGGCGTGGAACGCAGAAGAAAACAAAGTCAGCTTTGAGTTTGAGCCGCGCGTGAGCAAGTACCCACCGCGCAAAACCAAAACCCCGTTTGGCAAAGCCGCACCAGCCAAAGCGGCAGGTAAAACTGCCGTCAAAACCTCGGCCGCCAAGTCGGCCAAAGCACCGGTCAAAAAAGCCGTGAAATCCGCTGCAAAGTCCGCTGCGGTCAAAACCCCGCGCAAAGCCGCCGTGGGCAATTTAACTCCCAGCGCCGAATTGGCCGCGGTGATCGGCGACGGCAAAGTGGCGCGTACTGAGGTGATTAAAAAGTTGTGGGACTACATCAAGGCCAACAACTTGCAAGATGCGACCAACAAGCGCGCCATCAATGCAGACACCAAACTCAAAGCGGTCTTTGGCAAAGATCAAGTCACCATGTTTGAGTTGGCCGGTATTGTGGGCAAGCATGTCAGCGCTTGACGGCGCCCCGCGCGCAGGGGCAACGACTAAGGGCCACCTTGTTGCTTTGCGCGATGAGAATCAGCGGTCGACTACGCGGGCCATTTCCAGGCACTTGTTGGAGTAACCCCATTCGTTGTCGTACCAGGCCACCAGTTTTACAAATGTGCTGTCCAGGGCAATACCGGCCGTTGCGTCAAATACGCTGGTACAGACTTCACCGCGAAAGTCAGTAGAGACGACTTTGTCGGTGGTGTAGCCGAGTACGCCCTTCAAGGCGCCTTCGCTTTGCGCTTTCATTTCGGCGCAAATTTCGTCATAGCTGGCGGGGAGGTTCAACTCGACCGTCAGGTCCACCACTGACACGTCGGAGGTCGGCACGCGAAACGCCATGCCGGTCAGCTTGCCCTTGATTTCAGGAATCACCATACCGACCGCTTTAGCCGCGCCGGTGCTGCTGGGAATAATGTTTTCCAGAATTCCACGTCCGCCCCGCCAGTCTTTATTGCTCGGGCTGTCCACGGTTTTTTGAGTGGCCGTGGCTGCGTGCACTGTTGTCATCAGGCCGCGCTTGATGCCCCATTTGTCGTTAATCACTTTGACCAAAGGGGCCAAACAATTGGTGGTGCACGACGCGTTGCTGATGATCGCCTCACCTGCATAGGCCGCGTGGTTCACGCCATACACAAACATGGGCGTGTCATCTTTGGATGGGGCCGACATCACCACCTTTTTAGCACCCGCCGCCAAATGTTTACCAGCGCTATCTTTGTCCAGGAACAAGCCCGTCGCTTCAATCACCACGGTGGCGCCAACTTCGTCCCATTTCAGGTTGGCTGGGTCTCGTTCTTGCGTCAGGCGGATCGATTTGCCGTTCACGATCAAGTGATTGTCTTTTACCTCGATCGAGCCCTTGAAGCGGCCATGCACGCTGTCGTACTGCAGCATGTAAGCCAGGTAGTCGGGCTCAAGCAAATCGTTGATGCCCATAATCTCGATGTCGTTGAAGTTCTGCACTGCCGCGCGCAGCACCATGCGGCCAATGCGGCCAAATCCGTTTATACCGATTTTCAAGGTCATGTGAGCTTCACTTTCGTTTGATGTATGAAAAGCGGCAGCGTTAAAGATGACTTTGCCTGCTATGTAACCATCGTACGCGAAAACGGTAACTTTATTACAGAATGCTGTTCTATCTAGGTTTGTTCTAGTTAGGTAACAGCTGTGCCAAATGCGTGCGGAAAGTCACTGAAGATGCCACTTTTCGGTTTACCCGAAATCGACCGTAAGGGCCGATGAGTCTTCAAAACATTGAGGTCGATTTCCCCAGACGAACAGCCGTTGTGTCGCGTTTGCTGTCACCGGATCAGACGTGATTACGGACTGCAGTCGGCCATAAGCGGACGATGCGGTTGTGGCATCAACCCGTGCTTCGAGCCCTAAGCGGTCATCCGACTAAAAGGTAAAAATTTTAAGGAGTTGACTGCGCTCCAAAGAAAGCTGTCGTTCACCAAAACGTGTCATTTCTCGTAAGCGGTCATCCAAGGGGCCAATTCGCATTAGAAGCGATGTCGACTCTTGGGTCGCGGCTTCTGCCGGTCACCTGCTCGTAGCGATGGTCCGCTTTCAGCCTACTCCTGACGGATGCAGGGGTGCAACACGTTTGCCGGCATGAACTTCAGTTCCAGGCTGGCTCCGGTCATTCACGCGATACAGTTGGAAGTTAAATAGGCCGCGATGGGAGTCGTTCAGGGTGTCGGCACTGATTGGCCCCTGAAGACACAAAGCGGGCGTTCAGATTTCCAGGTTGCAACCACGCAACTTGGCTTTAGGCCGCATGACGTTTGGTGGTTGCAAGTAACCCTGCAGCCAGGAGGAACACCACGCCGGTGACTCGATTGAATAGAGTAGCTCGACGGGGCATTTGCAGCCACTGGCGGGCCCTCGCTGCGGTGAGTGCATAGATAGAGAGCCAAAAAAGCTCGAAGAAGATAAATGTGACGCCAAGGACTAGGAACTGTCCCAACTGCGGTGCCGACGGTTCAATGAACTGAGGAAAAAGTGCGCCAAAGAAGAGAAGCGCCTTTGGATTGCTCGCGCCGACCAACATGCCGCGAGCAAATAGCGCCCTGGCGCCAACTTCTGGAAGAGAAGCGTTGGGAACAGCCAGGTTTGACGCTTTTGAAAGCAACGAAGTAATTCCGAGATAGGCAAGATAGCCAGCGCCTAGCCACTTCAAAGCCGAAAAGAGAATTTCCGACGCTGCCAAGACAGTGCCAAGACCGAGCATCGACAAAAGCATGATGCAGGCAATGGCCGTTGTGCTTCCAAGCGAGGCTGCCATTGCGCGACGTGGCCCGTGCTGAACTGACGTTGATATGCACATCAGAACGCTAGGACCGGGTGTCACGGTCAGTACGAGAACAGCGGCCACGTATAGAAGCCAGGTTGCCAGGGTCATGGGTATTCCAATGTTTTGAGGGAATGCCAAGATTTGCCGAGGCGGCATAACGCTGCACTAAATAAGTCCGGTCTAACAATTGAAACGGGGCAATGATTCTGTTGCACAAGCGAATGCGATTGATGCACTGTAGCCGACACCGCTTCCGTTGGTTTGTATCGGAAAGGATTACGTTACTTGCGTATCTCATGCAAATTCCGAAATCACGGAGTGCCTCAACTAGACCGGCAGTGGGAATGTCGAGTTTTGCTGGCGTACTTGACTTACAACTGAACTAGGTGGATGACCGGAATCAGCCTTGAAGCCGTCATGAACGCCCCAAACAACACGCAACGGCATTCGCCGCCTAACTCACATATCCATACCCTGCCTCCCAAGCTAGGGCCATCTGCTCCTGCAGCGCCTTGGGCACACGCGGGTCGCCTTTTGCTTTATCCATGGTGCTGTGCATGGCTTGGGCAATGCGCTCCAGTGTGCGGGCTGGCTTGGTGACACCACACACGCGGTGGCCAAAATTTTCCAGTTCCTCTTTCGTGGGATAGGCTTTGGTGTGATGCTTGCCTGCAAACAGCTTGAGTGCCAGGGTTCGGTCCTCCAGCTCGGGACCGCCTGCGTAACGGGTGTAGGTATAGATACTGGTGGTCACCACATCGAACATGGGAGCCAACCAAACCTGTTCTGGTGAACGGTAGAGCAGGCCAAAGTTCTTCAGGTGCGCGTCACCGTTGCGCACCATGATGGAAAACGCCACTTGTTCAAAAAACCGATGCAGGTTGTCG
>CANGEG010000176.1 GCA_947452725.1 Comamonadaceae bacterium | reverse complement strand
ACCCAAGAACTGGGCACCCGCAACATCAAGGTGGCGCTGCGCCGCTTGCGTAAATTTGCCCGCGAAGGCTCGGCCGAAGAGCTGGACTTGCCCGACACCATCCGCTCCACCGCCGCGAATGCGGGCTTTTTGGACATCAAGATGGTGCCCGAGCGCCACAACAACGTGAAAGTGCTGTTACTCATGGACGTGGGCGGCACCATGGATGACCACATCGCACGCGTCGAAGAATTATTTTCTGCGGCCAAGGCCGAGTTCAAGCACTTGGAGTTTTATTATTTCCACAACTGCGTGTACGACTTCATGTGGAAGAACAACAAGCGCCGTTATGCCGAGAAATTTGCCACCTGGGACATCCTGCGCAAATACAACAAAGACTACAAACTGATCTTCATTGGTGATGCCACCATGAGTCCGTATGAGATTTTGCAAACCGGCGGCAGCGTTGAATACAACAACGAAGAAGCCGGCGCCGAATGGCTGCAGCGCCTTACGCACACATTCCCCAAATTCGCTTGGATCAACCCCGAACCGCAAGGCGTGTGGCAGTACCGTCAAAGCATTGCCATCATTCAGCAACTGATGAGTCAGCGCATGTTCCCTCTGACCCTGAAGGGGCTTGAAGACGCCATGCGCATGATGAGCAAATAAGCCAGCAGCCGGTTTCGTCCGCTGGAAAAGCAATCTAATCATGCCGCTTTTAAGACGGTTTGTTAGGTCGCAAGGGAGAAAAAATGAACGACAAAAATCAAAACGCTTTTAGCAATGTAATTGATCACTCGCTAACACGACGGCAACTGCTACTCACCTCAGCCGCGTCCGCCCTCACGTTATCGGCTGGGTTTGCGCAGGCCGATGCTTGGCCCAACAAACCGCTGCGTCTGGTTGTACCCTTCGCGCCCGGCGGCAGCTCGGAAATTGTGGCCCGCGCGCTGGCGGGCGAGATGGCAAAGACCATGGGCCAAAATGTGTTTGTGGAAAACAAGCCCGGGGGCGCAGGCAATATCGCGATGCAAGAAGTGGCAAATTCGACCGATGAGCACACCCTCATCCTGGGTCATATCGGCACCTTGGCCGTGAACCAATACATTTTCCCCAAACTACCCTACGACCCTAATAAAGACTTCACCCCGATCACGCTGATTGCCAAAGTGCCCAGCCTGTATGTGGTGCACCCTGACCTGCCAGTGAAGAACCTCAAGGAGTTTGTGGCCTACGCTAAATCTAAACCAGGTCAACTCAACTACGGCTCGGCGGGCAACGGCAGCGCAGGCCATTTGGCTTTCGAATACCTCAAGATGGCGACCGAAACTTTCATGTTGCACGTGCCCTATCGCGGCACCGGCCCCATGTTGACCGACCTGATCGCCGGCCGCCTGCAAGCGGCGGCCGTGGGTGCGCCTGCACTGCTGCAGTTCATAAAAGCCGGTCGGCTGCGTTGTATTGCGACCGGAACCAGCACGCGCTTGCCTCAACTGCCCGATGTCCCCACCGTGGCTGAACAAGGCTACAAAGGGTTTGAGATGACGCAGTGGTACGGCTTGCTGGCCCCCAGCAAAATGGCCAAGGCCAACATTGACAAACTGGAAAAAGAAGCCATGGTGGCAGCGCGAAGCAAATTGGTTCACGACAAACTCAGCCAAGACACCGCACTGGCCGTAGGAGATACGCGTGCGGAGTTTGAAGCCTTCATCAAACTGGAGCAAGCGCGATGGAAGCCGGTGATCGCACGAGCCCAAATCAAGCCGGACGGGCTTTGACCGGCTGAACAGGGCTAGACGTCAGCTCAGGCAGGAAACCGCGGTCACGCTGAAAAGCATAAGGTGACCGCATCCCCGTATCAGTCGGCAAATTAGTCCGCGTAGCCGGGCAACTCACGATCCACGACACGCATCATGGCCTCAAAAAACAGGCGCTCGCGCTCAGCGCGAGGATGCCGGTCATGCACTGACGGCGTTTTGACGCGGGCAACCACCTCGGGGCTGAGCACCTCGATCGCTTGACCTGTCGACAGCGCCAAGACCTGCGCACGGCACACGCGCTCCAATTTGTACAGGCGCCGGTAAGCCTGCGCCACGGTCTCGCCCGTCACGACAACGCCGTGATTTTTCATGAACAAAATCGGTTTATCGCCCAGACAAGCAGCCAGTCGCTCGCCTTCGTCCAAGCTGCTGGCGAGCCCTTGGTAATGATCGTCATAAGCAATTTGCCCGTCAAAGAATGCGGCCGTCTGACTGGCCGGCAGCAGCCGGTTGTCCTTGAGCATATTCAAGGCCATGGCCCAATGCTGATGCGTGTGCAACACCACATTGGCGCCAGTGATGCGGTGCAGAGGTGCATGAATGCATTGCGCCGACAATTCCACCACGCCGCGTCCGTCCAGCGTTTGGCCAGATTCGTCAAACACAATCATGTCGCTGGCCCGCGCCTCAGACCAATGCAGTCCAAAGGGCAACACCAGGTACTGACCTTCAACGCCCGGCACTTTCATGGTGAAGTGGTTGTCAATGCCCTCCTCCAGATCGTGCAGTGCGGCCATGCGCAGAGAAGCAGCCAAATGCACCTTGGCTTGTTGAACAGGTTCGGCTAAAGCAACACGGGGCAAGGAATGAACCGACATGAGCACCTCTTGAATTAAAAAGTTCATTGTGCCCAAGTCTGGGCTTTCATGTGCTGCTTACAATAGCCAGCGGTCCGTCGCCGTAGTTCAATGGATAGAACGAGTGCCTCCTAAGCGCTAAATACAGGTTCGATTCCTGTCGGCGGCACCACAACTGAGCCTCAATAGTTGCACGGCCCTTTCCCGTCAAACCCCTCCCTCTCAGAATTGGGGGAAACTTCAATTAGCGGACAGGTCCATCAGTCGTCGTCTGAAAAGCAACAGGAAACAATCAGCACAGACCTTACATCGGCTTCGTAGAACAACCGACAAATGTCCTCAATAGGCCTTGACCAGAACCCAGACAAGTTGCCACCAGGGTTGCAGGCATTGTCAATGCCTGCAAAGGGATCGCAGCACACTGCATCCATGAAGGCGTTCATGCGCTTCGAAATTTTGCGGTCTTGCCCTTGCCGCCAGGTGTGAGCATCCCGACCGTCAAAGGAAGAGCGAAGCTCTCTCGTACATTAATCCATTTATGCTTCTTGGCCTTAGTGGCTTTGGCTTTGGCTTTGGCTTTGGCTTTGGCTTTGGCTTGCGCTACGAATCGCATCAAGGCTTGCGCATTGGCGGGGATTCAAAGCAAATACAGCGTTTCTTGAAGAGATGGACGCCCCTGTTCGGACAGGATCACTGCGCCGCCCCCCTGCTCGCCAATGAATCAGCGTGAGGGCTTGATCTTCAATCACTTAATCGATCAAGGCTTTGAGTAATTTACGTGCATCGGTGCAATTGATCACTTGCATGACCACAACCCGCTCTGGCAGTTAGCCATGAATTTCGCGGCTAAAGACTCGTGCATTACAGCCCTTTTCTTTAAGCCGTACCGAAGCGACAGCCTCTTGCAGCGCCTGCCCCTACGATTGCGCATGCATTCCACCCATCCACTGCTGAACGCGCCGATCCTGCCCACGATTTGGCGATTGAGCTTGCCCAATATGCTGGCCATGATGGCCTCGGCCTTGGTCACCATTGCGGAGACCTCTTATGTCGGCCAGTTGGGCATCGCGCCTTTGGCGGGTATGGCTCTGGTGTTCCCCTTGATCATGTTGCAGCAAATGCTGTCAACCGGTGCCATAGGTGGTGGCATCTCGTCGGCCGTGAGTAGAGCCTTGGGCGCTGGGCGTGAAGACCGGGCCCAATCCTTGGCACTGCATGCCAGTGTGATTGGCCTGATCATGGGCTTGCTGTTCACCATGCTGTTTGGCGTGTTCCGCATGGAATTGTTGCAAACCATTGGCGGCTCAGGCGATGCGCTCAATCAAGCGGCGCTGTTTGCAGCAGTGACGTTCACCGGGTCGGTGAGCATTTGGTTAACGAACGCCTTTGCTTCGGTCATTCGCGGATCGGGCAATATGAACACGCCTTCGGCGGTGCTACTCACGGCGTCTTTGTTTCAGGTGTTGCTGGGCGGCAGCTTGGGTCTGGGTTGGGGGCCTGTGCCTCGCCTTGGCATGGTGGGTGTGGCGCTGGGACAGGTGATCTCCTTCACGGGCAGCGCCATTTTCCTGGGCTTTTACTTGCATTCACCGGCCAGCCGGGTGCGCCTGGTGTTCAAAGGCCCGCTGCGCTGGGCCGACTTTTATGACATTTTGAAAGTGGGCGGGGTCTCCAGCCTTGCATCTATTCAAACCGTACTGACCATTTTGATTTTGACGCGGCTAATCTCGCAGTTTGGCGCTGAGGCCTTGGCTGGCTACGGCATCGGCACGCGGCTGGAGTTTTTGCTCATTCCCATTACATTTGCCATTGGCGTGGCTTGCGTGCCCATGGTGGGCGTGGCCATGGGTGCGGGCCTGGTGCAACGCGCGCGCAAAGTCGCCTGGTCCGGCGGCACGCTGGCCGCTATCTTGATTGGCGTGGTGGGCGCGTTCGCTGCTTTGTACCCCGATGCCTGGAGCCTCATGTTCAGCGATTCGGCCACAGTGCAGGCCTTTACACGCAGTTACTTTGAATGGGTAGGCCCTTGGTACGGGCTGTTTGGTTTTGGCCTGTGTCTGTATTTCGCCTCACAAGGTTCCGGCAAAGTGCTGGGCCCGGTATTGGCTGGCACCGTGCGTTTGGTGATGGTGGCGGCAGGCGGTTTGTGGATGCTGCGCACCGGCGCCGGCGCGGCCGACATGTTCGCCTTGGTGGGCGTGGCCATGGGCGTGTATGGCGTGGCCACGGGGCTGGCCATGTACTGGACTTCTTGGGGCCCGGACACAATGAAGTCCTGACACCCCCACTTAAACGATGGCGTAACCTGGGTTGGGCAAGGCGCCTGTGATCTTGGGCGTATTGAGATGGCGCGGTTTGATGCGGCCACCGGGCTGCGTCATGAGCCACTGCTCGACTACGTCCCAAATTTGCCTGTGGCCTTGGCTGCGCGCCTCTTCGGCTACCGGCGCCCAACCAGCCACTTTGTATTTTTTCTCAGACTCAATCAACTGACCCTTGAGGCGCATATCGCCAATGCGCGAGCCCATGCGGCCCAAGGGGTTACAGGTGTAAGACAGGCCACCCACGCGCACCATGTCGCCACCTTGTTGGTAATAAGGGTCGGGATTGAACAGGTTGTCGGCCACATCTTCCAGCACCGTCTTGATGCTTTCGCCGGTCATCTCGGTCACGGTTGCATAGGAGTACGTGGTGGCGGTCATGTCGAGTAACCATTCACGCGTGATGGCCTGTCCCGGCAAGAGGCTGGTGCCCCAACGGAAACCGGGCGAGAAAGCAATCTCGGCGTTTTGCACCTCCAGCATGGCGTCTATCAGCAGTTGATCGCCCGTACCATTGAAGTTGCCTCGGCGGTACAGTAGCCCTTCGGACACGCCCAACTGCTGCGACAATTTAGCTTCAAAGGGCGCGCGAATCTGGGTGATTAGGGCGTCCATGGCAGGGTCGGCGGGCAGCATATTGGAAAATACTGGCAACAACTTATATCGAAAGTCGGTAACCTTCTTGCCTTTGACTTCCAGGTCGAGCACGCCCAAACATTTGCCGTTGGAGCCTGCGTTGGTGACGATAGTTTTGCCGCCAGCGTTGCTGACCAGTGTGGCCACCGGCATACCGTCGTGCGTGTGGCCGCCCAATATGGCGTCGATGCCGCGCACTCGGCGGGCCATCTTCAGGTCCACATCCATGCCATTGTGGCTGAGCACGACCACCACCTGCGCACCTTGGCCACGTGCTTCGTCGACCATGGCTTGCATGTGCTGGTCTTGGACGCCAAACTCCCAGTCTGCCACCATGTAGCGGGGGTTGGCAATCGGCGTATAGGGAAAGGCCTGGCCAATGATGGCGCAAGGCACGCCATTGATCTCACGCATCACATAAGGCTTGAACACCGCGTCGCCAAAGTCTTGGGTCTTGATGTTTTGGGCGACAAAGTCGATCTTGCCAGCAAAGTCTTTGTCCACAATTTCTTTTACACGGGCCATTCCCAGAGTAAATTCCCAATGCCCGGTCATGATGTCCACGCCCAGCAACTTGCAAGCGTCCACCATATCTTGCCCATTGGTCCACAAGCTGGTGCCCGAGCCTTGCCAGGTGTCGCCCCCGTCCAGCAGCAAAGCGCCGGGGCGGCTGGCCTTCATACGTTTAACCAAGGTCGCCAAGTGGGCAAAACCGCCCACTTT
>CANGEG010000175.1 GCA_947452725.1 Comamonadaceae bacterium | reverse complement strand
GTGCTCTTGCCGCAGCCCGACTCGCCCACCAGGGCCAATGTTTGACCGCGTTGAATTTCAAAGCTCACGCCGTCTACAGCGTGCAGCAATTGGCGCGGTTTGCCTTCAAGAACTCGGTTAAGCCAGGGGGCCGAGACATCAAAGGTTTTGGCCAGATCGTGAGCCACCACCAAAGGTTGTTCACTTGTGCGTTCGGTCATGTCACATCCCCCTTCGCACCTTCAACGCGCCAGCAGGCGGCCTGCGTGGCTCGCGCCGACATCAGTTCGGGGCGCTCTTGGCGGCAGCGTTCAAACACCTGCGGGCAACGTGGATTGAAAGCGCAACCGGTTGGAATGGCATTCAAGCGGGGCATAGCGCCATCAATTTGATTCAAGCGTTCACGGTCACTACTCATATCAGGAATTGAGGCCATCAGGCCCGAGGTGTAGGGGTGCGACGGCTGGTTAATCACTTGATGGACCGGGCCAATCTCGGCAATGCGCCCGGCATACATCACCGCCACGCGGTCGCAGGTCTCGGCAATCACGCCCATGTCGTGTGTGATCAGCATTACCGCCGCGCCGCGTTCTTTGCAAATACTTTTCAAAAGGCCAATGATCTGCGCTTGGATCGACACATCAAGCGCGGTGGTGGGCTCGTCAGCCACAATCAGTTGAGGCTCGGCGGCCAAGGCCAGGGCAATCACAACACGCTGGCGCATGCCGCCAGAAAATTGGTGCGGGTAATGCTCGATCCGCTCCGCCGCGGCGGGGATGCCCGTGTCTTGCAGCAGACGAATGGCGCGTTGCTTAGCCTCTTCATGACTCACGGGCAAGTGGGCCTGTATCGTCTCCATGAGCTGGCGCCCTACGGTGTACAGCGGGTTCAACGAGGTCAACGGGTCTTGAAAAATAGCGCCAATTTTGCGGCCACGAATGTGCCGCATTTGATCATTGTTCAGGTGGTCAATGCGCTCACCTGCCAAGCTGATGCTGCCCGAAGCAATTTGCCCTGGCGGCTCGAGCAACCCGATGATGGATGCGCCAGTCAGCGACTTGCCCGCGCCTGACTCTCCAACCACACCCAGGATTTCACCGGGAGCAATATCGAAGGAAATACCGTCTAACGCGCGCAACGTGCCGTGACGACTGGGGAACTCCACCACCAGGTTCTTGACTTGCAAAAGGCTCATGAAATGGACACACTCAAGTTAACGCAAACGCGGGTTCAGGGCGTCACGCAGCCAGTCACCCAGCAAGTTCACAGACAATGCAATCAGCACAAGCATCAGACCAGGAAAGATCGTGATCCACCACTCGCCTGAGAACAAATAGTCGTTACCGACCCGAATCAAAGTGCCCAGCGATGGCGAAGTGGGCGGCACCCCAACGCCCAAAAACGACAAGGTTGCCTCGGTGATGATGGCCGTCGCAACCTGGATAGTGGCCAACACCATCACGGGTCCCAGTACATTGGGCAGCACATGGCGCAGCATGATGCGCGCAGACGATACCCCGGTCACGCGCGCCGCTTGCACATACTCTTTGTTGCGCTCGACCAAGGTGGTGCCGCGCACCGTACGGGCGTATTGCACCCAGCCGGTCAAAGAGATCGAAATGATCAACACGCCAAACGCCAGCGACTCGTGCGCGTTGGGAAACAAAGCCCGCCCGACACCGGCAATCAGCAAAGCCACCAAGATGGCCGGAAACGACAACATGACGTCACACAAGCGCATGAGCAAGGTGTCGATCCAGCCGCCGCGGTAGCCCGCCAGCAAGCCCAGCCCCACGCCGACAAAGACAGAGACCAACACCGAGGCCACGCCCACCACCAAAGAAATGCGCGCACCGTAGATCAAGGCGGACAAGATGTCACGCCCCTGATCGTCAGAGCCCAGCAGATATTTGGTGGTGCCGCCCTCCATCCAGGCGGGCGGCAAGCGGGCATCACCGAGCTCCAGCATGGCCAGATCAAACGGGTTGGTGGGCGACACCCAGCCGGCGAACACCGAACAAAAGATGCATAACAGCGCAATCAACGCCGCAATCATCGCCAAGGGCGAGGTCCGAAAGCTGTAGCCCAAATCGCTGTGCCACCAGCGCTGCCAAGTTGTTTGCATGCGTCAGGTCTTAGGGTTTAACGGTGATGAATTTCCAAGCCATGCCGTTGTCAGGGAACTGCACCAACTCGATGTTCTTCTTGGCCGCCCAGTTCAAGGCCTGTTGATGCAAAGGCAAGTGGCCCACATCGTCTTGGTGAATCTTCATCGCTTCACGGATCATCTCGTTGCGTTTCTTCTGATCGGTTTCAGAGGCCACTTTGTCGGTCAACTCGTCCACCCTGGGGTTGCTGTATGCGCCCAAATTGAACTGGCCGCGACCACCCTCGCCCGGCGTGGACAAGATGGGGTACAGCACGTTATGCGCGTCCACCGTGCTGGCGGTCCAGCCCAACATGTAAAAGCTGGTGTTGCGGCTCAAAATTTTGGGGAAGTAAGAGCCCTTGGTTTCGGCCTCCAGGTTGATCTTGACGCCAATCCGAGCCAAGTTGGCAGCCACGGCTTGACAGATTTCTGCGTCGTTCACGTAGCGGTCGTTCGGGCAGTTCAGCTTGACTTCAAAGCCGTTGGGGTAACCGGCTTCGGCCATCAGTTTTTTAGCGGCTTCCACGTCAAACGGCAAGCGCTTGGCCAGGTCAGGGGCAAAACCGTTGACTTGCGGAGGCAACATCAGCCCCAACGGCGTAGCGGCGCCGCGCATCACGCGGCTTTTGATGGTCTCAATGTCAATGGCTTGGTAGAAAGCCTTGCGTACCCGAATGTCTTTGAAGGGATTTTTGCCCTTGACGTTGGAGTAGAGCAACTCGTCACGCTTTTGGTCCATGCCCAAGAAAATCACGCGCAGCTCGGGGCCTTGCAAAATTTTAAGTTTGTCGTTGGCCTTCAAGCGCTCCACATCTTGCACCGGTACGGGCTCCATCACATCCAACTCACCCGACAACATGGCGGCGACGCGTGTGCCGTCGTTGCCAATCACTGAGTAAATGACTTCGTCCACATTGCCAGGAATCTTGCCCCAGTAATTGGTATTGCGAACAAAACGGGATTGCACATTGGGCTGACGCTCTTTCACGATGAAAGGGCCAGTGCCGTTGGCTTTAAAGGAAGCCGCGTTTTCAATGCCCTTACGACGGTCCACCGGCTTGGTCGCCTGGTTTTCTTCACACCACTTTTTGCTCATGATGTCCCAGTGAGTGATCAGCTCGGGCAAGATGGGAAATGGCGCTGTGGTGATGATGTCGATTGAGTGGTCGTTGATTTTTTTGATTTCTTTGAACTGCCCCACATAACTCTTCATGTCCGAGCCCTCACCCTTGGCGCGTTCGAAACTGAAAATCACATCATCGGCGGTGAAAGGCGTGCCGTCATGGAACTTCACGCCTTTGCGCAATTCAAAGTGCCAAACCGTGGGGGCGGTTTGCTTCCAACTGGTGGCCAACAAAGGCGACAACTTGTAGTTGGCATCGCGCGCCACCAATGACTCGTAGACGTTTTCATCCACGCTGATTTGCAATGACTCGTTGAGTGAGTGCGGATCCAGGGACAATGCGTCGCCCTGGTTACCAATGCGCACGGTAACTGCCGAAGCAGATAGTGCGGTGAAAGCTAGCGCGGAAGCCAATGTGGCCACCAGAGGCGTGAGTTTGAAGGTCATGGAATCTCCTTGGAAAATGAAATTACGCAATTGGAAAGCATATCAAGCAAAAAAACATTAAGCCCCCGACAGCGGCAAAGCATGCTCGACCAAACTCGCATGTAAGGCCGCACCCAGGGGCAAGATGTCGTCATTGAAATCGTAACGGCTGTTGTGCAGCGGATGAGGGCCAGCGCCACCGGGCAAACCCTGACCAATGCGCATATAGGCGCCGGGCACCGCTTGCAACATGAATGAAAAATCTTCGCCGCCCATGCTGGGCGTCATGTCTCGCCACACCTTGTCTTTGCCTACCAAATGCGTGGCCACATCGGCCACAAAGTGGGCCTCGGCCACGGTATTGACAGTGGCAGGGTAGACCCGCTCGTAGTCCACCTGCGCGCTTGCGCCCAAGCCTTGGGCAATCGAGGTGCACAGCAAGGTCAATCGATCTTCAATCTGCTGCTGAATCGTTTCGCTGTAAGTGCGCACGGTACCCACCAAAGTGGCTTCGCCTGGAATCACGCTCATGGCGCCAGGGTGGCCGGCGTGCATCGAACAAATGCTGAGCACCGCTTGATCAAACGCAGACAGGTTGCGCGCCACAATGCTTTGGGCTGCGGTGATGATGTGCCCTGCCACCAACACCGGGTCCACCGTTTGGTGCGGACGTGCACCATGGCCACCTTTGCCTGTAATACGAATTTCGATCCGGTCCACCGCCGCCTGCATGGGCCCGGGCGTGACGCCGACCACGCCCAAAGGGACATCGGGAGCGTTGTGCTGAGCAAATACTTTGTCGCACGGAAAGCGCTCAAACAAACCGTCTTGCATCATGGCGCGGGCACCGGCGTAGCCTTCTTCACCGGGCTGAAAAATCAGCACCGCAGTGCCTGCAAAACGGCGCGTCTCAGCCAGGTAACGTGCGGCGCCCATCAGCATGGCCGTGTGGCCATCATGGCCGCAGCCGTGCATCAAGCCTGGCTTGCCTGATCTCCAAGCTATGTCGCCGGCCTCCAGCATGGGCAAGGCGTCCATGTCAGCGCGCAAACCGATCATGCGGCCCGGATTGCTGACCGAGAACCCTTGGCCATGCACCAAGGCCACCACACCGGTTTTGCCTAAGCCTGTGTGTACAGCGTCAACACCGCACACTTTGAGACCTTCAATCACGCGGGCAGAGGTGTAGACCTCTTCAAATCCCAACTCGGGGTTTGCATGCAAGTCACGCCGAAACGCGGTCAACTCGGGATGGAAAGCGGCAATGTGCGCAAACGCCCGGCCGTGGGCCAACGCTGATTTGAAAAGCGTACCCGTCATGCTCAATGACCTCCCGCTTTACCCACGCGCAGCCGCGGATCAACGGCAAAGTACAGCAAATCGACCACCAAATTGATGGTGACAAAGATCAACGCAATTAAACACAGGTATGCGGCCATCACGGGAATGTCAGCAAAAGTGACCGCCTGAATGAAGAGCAGCCCCATGCCAGGCCACTGAAACACGGTCTCGGTGATGATGGCAAAGGCGATCAGGCCGCCCAGTTGCAGACCGGTGATGGTCATCACGGGCACCAAGGTGTTTTTCAGGGCGTGCCCAAAATAGATGGCCTGATTGGACAGACCCCTTGCGCGGGCAAATTTGATGTAGTCGGTTCGCAGCACTTCGAGCATCTCAGCGCGTACCAAACGCATGATCAGCGTCAACTGAAATACCGCCAAGGTCACAGCAGGCAATATGATGTGCTGCCAACCTTTGGCACTCAGCAGTCCAGTAGACCACCAGCCAAGGTGCACAACGTCTCCGCGCCCAAAACTGGGCAGCCAACCGAGCCAGACAGAGAAGATCAAAATCAACAAAATGCCAATCAAGAAGGTGGGCAAGGACACGCCCAGCAGCGAGACCGTCATGATCAGTTGGCTCCAAAAGCTGCCGTTACGCAGTGCAGCATAAACGCCTAAGGGGATACCGATGCACAGGGCCAAGGTGGCAGCAACCAATGCCAGCTCCATGGTGGCGGGAAAGCGCTCCGCAATAAGGCGCGAGACCTTGGCGCCTTGGCGCAGGCTCAGGCCAAACTCGCCTTGCACTGCGTTTTGCAAGAAGTGCCAGAACTGCACAAAAAAGGGTTGATCCAAACCCAGTCCTTGGCGCAGTTCTTGGATCTGATCAGGCGTGGCGTCTTGCCCCAGCAAAAAGACCACTGGGTCGCCCACATACTGGAACAGTAAGAAAGCAATGAAGGCGACCGTGACCATCACGACCACGGCCTGAATCAGGCGCTGAAAAATGAAAGCAAGCATGCGGCGTCTTTGTCCATCAAATCAACAAACTCAACACCAGTCTAAACTGATATCAGGCAGAAGGCTGTCACACAGCGGCATATATGTTCACAGCAAATGCAAGCCGACTGGTTGGCCTTAACCCAATCACGGTCTGGTCAAACTCATAGCACCATACCAAGCCCGGGTGGTGGACTGGGTGTTGTCACTGTCGGTCATCAAACCAATCGCCACCAAGGCGCCTGGCGACTCACCAAACGCCTGCTGAAAATCGGCTCGCACATCGCGCTCATACTCCAACCAACGCTTAAGTTGTGCGCCGCCCGATT
>CANGEG010000174.1 GCA_947452725.1 Comamonadaceae bacterium | reverse complement strand
CCAACGATGCGCTGCGCGGTGAGGGCAAGATCCCTGCGACCTTCACCAACTTGCTGTTGGGTATCACCAAGGCTTCGTTGTCGACCGACTCTTTCATCTCGGCCGCTTCCTTCCGGGAAACGACCCGCGTGCTCACCGAGGCTGCCATCATGGGCAAGCGCGACGAGTTGCGTGGTTTGAAAGAAAACGTCATCGTGGGCCGCTTGATCCCTGCCGGTACCGGCATGGCTTATCACAAAGCCCGCGCCGCCAAGGACGAAATGGACGAAGCCGAGCGCCGCGCCATTGCTGAGACAGAGGCCATTGAATTGGCCGATGCGCAGCAACTGGTGGCCGACGCCGACCACGCCAGCGAGTAAGTGAAGACCGGGTTACCGGTTGAACTGACCTGAGCCCCTGGACCGCTGTGCGTGGTCCAGGGGCTTTTTTCAAGCAAGGGACTGAAATGATGAAAACCACAAAGAATAGAGCCGCATCATGACTGCGCTGATCATTGCGGCGCTGGTATTTTTTTGGGCGGTAGGGGCGTACAACCGCTTGGTGCGTTTGCGCGCCGCCTGCGCGCAGCAGTTCGCCGTGGTGGATGCGCAGTTTGTGCGTCTGTGGGCTTGGGTGCAAGGCAGTTTGCCGGCGAGCGTGCGCGACGAAGAGGTTGCTCTGGATAAAGCGGCTACAGATAAAGCGGGCACAGACAAAGCGGCCACAGACAAAGCAGGTGCAGATAAAGGGGGGGCTGATAAAGCGCCCACCTCGTTGACCGAGGTCTGGAGCGCCTGCGAGGTCTTTGCCGAAAGCCTGGCCCAAGTCCGCGTGAACCCGCTGGCCGCGGCGCCGATTCAGCGCGTGAACATTGCCCGTGTGCAGTTGTTTAAATTGCTGCGGCAAGAAAAAGACTTTCACGCGGCCGACGAAACCTCTTGGTTCAGCGCGCCCTTGCAAAAGAAATTTGAGCGCTTGAAAACCCAGGCCTGGCCTATGATGGTGGCCTACAACCAAACAGTCCAAACCTACAACGACGCAGTGAGCGAATGGCCCGCGCGCTGGCTGGCGCGGCAGTTCAGGTTTGAAGCCGCAGCCAAACTCGACAGTGCCGACCCCTTGGCATAAAGAACGCCATGCCAAATTCAACATCCACATTGCCGCTGCCTCACGCTGCACCTGCACCTGCACCTGCACCTGCACCTGCACCTGCACCTGCTCATGCCGCTGGCTCCAGTGTGCCTTTGTGGCGTTTGCTGCAGGGCACGGCCAGCGTCGTCGCCGCCGGTCGGGGCGGCCGCTCCATGACCGCTTTACTCGAAGCCCAGCCACCCGCCCTGCGCCCGGGCGTGCAAGCCCTGTCATTCCAAGTCATGCGCTGGCTGGGCCGCGCCCAGGCGCTGCGGTCACAATTGGCACGCAAGGCACCGCCCCCGGCGGCGGACGCTTTGCTGTGTTCTGCGCTGGCCCTGTGTTGGGACGACGACCTGGCCCCTTACTCGGCCTTCACCTTGGTGGACCAGGCGGTGGAGGCTGCGCGGCAAAACAAAGACACGCGAGCTCAGGCCAATTTCATCAACGCCTGCTTGCGGCGATTTTTGCGCGAGCGCGCCGAGCTGATTCGCCAGACCGATTCCGACCCGTTGGCACTGTGGAATCACCCGGTATGGTGGGTCAAAAAACTGCAAAACGAGCACCCCGATCATTGGCAGGCCATTTTGACGGCCTCGCAGTGCGCCGCGCCCATGACGCTGCGCGTGAATGCAACCCGATCAACGGTCCCGGCCTATTTGGCCCAATTGCAGGCCGCAGGCTTGAGCGGGCGCGCAGTGGGGCCCTTTGGTATCGAACTAAGTAAAGCCGTGCCGGTGCACCAATTGCCCGGTTTTGCCCAAGGCGTGGTCTCGGTGCAAGACGCCGCCGCGCAGTGGGCCGCGCCTTTACTGCTGCAAGGCCTAAATGTGCAAAAGCCGTTGCGCATTTTGGACGCCTGCGCCGCGCCTGGAGGCAAAACCGGCCATCTGCTCGAGCTTTGCCCCACGGCCCATGTCGTGGCGCTGGATGTGGACGCTCAGCGTTGCGAGCGGGTGTCACAAAACCTGGACCGTTTGCAGGTCAAAGCCCAGGTTGTTGCCGCGGATGCCGCAAAGCCCAACAACTGGTGGGACGGCACGCCGTTTGATGCCATCTTGCTGGACGCCCCTTGCACCGCCTCAGGCATTGGTCGGCGTCACCCTGATGTGCGCTGGCTGCGCCGCGAAAGCGATATAGAACAGTTGGCCAGCATTCAATCGCGCTTGCTGCAAACGCTTTGGCCGCTGCTCAAGCCCGGTGGGCAGATGGTGTATTGCACCTGCTCGATTTTCTTGGCCGAAGGCCACCGGCAAATCCAAACGTTTCTAAAGCACAACACTGATGCGCTCTTCTTGCCCTCTCCCGGGCATTTGATGCCGCAAAACGGCCCCATGAGCCCGTCCGTCCCGGACAATCAGATGGGTGAACACGATGGGTTTTATTACGCACTGCTGCAAAAGCGCCCTTGACACCAAGGCGCGGTGGACTCGCGCCTGGCTGGGGCTGTGCGCGTTGTGGCCGTTTGCGTTTTTCTGCGTCTTGAGCGTCGCCTTTCCCGGCGCCTGGGCGCAAGCCCCATCCATTGAATTGAGCGAGCTGCGTGTGGAGCGGCAAGACAGCGCCATTGTGCTGAGCAGCAATGTGCGCCTTGAGTTGGGCGCCGCAGTAGAGGACGCCTTGCTCAAAGGGGTGGCCATTCATTTTGTGGCCGAGGCCACGGTGATGCGCGAGCGCTGGTACTGGTATGACACGCGCCAGACGGGCGCTGCGCGTCACTACCGACTCGCCTACCAACCGCTGACACGCCGTTGGCGCCTGACGATTTCCAGCGAAGCCGTTGGCGCCCCCGCCTTAGCCGGTAGTCTGTCGCAGCAATTTGACGGTTTGGCCGAGGCCATGTCCGCCATCCGGCGCAACCTGAACTGGAAAGTGGCCGAAGTCTCCGATCTCGACCCCGACACCAAGTACACCTTGAATTACCAATTTCGCATCGACACCTCCCAACTGCCACGGCCTTTCCAAATCACCGCCGGCGGGCAAAACGATTGGAATCTGGCCCTGAGCCGAAGTATGCGTTTGCCCAACGACTTGGTGCGTTGAGATGAGCCTGCTCAAGTCCATGACACTGCCGCGTCAATTGAAGTCCTCAGCGGGCGTGCGCTGGATGGTGGGCATGGTCTCGGTGGTGATGGTGCTGATTGCTTTGCTGCTCTTAGTCTTGCTCACGCAAGCCACCAGCAACCGAGCCCTTTACGACCAAAACTATGAAAAGCTCTACATCGTCAACCTGGTAGTGGCAGCGTTTTTGTTGATCGGCATTGTGACGGGTCTGGTGCGTTTGTTGCTGCGCCTGCGCCGGGGCCAGTTTGGTTCACGCTTGTTGGTGAAATTGACGGCCATTTTTGCGCTCGTGGGCGTGGTGCCAGGCGGCGTGATTTATGTGGTCTCTTACCAGTTCGTTTCCCGCTCGATTGAAAGCTGGTTCGATGTGAAGGTGGAGGGCGCGCTCAACGCGGGCTTAAGTTTAGGCCGCGCCACCATAGACACGCTGAGCGCTGATTTGGCCAAACAATCTCGATCAGCATCGCTGCAGCTGCTGGAAGTGCCCGAGACCAGTGCCGGCTTGGTCTTGGACCGCATTCGCGAACAAATGGGGGCCAATGATGCGGTGCTGTGGAGCGCTAAAGGGCGCTTGATTGCCAGCGCCGGTCAGTCCCGTTTTCAGCTTCGCCCGGAGCGGCCCAGTGCCGAGCAAATCCGCCAAGTGCGCAGCAAACTCAGCGTGGAATGGGTCGAGGGGCTGGAAGACAACCCGGATGGAGCCCCCTCGGGCCGACTCAAGGTGCTCAGTTTGGTGCCGCAAAACAGCTTGAGCTTGCGAGACGACCCGTGGGTGCTGCAAATCACGCAAGAATTGCCCGCCACGCTGGTGGCCAACGCCTTGGATGTGCAGGCGGCGAACCGCGAATACCAAGAGCGTGCCTTGGCGCGAGACGGTTTGCGGCGCATGTACATCGGCACCTTGACGCTCAGCCTGTTTTTGGCTGTGCTCGGCGCAGTGCTCTTGGCCGTACTCCTTGGCAATCAATTGGCGCAGCCCTTGTTGCTTTTGGCGCACGGTATGCGCCAGGTGGCCGCCGGAGACTTGACCCCCAAAATTGCCCTGCAAGGCAAAGACGAGTTGGGCGGGTTGACCCGCTCTTTTGCCGATATGACGCAGCAACTGTCTGACGCTCGCTCGGCCGTGGAGCGCAGCTTGGTGCAGCTGGACGCAGCGCGCGGCAACCTGCAAACTATTTTGGATAACCTGACCGCCGGCGTGATCGTGCTTGACGCCGGCGGGCGCATCCAATCGTCTAATCCGGGGGCCACACGCATCTTGCGCGTGCCGCTGGCCGCGCATGAACACACGGCCTTGTTGGCGTTGCCTGCCATGCAGTCGTTTGCTGCCGGTGTGCAAGAGCAGTTCGAACTGCTCAGCGCCGACAAAGACAGTCATGAGCTGGACCATTGGCAAAAGTCATTTGAAGTGCATGCCGCCGGCCAAGGCCTGGATGCAACCGCCGTGACCTTGATCGCGCGCGGGGCCGTTTTGCCCGATGGCATGCGCTTGCTGGTCTTTGACGACATTTCGGAAATAGTCTCGGCGCAGCGCGCCCAGGCCTGGGGCGAGGTGGCGCGCCGCTTAGCCCACGAGATCAAAAACCCGTTGACGCCGATTCAACTCTCAGCCGAAAGACTGGAGCGCAAGTTGGACGGCAAACTCGATGCCTCTGATCAAGCCGTGCTGGTCAAGTCTGTCAAAACCATTGTCGATCAGGTCGACGCCATGAAGCGCTTGGTCAATGAGTTCAGAGACTACGCCCGCTTGCCCTCGGCCGATCTCAGGCCCCTTGATTTGAATGCGCTGATACACGACGTGATGGGCCTGTACATGCAAGAGCCAGTTGACAGTCAGGGCCACGCACCCATTGAGTTGGACTTGGACGCCAATTGCCCCTTGATCCAAGGGGATGAGCAGCAACTGCGCCAGGTCGTGCACAACCTGCTGCAAAATGCACAAGACGCTTGCGACGTTAAGGCTGACAAACAGCTCCACTCGCCCGGCGCTGCGGGGGTCACCGTCAAGACCCAGTGGAGCCCTGCGCGCCAACGCGTCAGGCTCACCGTGACGGACTCGGGCCCCGGTTTTGCGCCAAATATTTTGCAGCGCGCCTTTGAGCCCTACGTCACCACCAAAGCCAAAGGCACGGGCCTGGGCTTGGCGGTGGTGAAGAAAATCGCCGATGAGCACGGCGCCCGCCTCGATATCAGCAATTTGATGGAAGAAGATCAGATCAAAGGGGCCCAAGTATCGTTATCATTCAGCATCCACAAAGGGCGCTCAGACCCTGCAGGTGTGACAAACACAACTTCCTAAGGCTCTACAGGCAACATGGCAAACATTTTGGTGGTCGATGACGAGTTGGGCATTCGAGACTTGCTCTCGGAAATCCTGAACGACGAAGGGCATACCGTCGAACTTGCGGAGAATGCGGCCCAGGCGCGTGAGATTAGAAGTCGCATTCGCCCTGACTTGGTGTTGCTTGACATTTGGATGCCCGATACCGACGGCGTCACCCTGCTCAAAGAATGGTCCACTGGTGGACTGCTCACCATGCCGGTGATCATGATGAGCGGTCATGCCACGATCGATACGGCAGTCGATGCCATCCGTATTGGAGCTCAAGCGTTTCTGGAAAAACCCATTACCTTGCAAAAACTACTCAAAGCTGTAGAGCAAGGTCTGGCGCGCGAGCAAGTTCGCCAAGCCGTGGCTGCACACCAAGAGGCTTTGCGCGCTCCTGTGGTCGCCGCTTTGGCCGCAGAGGCCTTGAGTTTGATACCCGAGCCCGAGCTGGGGCCCGCCGTCTCGCAGTTGTTTGATTTGGACCGGCCTTTGCGTGACGCACGCGATGCCTTCGAAAAAGCCTATTTTGAATTTCACCTGAGCAACGAAGGCGGCTCCATGACGCGCGTTGCCGAAAAAACCGGTTTGGAGCGCACCCATCTGTACCGCAAGCTCAAACAGTTGGGCGTGGATGTGACGCGCAACAAACGTAGCAACTGAACGCCCGTTCGGATGCTGAATTAATTCGCTAAGAGTAGGCTCGTGAGCCTAAGCCCCCTCCCAAGTCTGGTATAATTTTCGTCTGCCAGGCCCGGTAGCTCAGTTGGTAGAGCAGCGGATTGAAAATCCGCGTGT
>CANGEG010000173.1 GCA_947452725.1 Comamonadaceae bacterium | reverse complement strand
TTCAATCAAAACTTTCAGGATCAGTCTTGGGCCCGTCATCCACACCGCGAACCACTCGCAGCGCTTTGATTGGGCAGATAACTACGCTTTTTTACAAGCGAAGCCCGCTAGTATGCCATCAATTTAGGGGTTCGTCAACATCTATTCGTGCTTTTTTCACTGTCTCAACTGGTTTTTTGCCACTTATTTGCTTCTTATATCTAGCAGACGGGCTTTGCCTGCGGCGACAATCGCATTGAATTGCTCTGAAGTCTTTGATTTCGCATCTGACTTTTTTTCCACATTTTTTAAGCACCCACAGTACATGAGCGCAGCAAGCAACCCCCTTTCGTCCGTTTCGATGGCCTTCATTGGCGGGGGCAACATGGCCAGCGCCATCATCGGCGGCCTGCTTCGCCAGGGAATGCGGCCCGATCAAATCAGCGTGGTCGAGCCCTTTGCCGATACCGCGGCCAAATTGCAGCGCGACTTTGGCATCACCGCGCTGACCGCTGCAGGGCCAGCTTTGGGGGGCGCCCAATTGGTCGTTTGGGCCATCAAGCCTCAACTGTTCAGCGAAGCTGCTGCGCCCGTCATGCCCTACACCACCGGGGCCTTGCACCTGTCCGTGGCGGCAGGCATTCGCACAGACAGCATCAGCCGCTGGGTCGGCACGCACCGGGTGGTGCGATGCATGCCCAATACCCCCGCCCTGGTCGGCCAAGGCATGACCGCCCTCTATCCTTGCCCGACAGTCACACCAGCTGACAAGGCCCTGGTGGAACAGGTCATCGGCACCACCGGACAGTCTGTGTGGGTCACACAAGAATCTCATCTGGACGCCGTTACAGCGCTTTCAGGTTCGGGTCCCGCTTATGTCTTTTATTTTCTCGAAGCCATGACTGAGGCTGGTGTGCGCATGGGCTTGCCTCAGGCGCAGGCCTACCAACTGGCGGTGGCTACGTTTGCGGGCTCGGCTTCATTGGCAGCGGCGTCCACTGAGACGCCTGAGGTTTTGCGCCAGCGCGTGACCTCCAAAGGCGGAACGACTTACGCGGCCATCAGCGCCATGGAGTCGTCGGGCGTGAAGCCTGCGTTCATCCAAGCCATGCTGGCCGCTGAGCAGCGGGCACGTGAATTGGGTGACGAATTCGGTAAGAGCTGAGCTGATCTGAGCTGAGCTGAGCTGAGCTGAGCTGAGCTGAACTCAGCTCAGCGCTGCAAGCACAAAAGAGCCGCATGGCCGCCGCCCGATGCGTAGCTTAAAGGTATGAAATCGCCACCGCCACAAACACGCTGAACCCCAGCCAGTGATTCAGGCGAAAGGCTTTAAAGCAGCCCTCACGGGTGCGTCGGCGAATCAACAAATAATGCCAGGCCACCTGGCCACCCGATACCAACGTGGCCAACCAAAACAGCGCACCTTGTTCATCGGCCTTTAACAACAGCGACCAGATCAACAGATACGCAGCGTAAAAGCCCATGATGGCCGGCACGTCCCAGTGCCCCAAGGTGATGGCCGAGGTCTTCATGCCAATGCGAAGGTCATCGTCGCGGTCGACCATGGCGTACTCGGTGTCATAGGCCAAGACCCAAAACAAATTGCCTAAAAGCAAAAGCCACGACACCACAGGCACTTGGCCTTGGACGGCCGCAAACGCCATGGGAATGCCAAAACTGAACGCCACACCCAACACCGCCTGCGGCATAGAAACCACGCGCTTGGCGTAGGGATAGACCAAGGCCGAGGCCAAAGCGGCAAATGACCACATCACTGCGGCGCGGTTGATTGTGAGCACCAAGCCAAAGGCCAACAAAGCCAACACCGCGCCCAAAACCAAGGCCTCTTTCACGCCCAGGCGCCCGCTGGTGACCGGCCGGTTCGCGGTGCGCTTGACGTGTTTATCAAAGTCTTTGTCGGCCACATCGTTCAGGCAGCAACCGGCGCTTCGCATCAAGATCGTGCCCAGGGTGAAGACGGTGACCAAATGCCAGCCCGGAAAGCCGCCGGCCGCAATCCACAGGGCGGCCAGCGACGGCCAAAGCAACAACAACCAGCCCGCAGGCCGGTTCCAGCGAATCAGGTCTAAATACAACATCAACTTGGGATTGCGTTTGCCGCGCAGCATATTAAGGGGGCTCCAGCATCAAGACAAGCGAGTCACGCCCGGCAACGCACAGGCGTAAATGGCGTTTCGCAAAGCAGCCACGGCCTCATAACGCGTGAAACTGCGCCGCCAAGCCAACACCACCCGGCGCGATGGTGGCGCGCCGCCGGCCACATCGGTGATGGGCAAATACTTGACATAGGCGTCTTCGTTTTGCCATTGCGGTGAATCGAGCAGCGCCCCATCAGGCACAGACAAACGCGGCACCAGCGTCACGCCCATGCCCGCGGCCACCATGTGGCGGATCGTCTCCAGCGAGGAGCCCTCAAAGCTTTTGCGAATGCCTTCGGCATGGCTGGAAAAGCGGGCAAACTCGGGGCAAACCTCCAGCACATGGTCACGAAAACAATGGCCCGTGCCCAGCAGCAACATCGTTTCGTTCTTCAACTGCTCGGCAGTCACGGAGCTTTGCTGCGCCAAGGGGTGTGTCATCGGCACAGCGGCCATGAAAGGCTCGTCATACAAAGGCGCAATCGCCAGGCCCGTGTCCGGAAAAGGTTCGGCCAAAATTGCACAATCGGTCTCGCCCGTGCGCAGCATCTCCAGCAGCTTGACCGTAAAGTTTTCTTGCAGCATCAGCGGCATTTGCGGCGCCTGTGCAATCATCTGGCGCACCAAGCTGGGCAGCAAATAAGGCCCAATGGTGTAGATCACGCCCAAACGCAACGCCCCCGCCAACGGGTCTTTGCCGCGCTTGGCAATTTCTTTGATCAGCGCAGCTTGCTCGAGCACGCTTTGTGCCTGTTGAATAATTTCTTGCCCCAAAGGCGTCACCGTCACCTCGTTGGCGCTGCGCTCAAACAACTTGAGCTGCAGCTCTTCTTCGAGCTTTTTGATCGCCACCGACAAGGTGGGCTGCGACACGAAACAAGCCTCAGCCGCTTTGCCAAAGTGCTTCTCACGGGCCACGGCCACAATGTATTTAAGTTCAGTCAAAGTCACAGGGTGCGTTCTCGCTCAGGCTTTCAGATATTCCGATTTTCCACCCAACCAGCGCGCGACATGGCGCCGCGCCAAATGCGCGTGACGGTCCAGCATCTCGGGGGCCAGGGCCTTGGCCCATTCGAGCAAGTGGGTGTCGGTGGTCAGGTCGGCAAAACGCAGCAAGGGCGCGCCGGATTGCCGAGCACCTAAAAATTCACCAGGCCCCCGAATTTCCAGATCGCGTCGTGCGATCTCAAAACCATCGTTGGTCTCGACCATGGCGCGCAAGCGCTCACGGGCAGTTTCGCCCAAGCGCCCGCCATCGGGCGTGCCAAACAGCAGCACGCAAGCCGAGGCCGCCGCGCCTCGCCCGACCCGGCCGCGCAGTTGGTGCAACTGGCTCAGGCCAAAGCGCTCGGCGTGCTCAATCACCATCAAGGAGGCGTTGGGCACATCCACACCCACCTCGATCACGGTGGTGCTGACCAAGACGCCCATCTCGCCGCGGGTGAACATGTCCATCACCGCTTTTTTCTCCGCCACCGGCATGCGCGAATGAAGCAGGCCCACCTTCACGCCAGGCAAGGCCTCACTCAAATCGGCATGGGTTTGGGTGGCATTGGTCAGGTCCAGCGCTTCACTCTCCTCAATCAAAGGGCAGACCCAATAGACCTGCCGACCTTGCGCCAGTTGCGCGCCAATGCGTTCGACCACTTCGCCCCGGCGGCTGTCGGCCACCACCTTAGTGACCACCGGTGTTCGCCCGGGCGGTAACTCGTCAAGCACCGACACGTCCAGATCGGCGTAGTAACTCATGGCCAAGGTGCGCGGAATGGGTGTGGCCGTCATCATCAGCATGTGCGGCTCCATGCCGTCTTCTTGCATCTTGCCGCGCAAGGCCAGGCGCTGGGCCACGCCAAAGCGGTGTTGCTCGTCAATCACCGCCAATCCCAGTTTTTTGAACTGAACCTGCTCTTGAATGATGGCGTGCGTGCCCACCACCAAGGCGGCCTCGCCGCTGGCCACCCACTGCAGCATGGCAACGCGCTCTTTCTTTTTTTGGCTGCCGGTGAGCCAGGCCACCCGAATGCCCAAGGGCTCAAGCCAGCCGACCAGTTTGCCAAAATGCTGGCTGGCCAAAATCTCTGTGGGCGCCATCAACGCGCATTGCCAGCCCGCATCAATCGCTACCATGGCGGCCAGCGCCGCGACCACGGTTTTGCCGGCGCCCACATCGCCTTGCAGCAAGCGGTGCATGGGCACTGCGCGCGCCAAGTCGATGGCGATTTCGGCGCCCACGCGCTGCTGCGCAGCCGTCAGGGCAAAGGGCAAGCCCAACAACAACTTATCGTGCAGGCCGCCCGCACGTGTGGGCAGCAAGGGCGCACGCAGTCGGTCGCGCTCGCGCTTGGCTGTGAGTTGCGAGAGTTGCTGCGCCAGCAACTCCTCCACTTTCAGGCGAATCCAGGCTGGATGACTGCGGTCTTCCAACTCGGCCATGGAAACGTCGGGGGCCGGATGGTGCAAAAACTGCAAACTGGCGCGCAAGTCCCAGGCGCCACGCGGGTCGGGCCATGTCATGCCCAGCGGCAAGGCTGGCGCCAGCGTTTCAGTCAGGTCCGCATGGGCCAACCCAGTGATCACGGCCCGGCGCAAATAGGTTTGCGGCAGCCCGGCCACGGTGGGGTAGACCGGCGTCAAGGCTCCCGGCAGCTCTCCGCCCGCCGCTTTGAAGCTGGGGTGCATCATGGTCAGCCCCATGAAGCCGCCCCGCACCTCACCGCGCAAACGCAATCGGCTGCCCACGGCCAGGGCCTTTTGGTGCGAAGGATAAAAGCTAAAGAAACGCAGCACGCAGCTGTCCGAGCCATCGTCCACGGTGACCAACAATTGCCTGCGCGGTTTGAAGGTAATCTCGCAGGCGGTGACCGTGGCCTCCACCTGAACCGTGTCGCCCTCGCGGGCGTCGCGCAACTTCACGATGCGCGTCTCGTCCTCGTAGCGCAGGGGCAAATGCAGCGCCAAATCGATATCGCGGTCCAGCCCCAGCTTGCGCAATGCTTTTTGCGGCGCAGATAGTGCTTTGGGTTTGGACGGTTCAACAGGGGGCAATGCCATGCGCAGATTGTGCACGCAGGCGCGGACGCACAAGGCTGGCGGCCGACTAAAATCTGGCTAATTCACCAAAGAAGAATCGCTTTGCCCATTTTCCATTTGTTCACAGTTTGGCGCGCCAGCCGTCGCTTAATGCGTCTCGTGGTCAGGACTTCCTGTAGCTTGTTGTTGACCTGGATCGCCAGCAGTCCCGTCAGGGCTGCCAGCGCCCCCCTTGCGCCGCCCCTCAAGTCGGAGGCGATTTGCGATTTCTTGGTGCCGCGCCTGCCCAACGTCAAAGTAAGTTTGTGCCAGAAAGCCCAACTGCAGCTCACGCCAGGCCAATCGGTCCAAGGGCGGCGCATTTATTTTCGCGACGTATCTGCCCCCGAGCCGGAACTGCGCGTGATGGTGATTGGCGGCATCCATGGCGACGAAAAATCATCCACCTCGGTGGTCTTGCACTGGATTCAGCATGCCAGCGAAACCCCGTCCAACGCCCAGTGGCGCTTCATTCCCTTGGCCAATCCGGACGGCCTCAATGCCAAGCCGCCGCGGCGCGTGAACGCCAACGGCGTAGATCTGAACCGGAACTTTCCAACGCCGCAGTGGACCAAAGAAGCCAAGTTCTACTGGGAGACTCGCACCCGCCGCGACCCGCGCCGCTGGCCAGGCCCCAAGCCCTTATCAGAGCCCGAGTCGCGTTTTTTGCATGACCAGCTCGAGAGCTTCAAGCCACACTTGATCGTCAGCATCCACGCCCCCTATGGCCTGCTCGACTACGACGGCCCCAGCGTGCCCCCGCCCAAGCTGGGGCGCTTGTTTTTAGACCAAGTGGGAATTTTCCCGGGCAGCTTGGGCAACTATGCCGGCGTGCACAAAGGCGTGCCGGTGGTCACCATTGAGCTGCCTAACGCTTTACTCACCCCCACCGATGCGGAAATGCGCCAGATGTGGCTGGATCTGTTGCGCTGGGTCAGTGAGCGCATCAAGCCGCATGTCGAGAGTGGCGCGGCGGGGTCAGGGTCGGCCAAATAACCCCCTCGTCGCTTGGCAGACTGCGGTCTGCGGTCTGCGGTCTGCGGTCTGCGGTCTGCGGTCTGCGAAAATACCTTTTTTCAACTTGGTACGGGTCTGTCCGACCCTCAAGCCGCATGACCTCACACCCAGCCCCTCTCGCTCGACCCT
>CANGEG010000172.1 GCA_947452725.1 Comamonadaceae bacterium | reverse complement strand
CGAAATGATGTCTTGCACCGAATAATTGACCACCACCATCAAAGGCAAGATAGCTGAAAAGGCGACGCACAGCAACACAGGCAAGATCAATAACCAGGCCTTCTGGTTCACGGGCTTGATGGTCGTGCTCATGCCACGATCTCCTCATTCTTGTAAAAGCAGGTGTGAGCGCCCAGCACCTGCAGCCAGGCCACACGGCCCACTTGAACCGCAGCGGCATCGGCCGACAAACGGGCTTTGACCCTCTGCCCTTCGTGCTCAGCCGTGACAATGAAATGCGTACCCACATCCTGCACCTGAACCACCATCATGGGCAAGGAGCCTGGCGTTTGCGTCTGCGCTACCGTCACATACTCCGGGCGTATGCCCAATTTGATGTCGCCCGTCGGCAGCGTCATGGCGGCGGGCAGGCTCAGGGCGTGCGAGTCCACCTGAACCGCATCGTTGGTCACCTGCGCACGAATGAAATTCATGCCCGGTGAGCCAATGAAGTTGCCCACAAAGGTATGACTGGGTCGTTCAAACAAATCAGCGGGTGAGCCCACTTGAACGGCGCGGCCACGTGTCATGACCACCACCTGCTCGGCAAAGGTCAACGCCTCAACCTGATCATGGGTCACGTAAATCAAGGTCAACTTGAGTTCGTGGTGAATTTGTTTGAGCTTGCGTCGTAACTGCCACTTCAGGTGGGGATCAATCACCGTCAAGGGCTCGTCAAAAAGAACGGCCGACACGTCGGGCCGCACCAGGCCGCGGCCCAGGGATATTTTTTGTTTCGCGTCGGCCGACAAGCCAGCGGCACGTTGGTTAAGCTGACCACTCATTTCCAGCATCTCGGCAATTTGACCGACACGCTGTTTGATTTTGTCGACCGCCCATTGGCGATTGCGCAAAGGGAAAGCCAGGTTTTCGGCCACCGTCATGGTGTCGTAAATCACCGGAAACTGAAACACCTGCGCGATATTGCGCGCCTGGGGCGAGTCCTGCGTCACGTCACGGCCATCAAACAGCACCGTGCCTTGCGAGGGCGTGAGCAAGCCCGACATCACATTCAGCATGGTGGTTTTGCCGCAGCCCGAGGGGCCGAGCAAGGCATATGCGCCGCCATCCTCAAAGCGCATTTTCAAAGGCAGCAAGGCGTAGTCACTGTCTTGCTGCGGGTTGGCTTTGTAGGCGTGGGCCAGGTCAAGGTCGATGCGTGCCATGTTAATGCCCTCCCGCGTGTGAAGCCACACCTTCACGCCCAGGCGCCAGCAACAGCGCGCCTTGCGCATCAAACACATACATTTGGGCCGGGTTTACATGCACCGCAATGGCGGCGCCCAAATCAAAATAATGCACACCAGTGAGTTGCGCCACCACATTGCCCACGGCGGTGGCGACGTGCACAAAAGTGTCTGACCCCGAAATTTCAGCCAACTCCACATGACCCGCCAAAGTCAGGTCGCCAGGTTCTGAATGCACGCGCACCGCGCTGGCCCGCATGCCCAGCGTCAAGGCGGCCGAAGTTGTATTCGGCAAGGCGAGCATGAGTGGCGTGCCATCGGCCAATTCAACGAAAGCCGTCTTGCGCGTCGCGCTCAGTAAGTTCATAGGCGGATCACTGAAAGCGCGCGCCACGCGCAAAGACTGGGGGTAATGAAACACCTCGGCCGTAGGGCCGTATTGCAGCAACTCGCCCGCGTCCATCACGGCGGTGTAGCCGCCCAAAAGCAGGGCTTCGCCCGGTTCAGTGGTGGCGTAGATCACGGTGGACTCGCCGCTGGCAAACAAGGCGCCAAGCTCTTCGCGCAACTCTTCGCGCAGCTTGTAATCCAGGTTCACCAGGGGTTCGTCCAGCAGCATCAAAGGCGCACCTTTCGCCAAGGCACGCGCCAGCGCCACGCGCTGTTGCTGACCGCCCGACAGCTCGGTGGGAAAACGGTCTAAAAACATCTCGATGTGCAGCTTTTCGGCCAAGGCTTGCACGCGTTGCGCCACGTTTTTATCACCTCGCAGCTTCATGGGCGAAGCGATGTTGTCGCGCACTTTCATTGAGGGGTAGTTAATGAACTGCTGGTACACCATGGCCACATTGCGCTCGCGTACAGGCACACCCACCACATCATGACCATCCACCCACACACGACCGGCGGTGGGCACGTCCAAGCCGGCCATGATGCGCATCAGGCTGGTTTTACCGGCTTGGGTCGCACCCAGCAATACGGTCACGTTGGCGGTTTGCGGGGCCAGGCTCATCTCATACAGCCAGGTTTGCGCCCCGACTTTCTTGCTGATAGCTTCTAGCGACAACTCCATCTCATCCCCTTGGCAATGCACACACAACCTTTGGCCTGAGCCGCTGGATTCAATGCCACTATTATTGTTCGTTATTTTTCGTTATAAGTCGGTATTTACCCTTTGTTTGTTCTTTGTTTTTCGTTTTAGCATTGAGTTCGATTATGCAAACAGCGAAAATCAGCAGCATGAATTCCAATCCGCGTCAAATCACTCTGCTCAAAGTCGTTCAAGAACTCGGCTCGGTGAGCGTGGAGCAATTGGCCGACAAATTGGGCGTAACCTTGCAAACTGTTCGGCGTGACGTGCAGCGCATGGCCGAGACCGGCCAACTCACGCGCTTTCATGGCGGCGTGCGCGTTCCTAGTTCCACCACTGAAAACATTGGACACCAACAACGCTTGAGTCTGAATGCCGAAGCAAAAACCCGTATCGCTCGCAGTGTGGCTGCCGCCGTGCCCAACGACTGTTCCTTGATTTTGAACATTGGCACCACCACCGAAGCCATTGCCCGAGCACTGTCACGGCACACCGGTCTACGCGTGATCACCAACAACCTGAACGTGGCGTCCATCATGAGCACCTACCCCAGCTGCGAAGTGATCGTAGTGGGCGGTGTGGTGCGCGGCCGCGACCAAGGCATCGTCGGCGAGGCGGCGGTGGACTTCATTCGCCAATTCAAGGTTGACGTCGCCTTGATTGGCATTTCGGGCATCGAGTCCGATGGCTCGCTTCGCGATTACGACTACCGCGAGGTCAAGGTGTCACAAACCATTTTGTCGCACGCGCGCGAGGTCTGGCTGGCCGCAGACCACAGTAAATTTAATCGCCCGGCCATGGTCGAGGTGGGCACCATCTCGCAAATTGATCACCTGTTCACCGATGCCCCACCGCCCGCACCCTTTGCCGCGCTTCTGGCAGAGGCCGAAGTGCAACTGCACATTGCAGGTTGATTTGAGAAGGCCCACGTCATGACCTACATACTCGCCCTCGACCAAGGCACCTCCAGCTCTCGCAGCATCGTCTTTAACTCCAAAGGCCAGATCGTTTCATTGGCTCAGCGAGAGATCACTCAGATCTATCCACAGCCGGGTTGGGTTGAACACGACCCGTTGCAAATTTGGCAAACCCAGCTCGACACCGCCCGCGAAGCCTTGAATAAAGCCGGTATCACTGCCAGCCAAGTCAGCGCACTGGGTATCACCAATCAACGCGAAACCAGCGTAGTCTGGAACAAAACCACAGGCCAGCCGATTCACAACGCCATTGTTTGGCAAGATCGTCGAGCAGAGCCTGCTTGCGTGGCCCTGCGCGAGCAAGGTTGGGCTGACCGCATCCAAGCCAAAACCGGCTTGCTTGTGGATGCGTATTTTTCGGGCACAAAGCTGCAATGGATCTTGGACCATGTGGATGGCGCCCGCGCTCAAGCCGAGCGCGGCGAGTTGCTTTTTGGTACGGTAGACAGTTGGCTGATGTGGCAGCTCAGCGGCGGAGCCGTTCACGCCACCGACGTGAGCAACGCCTCGCGCACAATGCTTTTCAACATTCACAGCAACCAATGGGATGAAGAGCTTCTGGCTGCCTTGCACATCCCGGCCCGCATGATGCCTCAGGTGCACGCTTCCAGCGCGGCCTTTGGCCACGTCAAGGTTGATTGGCTGGGTCACAGCATACCGATAGGTGGCGTGGCCGGCGACCAGCAAAGCGCCCTATTTGGCCAAGCCTGCTTTGGTGCCGGCATGGTGAAAAACACCTACGGCACCGGCTGCTTCATGCTCATGCACACCGGCGACCAGGGCATGCTGTCTCACAACGGCCTGATCAGCACAAGCGCGGCGCAAGTTAACTCCCTGCCCCAGTTTGCGATTGAAGGCAGTGTGTTCGTAGGAGGTGCGGTGGTGCAGTGGCTGCGCGACGGCTTGCACGCCATTCAAAGCAGCAGCGAAGTACAAGCCTTGGCCGAAAGCGTTCCCGATTCAGGCGGAGTGATGGTTGTGCCGGCCTTCACCGGCCTAGGCGCGCCCTACTGGAAGCCCGATGCCCGAGGCTCCATCACGGGACTGACGCGAGGCAGCACCGTTGCCCACATTGCCCGTGCTGCATTGGAGAGCATAGCCTTTCAAAGCGCTGCGCTACTGCAAGCCATGAGCCGCGACTTATCCTCGGCCGGTCAGGCGCAGGTGCGCGAGCTGCGGGTCGATGGCGGCGCCTGTGTAAATGACTTGCTAATGCAGTTCCAGGCGGATTTGCTGGGCATTGAAGTCGTGCGCCCCGAGGTGGTCGAGACGACAGCTTTGGGCGCAGCCTATCTGGCCGGATTGTCTTGCGGCATCTACGCAAACACCCATGAGCTGAGCCAACTGTGGCGGGTGGAGCGGCGCTTTAGCCCGCAGCGCCAACCCGCTTACGCCTCCGAGTTGATGGCGATGTGGGAGCATGCCGTCAAGCAAACGGTGCTTTAAAGGTCGCTTCACCCGAAGTTGGAGCCCATTGCCATCGCGCCTAAGCGGGCGGTGATTGCGTGAAACTGCGCTACCGTGTCTTGGACAATCTGCGCAGCGCTTTGTACTTCGTGAATTAAGCCTGCCGATTGCCCCGCAAGTGCGGGTGCAGCGTTCATATTGCCGCCAAAGTAAACATCTTGAATGCCGTGGAAGGTGTCAGGGCCCATCACTCCTGCCTCGTGCAGGGCGCGGGTAAAATCGGTTTTGAGCGCGCGGATGCAGGGTGTTGATTTGGTGTTCAGCATCCATGTACCGGTCGCCTGTGCATCAACGATCGCTTGCTTGTAATGGGTGTGCACTGGGCTTTCGGCGCAGGCCACAAAACGCGTGCCCATTTGGATCGCCTCGGCGCCCAAGGCAAAAGCGGCGGCCATGCCCCGGCCATCAACAATGCCACCGGCGGCAATCAAAGGCACATCCACCTTTTCACGAATCGCTTGCAGCAGCACCAAAGTGCTGACCTCCTCCGGATTCTTAAAGCCTCCGCCTTCAGCGCCCTCCACCACCAAGCCATCGATGCCGGCTTCTACGCATTTGAGGGCCGTGTCGAGGGTCGGCACAGCGTGGTAAACCACAATGCCGGCGGCCTTCAAAGGCGCGATGAATTTGGCGGGACTACCGGCCGAAGTGGTGACAAACTTTACCCCAGACTCGCAGACAAAGCGAAGCATGGCGTCGTCTTTCAAAAACCGGATTGGTAAGTTCACGCCAAAGGGCAAACCGGTTTTCACCATCGCGGTAATTTCGCGCTGGCAGTTTGCTGTCTCACCCGATGAGGTTTCGATGATGCCCAAGCCCCCTGCAAGGGAGACGGCGCTGGCCAAAGGGCTGCGAGCAATCCAACCCATGGGGGCTTGCAAGATAGGATAGGTGGCGCCCGTGTGGGCCAGTACGCGGTTCATAGGGTCAACTTTCGGCTGTGTTTAATTTGAGGTTGTATAACAATCGGACGCTCCTCAAACGACTATTGGGATGCAATTTAATCGCGGTGTCAATTCTGACCAGTCACTCAAGTTCAGACTTTGAACGACAACATTCGCGACACAGTGATCATGGGGTTACTAAAAGGCTTTACAAACCGCCTGCATAGCTCAGCGAGCGGCGCCAAAATGGGTCCAAAGCTCAAACGGCAATAAGCTGCAAACCAAAGTCCTGCGCCAAGGTTTCCACCTATTTTGTTCTCAAGTAAGTCGCTTAGAAATAGTGTGTGCGGGGCTAGGTGGCGAAATGCCCTGTTGAAACTTATCTCGCACACAGTCATCTGGGTGGCCTTAAAAGTACATAACTCAATGGCCGATATGAATCTGTTACCTGATCAGCGTCAAACAGACTCCAGAATGACTTTTGGCAAGAACGTTGGTATTTCACAAGGGACACTGCCCCTATTTTTTCGCGGTTTCTGAATATGCTGAAAAGTCATTGCTGAGCATTCAACACAATTGGTTGGCCATGAGGCGTGCGCGCAGCTGCATCCTCCCAGGCGTGTTCGAGTTCATGGATCTGATCTGGGGTGCCCAGTTGGTGTTCGATCACCATCTTTTCCAAGGCATTGAGCCAATGCCGATAATAGTTATGCCCGTCGTCGTT
>CANGEG010000171.1 GCA_947452725.1 Comamonadaceae bacterium | reverse complement strand
GTCCTGGGGCTTTTCCGGGGCTGCTGGCGGGCTTGCTCGCGTTGTGCGCAGTGTTATTGATCTTCAAAGGCATCAAAGCCAAGCAGCATGAAGCTTGGGTGGAGGTGGGCGGGTGGGTCAAGTCTTGGTATCACTTACGCAATTTTTTGATCACCGTCGCGGGCCTGGTGTTCTACATCTACCTCTCTGACCGATTGGGTTTTCTAATCTGCGCCAGCTTGGTTGTGGGCGTGATGATGTGGGCGCTAAAAGTACGCAGTAAGCTGATCGTGCCGATCGCCTTGATCTCCAGCCTGGTGATTCACACCATTTTTTACAAAGGACTGCGTGTGCCTTTACCTTGGGGAATTTTGTCCCCTATCCAATGGTAAGTGAGGACTCAATATGACCACTGCAGTGTTACTCCAAGCCTTTTGGCTGGTCTTTGACCCCTATGTGTTGATGGTAATTTTGGGCTCGGCGATCTTCGGCTTGTTTGTCGGGGCAATTCCGGGTTTAAGCGCCACCATGGCCACGGCCTTGTTGGTGCCAATTACCTTCTTTATGCCTCCGGTACCCGCGATTGCAGCCATCGTCACCGCTACTGCGATGGCGATTTTCTCGGGCGACATTCCGGGCGCGCTGCTGCGCATTCCGGGAACACCCGCATCAGCGGCATACACCGATGAGGCCTATCAAATGACCCTCAAAGGGCAGGCCGAAATCGCCCTGGGCGCAGGCTTGGTGTTCTCCGCCATTGGCGGTTTGTTCGGCACCTTGGTGATGGTCTTGTTCTCGCCGGGCTTGGCTGAAATCGCCTTGAAATTTTCTTCCTTCGAGTACTTCTGGCTGGTTGTTTTGGGCCTGGCGGGGGCCGTGTTCATTGGCAACACCAGCGTCTTGAAAGCCTGTATTTCTTTGCTATTAGGCCTTCTGATTGCATGCATCGGATTAGAAAATCCTGCGGCTTTGCCGCGCTTCACCTTTGGTATGAATGAGCTGATGAGCGGTGTGGAGCTTATCCCGATGATGGTAGGCATGTTCGCAGTGTCGGAGTTGCTGCGCTACATAACCAACCTAGATCCACCATCGATGATCGTCACGAAAAACATTGGCAACATCTTTGCCGGCATGTGGGACTTGCTGAAAAAATATCGCTGGCCTTTGGTGCGGGGCAGCGCGCTGGGCACGATCATCGGGATCCAGCCGGGCTCGGGAGCCGACATGGCTTCGTGGCTCAGCTACGCAATGAGCAAGAAATTCTCCAAAGAACCGGAGAAGTTTGGCACCGGGCACGTAGAAGGTATTGTGGAGTCGGGTGCAGCAAATAACTCGTCGCTGGCAGGCGCGTGGATTCCGGCGATTGTCTTTGGCATTCCGGGTGACTCGATTACGGCGATTGCCATTGGCGTGCTGTACTTGAAAAACATGAATCCAGGGCCGATGATCTTTGTCAACAACCCAGAGAACATCTACGCGATTTTCTTGGTCTTCATTTTGGCCAATATCATCATGGTGCCGCTGGGCTGGTTGACGGTGAAGGTATCGACCAAGATCTTGCGGGTGCCGCGTAACATTTTGATGCCTATCATCTTGCTGTTTTGCATTGTCGGCTCGTTCTCCATCAACAACTCGGTGTGGGGCGTGACCTTGATTTTGTTCTTTGGTTTGGTCTCATTTCTGCTTGAGGAAAACGGTTTCCCAGTGGCACCTGCCATTTTGGGCGTAGTGCTTGGGACCATGATGGAGGAGAATTTTGTCACCTCTATGATCAAGTCAGATGGCGATCCTCTTGTGTTCTTTACCCGTCCGATAGCAATGTGGCTGGCGCTCAGCACCTTTGTGATTTTGCTGTGGCCCGTCGGCACCTGGGCTTGGGAAAAATGGCGTAACCCGAAAATTGCGACCAAGATCGCGACCCCCTGAGCGTGTGAAATCGAGGGCTTGAACCTAGCAGGCTAGTGCCAGCCAGCGCCATTGAGCTTTGCAAGCCCCACCCACTTCAGTGGCTGGGGCTTTTTCACATGAACTAATGCGAAAAGTTTTGAACATTACCGTTCATTGTCTGTTAACGGGTGCTTTTTATAGACAGCTTCACAGCTGGGAGGCAATGCATCCCAGGATCAGCTCGTCTATGGTTGAGGGCACGTCGCCGCGCTCCAGCATGCGCTTGAACACTTGGTACACATCGGTGCGGCGGCCTTCTTTGCGTTGAGTGTCTTCATCATTCAGCCAGGCATAAATGACCACTGCCAAAGGGTTTGAGGCGAACATAAAGAACAGCCGATAGCGCTGTGGCAGCCCTTTTTTGACGCGCCGCCAGTTGCCATGGCTCTTGCCCAGGGTGTCGCCAAGACAAAACACCGGATCTGCGGGGTTGGCGGACACAGTGACGGTCATCGACTGATAAACGGACGCCAGCAACTTCGTTTTAGGATGCTGCTTATAGCCAGTGGGGTCAGCCTGGGCTAGGCGCGACACTTCTTGAGTTAACTCCTGTAGCCCTAACGCAAACGGCTGAAACTGAAACAGATTCCATCCGTTGTTTTGCATCAATCGGGCTCCACACCGTCCACCAAGGTGGCAATGTGGGCCATCTGGGCTTCAGTCACCGGCTCAATCAGCTCAGGGTGCATGGCCATCTGGCCCTCCAGGAAACTCAAAAACGCCACCATGACTGGGTTGCCCTCTTCGTCTTGCAGCGCTGGCTCCTGCTCACCCGAGGGTACGACTGACACCAGCATTTGCCCAGGTGCAAGCACGGTGCCGCGAACCTCGCCAAAAAACTCGGGGTTGGCCTTGAACAGCGCCGCATCAAAGCGAAAACCGTTGGAATTTCCGATGGCAGTGCTCTTGCCGCTAAACGATTGGTGGCTCATCATCTACTCCGTAAGTACAAATGAGACCACGTTATAGAACTGTGTGACCAAAGTGCTAAGAGTTGCTCTCAACCAATAAAACAGCACATTCAGTGATGTTCCGCACCACAAGTCAATGCTCAGTGACGCTACGCAACAACGATGCGGTCTCAGCTATTAATCGGTCTTGGCACCCGCCTGGAACCATTGCGCAATTATTGCGCGTTCGGCATCGGTGATGCCGGTGGCGTTGTTCATTGGCATTTGCTTGGTCACCACTACTTGCTGGTAAAGATTCTGCGCGTTGAGCTTGACGCCTTCGGCAGAATCCAAACGCACATTTTTCATTTGCATTTGCGCACCGTGGCACAAGTAGCAGCGCTGCGCCAGAATGCCTTGCACCTGGTTAAACGACACTGCCGCAGGCGCTGAAACCGAAGCTACGGGCTGGGGTACTGGCCGCAAGGCCACAATTACACCCAGGATCAACACCACGCCTACCGCCGCAAATGGCCAAGGATTTTTTGCTCGGCCAAGGTGATAACCGTGGCGTTGCACAAAGAACTGACGAATTAGGGCTCCGGCAACCATCATCACAAACAACAGAACCCAGCGCAGCTCATGCGTGTACAAAAAACTGTAGTGGTTGCTCAGCATCGCAAAGATAACCGGCAAGGTGAAGTAGGTGTTGTGAACGCTACGCTGCTTGCCTCGTTTGCCATGGATCGCCAAAGCTTGGGCATCGTACTTTGCGCCAGAAGTCATGGCAGCCACCACTTTGCGTTGGCCGGGAATGATCCAAAAGAAGACGTTGGCGCTCATCGACGTGGCGATCATCGCGCCCACCAACAAGAAGGCGGCCCGACCGGCGAACAACTGGCAAGCCAGCCAAGCAGCACCGGCCACCACCACAAGCATGAGGCCCGCAACAATGCCCTCGCCATTTTTGTGAAAGCCAAAGATGCGGCAGACGCTGTCATAGACGAACCAAAACGCCACCAAAAAGCCCAGAGCCGCGGCAATGGCCGTGCTTGGAGCCCAGTCCATCAGTGACTTGTCGATCAAAAAAGTACTGGCGTTATACAGGTACAAAACCGTGAACAAAGCAAAGCCCGTCAGCCAGGAACTGTAACTTTCCCAATAAAACCAATGCAATTTGGTATGGATCTTTTTGGGCGCAACCATGTACTTTTGCGGATTGTAAAAGCCGCCACCATGGACAGCCCACATGGCCCCATCCACGCCTTTTTCGAGAAGGTCGGGCGAGTTGGGCTTGAGCAAATTGTTGTCAAGAAAGACAAAGTAAAACGAGGAACCAATCCAAGCGATCACCGTGATCACATGCACCCACCTGAGTAACAGGTTGGCCCAATCCAGAAAATAAGCTTCCATCTAGGAACTCCAGCCTGCTCACCACTGCGGGCGCTGTAAGCAGTCATACGGTCGCGAACAAGGCTGTGAACAGCCTAGCGCCGCTGCGACCCGTGGGGCAAGTGTATACAATTTTAAAGACAGTGCAAGCACATCTGGTGCTTGCACGTCAGTCAGTGATCTAACTGCAAGAGTTGTGCCGCCACAGCCACCGCAATCACCTCGGGCTCTTTGCCCAAAATGCCGGGTACACCAATCGGGCTGGTCACCCGATCGCATTCGGCATCAGTAAAGCCCCGCTCACGCAATCGACTGCGAAAACTGGCCCACTTGGTGGCACTGCCAATCAAGCCCACATAGGGCAAATCGCCCTTTTGGCGCTGACGCTGCAGGCAGGCTATGACCACATCCAAGTCCTCGGCGTGGCTGAAGCTCATGATCAATACTGCACTGTTAGGCACCAAATCGGCCACCGCGGCATGCACCGGATTGGAGTGTTCGCAGTCCACCTGCGCCGGGATATCGCCGGGAAATATTTCATCGCGGCTGTCGATCCAGCGCACAGCAAAGGGCAAGGTCGCAAGTACATGCACCAATGCTTTGCCCACATGGCCGCCACCAAACAAGGCCAGCGGCTGCAAGCGTCTCTGGTAGGACTGCTGTAAGCGGGGAATGTCCTGCGCTGTGACCCGTGCAAGTTGCACCACCACCTCGCCACCACAACACTGACCCAAGCTCGGCCCGAGAACGAAGCGTTTTTCCACCGGTGCAGCATTGGGCAAACTCTCTTTGAGCAACGCACGCGCACTGGCCATGGCCTCAAACTCCAAATGGCCGCCGCCAATGGTGCCCCATTCGCCTTGAGCAAACACCAGCATCCAAGTGCCTGCCTCACGCGGCACGGAGCCGCGCGTGCGGTGAACTGTGATGCTGACGGCAGGCTCAAGCTGTAGACGTTGAATCAATGAAACAAACCCCATGTCGCGTTAACTTTCTCACATCATTGTGAACTCAAGCCTGGGCTGAAGTGACACAATCAGTCCCAATAAATTACTGTCCATTTTCACCGCTTTTCATTGCCATGAATCCCACCTTACTGCAGCGCCTCCAACGCCAAGGGCTATCGCTGGGTGCTTTACTCGCCTCCTTGCTCGCCGCTTTGTTGGCCGCTTGTTCATCGCCCCCCCCTGCTCGCGAGGCATCCAGCGAGGCCGCCCCCCCAACTCAAGGACAGTTGCCAGAGCGCAGCGCTGCATCGCAGGCCAGCACGCCACGCGACTACCGCCAAGACGCTGCCCATCACCTGTACAAACTCAACCCGCAACGCATTTACCAGGGCCGCTTGCCCCCGCTGTTGTACGCCATTGGCGTGCTCGATGTGGAGCTGGACCGGCAAGGGCGCGTACTGGGAACCACATGGAAACGCGCTCCCACTCATGCGCCCGAAGTGATGGCCGAAATCGAAAGGACCGTCCGCGCCGCAGCGCCCTACCCGGTGCCCAGCCGTTTGGGCAAAGTGATTTACACCGATGTTTGGTTGTGGCACAAAAGTGGCCGCTTTCAGTTAGACACCTTGACTGAAGGACAGGATTAGGGGTCAGGATTGTGAGGCGGGGATTGTGATGTTGGGATTGAGGCCAGGACTTGCGCCCAACTTCTCAGGCCTCAGTCTTTGAAATACACCGTTTGATGCGTGCTGGCCAGCAAATGGCCTTCGTGGCTCCACATCTCACCGCTCTGGTCAAAAAATCCGTTGTGAAACTTTTGGCCACGCGCCGTGCCGATCAGGTAATGCGAGCCCTGCGCCGCCATTGCGGCTTCGTCGGCGTGAAAGTAGGTGGTGATTGACACGGTGCCAATTGGCGCGACGCGGCGACGACGTAAAAAAATGCGTGGAAAAAAACAATCGCTGATGGACGCCAAAGACGCATAGTCCAAGGGCCGAGGCGGGTCGTCGCGCAACCATTGACAAGAGCGTGAGTCGGGGTGCTCTTGCCCATCAAATCCGCTGAACGCGTCACCCTCGGTAAAGCGCATGTCGTAGGCATTGACCCAAGGTGGCCGTTTCTCGCTGGACATGCGCGCCAAGTCCTCAGGCGCAGGCAAGCCTTGCGGGGGCTGGACTTCGGTCGCTGACCAGGTGGGGCGCCGCGTGCCAAACACGGCCGTGGCCAAAGCCACCACGCCACTGGCCTGACTGGCTTCGATCACCCAATGCTGGGTGGCGCGGTTGGTGCGAGCCGCACGGGCGGTGACGGTGTAAGCGCCATCGG
>CANGEG010000170.1 GCA_947452725.1 Comamonadaceae bacterium | reverse complement strand
GAGAGTTTGCCCCAGGTGCCCACGCTGGCCGAGCGCGGCTTTGCGGCAGCGAACCTGAGTTCGCAGTTCGGCATCTTTGCGCCCGGCGCAACGCCTGCCGCAGTGCTGGAGCGTTTGAATATCGAGATTCAAGCCGTGCTTAACCAGCCTGCGCTACGTGAGCGTTTGAGCGCGTCCGAGTGTTTGCCTTTGAAAACCAGCGTGGCTGAATTCAGTCGCAGCTTCGCGCAAGAATTTGAGGCCATGGGTCGCATCGTCAAGTCCGCGCGCATCGTGGGCGAATCATGAGCTTGAATCAAAAGGAACTTCTATGCAGCTACATTTGAAATTGGTCTTATCCTCAGGTCTTATCGTTTGCGGCCTTATGGCGGGCGCTGCAGCACAGGCACAAGATCAGTTTACCGATCATTTTGTCGGCGATCTCGGTGGCGCGGCCTACACCACAAGCGCCCTGGTGAAAAGCAAAAATATGGCGCTGTCAGGCTTGCCCTATGTGTATGGCGATTGGGGGCGCTCTTTTGCCCGTGTGGACACCTTAGGCATCAAGACCCTGCCTTTGGCAATGGGCCATTTAGAGGGCGTGCTGCGAGTCAGCCAAGAGGGTTTTGCCTCGGACACGGCGGTGCTGCGTGGTGTGAAAAACCGCAGTAACCCCATACCGCTTGGCGTGGGCACTTTTCAGCGCACTGCCTTTGGCGGCGTCTTTCTTTATGCCATGCACGACGTGACTTCAGGCGGCACTTTAGCGGAAGCCACTTATGGCGCGCGAATTGAAGTCGCCGGTATCAAGCTGTATCCGCAGGCGGGAGTGGAGTACCGCAGTCGCACCTACGTGGATCACCTTTATGGTGTTTCGCAGTCAGAAGCGATGGCCAACCAGGCGGCGGGTGGAACCCTTACGGCTCACCAAGCCGGGGCTTCGACCATACCGATGCTGGGCTTGGCCGCCACAGTGCCTCTCACTGGAGCCTGGGCGTTGCAATTGCAGTGGCGCCACAAATGGCTGGACGGCACGATCAAGGCCAGCCCCTTGGTCGGCGCGGTCAGTCAGGACACTGGTTTTGCGGCCTTGAGCTACAGTTTCAAATAATATCAATTCAAATATTGAACTTTAGTCCAGCGAATTTCAGACCGCGGCCCAAAGGCCTCGTTGATCCGCTTGGCCTTCAGGCCGCGGTGACCGCAGCCTTGATGCTTTGCAATTGCGCATGCGTCAGTCTGTTTCCATGTTGTCCCACTACTTCAGCTGCCGCGCGGTTGGCCAACTGAGCGGCAGCCTCAGCGCTGTGGCCATGAGTAATGGCAAACAAGAAACAGCCGGCAAACATGTCGCCGGCGCCGTTGGTGTCAATTGCGGTGACCGGCGTAGCCGCAACATGCAGGCTTTGGCCATCCCGCAAAATCTCGCTGCCTTGTGGGCCTTGTGTCAGGCAGACGGTTTGCGCCAGGGCTTGAAGCTGGATGCGAATTGTCGCTAGGTCTTGCGTGCCGCACCACACCTGGGCTTCTTCGAGGTTGCAAAATAAATAGTCCACGCCGCCGCCCAACATCGCGTCCAAGCCTGCGCGGCAAAACTGAATCATGCTGACATCGCTGAGCGTAAGCGCCAGCGGCACGCCAGCAGCCACGGCCATCTCGCGGCCTGCGAGCGCTGCATGCAAGCCGGTGGGGGAGGCCGCCAAATAGCCTTCCATGTAATAAATTTTGGATTTGGCAATCGCACTCGGTTGCAGTGCCTGGTGATCCAGCTCGGCGGAGGCGCCTAAAAAGGTGCACATGGAGCGCTCAGCGTCCGGCGTGACCAATACCATGCAACTGCCCGTCTGGCCGTCTTTGGCGCGGGTGTGGGTCAAGTTGGTGTGCACGCCCCAAGTCTTTAAATCTTGCGCGTAAAAATCACCCAAATCGTCGTCAGCCACTTGGCAAGAGTAAAACGCCTGTCCACCCAATTGGGCTAAGGCCACGACTGTATTGCCTGCGGAGCCGCCACCTGTTCGCCTGTGTGTTTGGCCATCTAACTGAGCCAGTAATTCAGCACGGCGGGCCGTGTCGATCAAGGTCATATGGCGTTTGTCCACGCCCATGGCTTGGAGTTGGGCGTCAGAGACTTCGTATTCGGAATCGACCAAGGCGTTGCCAATGGCGTAAAGGTGGTAGTGGGACATGACGCAAATCAATATAAGTTAAGACCACGAGTTTAAGTCCTACGCACAGAAAATGGCTTCAAGCACCCAGGTTTGTGGTCAATTGTTCGCCGTCGAGCCAGGTAAAATCAGAGCGCTAAGCTTGCGCTAATGCAATTATTTAATTTAAGGCTACGTTGATGAAACGCGAATATTTTTCTTCCTTTAAAAAAGACCGTCACTCCCAGGAACCCCGCTCTGGGAGTTGTATCGCGTTGGTTGACGCGCGATTCTTAATTTGGCTGGCCCAGCAAAGTGCGCAAGGGATCATGGGTGAGATGGTCAATCGACAGGGGTTGTTGGGTCTGCTGAGCCAAGCCATGGCCAATGCCGGTTTAGAGGTAGATTTGATTCGCGTCTATTGGTATACCGACCGCGCCGACGGACTGTTTTTGGACGACCAAATTGTGCGTTGGGTCCAAACCCACGATGTCGATGGCGGCGCCTCGATGTTGCGCGCCGTCGGTCAAGACCTGGCGCAATTGGCCCAAAGTCACTCCTGCAATCATGTGCTGATCGCCACAGACGACGAGCGCTTCTTGAGCGATATAGATGCGGCCCAGTTGAGTGGCCTGAGCGTGCATGTGTTGGCCGACGAAAGTGCTCGCAATATGCCGCAGATGATGAAGAGCGATCCGGGCTGGGGTCGCTTGCTGGCACAGGCTGACCGCCGTGTGGTGGTCAATGCGCAGGCGCTGTCTGAGTTGCTGCAAGGAAAGTTGCCTGCGGGCCTGATGGCCTTGCCTCACGCTCCCGCGAGTGCTTCGGTGGAAAACTTGGAAGAAGTTCGCCAGACCATCACCGAGGTCATTACTGCTTGGTGGGATGAAGAGCCCGAAGATCTTCGCGAAGACCTGCGCGACGCATTGCAGGTCAGCCGCGGCGTGCCGCAAGAGGTGGACCGTCAATTGCTGCTGCGCATGCGCCAGCGCTTGACTCGCGCTCTGAGTTTGAATGAGAAAAAACTGTTGCGCGAAGTGCTACGCAATGTGGCGATGGGCCCTGCTGTGACTTCGACTTCGATTACCGCCGCCGCGTCTCCCTCGGCATTGACAGGTTTGCCTATGGACATCGAAGATTAAGACCGTCAACTTAAGGCCCATCATGAACCATGACGAGCAAGTGAAATGGACTGATCGTTTAGCCAAGCTGTACAGCGGCGCGGTGCACGATGTGATGCGCGGCTTCGGGCATGACAATTGTGTGTTGCCCACGCATTTGCGCCCGTTGGACGCGAGCCGCAAAGTGGCCGGCCCGGTCTGGACGGTTTCGGGGCGAACCGACCGCACCGTGAGTCGGCATGACAGCTTGCTGGGCTGGACCACCTTGCTGTCCAAGGCGCCCAGCGGTCACGTAGTGGTGTGCCAGCCGCACAATCAAGATGTCGCTCTGATGGGTGAGCTGTCCGCCGAAACATTGCAAAACAAAGGAGTTCTGGGCTATGTCGTTGATGGCGGCTGTCGCGATACCGACTTTATTTTGCAGCTGGGCTTTCCGGTATTTCACACCTTCTTCACCCCATCTGACATCGTGGCGCGCTGGTTGCCTGACCATTACGAGCTGCCTGTCAGTGTTGGCACTGTGACGGTGTCCACCGGCGACTTTATTTTGGGTGACCGTGACGGCCTGGTGGTGATTCCTCAAGCTTTGGTGGTCCCAGTTATCGAACAAGCCGAGCAGGTCTCTGTGACCGAAAATGCAGTGCGCGACGCGATCCGCTCTGGCGTGGATCCGGTTGAGGCTTATCTGAAATACGGCAAATTCTGAACTGAATCGGGCAGTTCCAATTTAAGTCTTAGCGTCAGTACGGCGGCTTCAATGGCCTCCGTGCTTCTTCTCCTCTTTTTTCTCTTCTTTCGGCGCTGATTCCTTGTTTGGGTCAACGCGCACTATTTTGCAAGTCTTTTTTGCCAGGTCTGCAGCCGTGGCTGCGACGTCGGTGCAGACTTTCTCCACCTTGTAAGCCCAAGCTGAAGAGCTACTGAAGATAATCAAGGCTGCAATAAGCGTTGTTGCGCCCCAATACGCCCAGGGTTTCAAAGAAGTCACGCAAGCCCAGGACAAGGTGTTGCAGCTCACGCAAGGCTGTTGTCGGTCATTCAAACGTGAGTTAAGCATTTTCCCAAATCCTTTCAATTGATTCAAGTTGGACGTTAGCTGGTGCATCAGCTTCGCTGTGTCTGATTTTGCACAATTCGTTGTGCTAGCAAATTTACGCTCTCGGGTGACAGATCATCAGCCGTAAAAACCCGGGTGGCGTCACTTGCGCTATGCGCTTGGCGCATAGAGCGTTTGTAAAAATGGTCGTAATGTTCGGTCAGCAACTCGCTCACCAAGGTGGCAAAGTCTTTGCCTGCTACCAGCGCCTTCCAGCGATCCACTCGCTCTTGACCACAACTGACTTTAAGCCGATCCAGATGAGCGGTGAGTTGCGGGTCGTCAAATAAATACACATAGTCGCGCAGCAAAAATTCCACGCGCGCCTCCAAGCTGGCGCTCACGCTCAGCCAAGGACTATGATTCATCTTCTCAAACAGCGTGTCTGGCAATTGCACCTGGCCAATACGCTTGCTCTCGGCCTCTACATAGATGGGCCGCAGAGAGTCCATGCGCGACAGGGTGTCGAGCAACTGGGTGTCGAACATTTTTTGGGAAGGCTGGGCCGTGCTGGGCAACTCGCCCAACACCGAGCCCTTGTGCGCGGCCAGACCTTCTAGGTCCAGCACCTGCTGGCCTTGCGCGGCTAGAGCATGCAGGATCTTGGTTTTCGCGCAGCCCGTGGGTCCAGAGACCACCTCAAAATCAAATTGCTGGGGCAGATGTGCCAACTCAGCCATGACGAAACTGCGCCAGGCTTTGTAGCCGCCATTCATTCGCTGAGCCGGCCAACCTACTTGCCGCAGGATGTGGGTGAATGCGCCACTGCGCTGTCCGCCGCGCCAGCAGTACACCAAAGGTGTCCAGCCCTTGGGGTGGGCGTGGAACAGTTCTTGAATATGCCCGGCCACATTAATGGCCACCAACGCGGCGCCGACCTTGCGTGCCTCAAACGGCGAAACCTGTTTGTACAGCGTGCCCACGCGAACGCGTTCTTCGTCATACAGAACTGGGCAATTGATGGCGCCGGGAATGTGGTCGTGAGCGAATTCTGAGGGCGAGCGCGCATCGATGATGGCGTCAAAGTGACGCAATTCGGCGAGAGAGGCGAGGGTATGATCAACGTTCATTGTTGAAATTGATTGTATATGTCCTACACCCAGCCTATTCCTGCGACCCCAAGCGCGCCTGTACGGTTGACCGAGTTCAGCCATGGCGGCGGTTGTGGCTGCAAAATAGCCCCGGCTATTTTGTCGCGTTTGCTGCAAAACAGCGTGCTGCCCATGATCCCGCCGCAGTTGCTGGTTGGCACCGAGACCAGCGATGATGCGGCGGTTTACCAAATCAACGACAGCCAAGCGATCATTGCCACCACCGATTTCTTCACGCCCATCGTTGACGATCCATTTGACTTTGGCCGCATCGCAGCGACCAACGCTTTGTCCGATGTGTACGCCATGGGCGGCAAGCCGCTGTTTGCGCTGGCGATTGTTGGCATGCCCTTAGGCAAAATTTCAGAAGAAGCCATTCGTCAGATTTTGGCCGGCGGACAGGCCGTGTGCGCGGCGGCGGGTATCCCTATTGCGGGGGGCCATAGCATCGACACATTGGAGCCGATTTACGGCCTAGTTGGTATTGGCTTGGTGCATCCGGCCCAGATCAAACGCAACAGCTCGGCGCGCGTTGGCGACGTTTTGATTTTGAGTAAGCCACTGGGCGTGGGCATGTTGTCGGCTGCGCTTAAAAAGGGTGCTCTTTCGGCCCAAGGTTATGCTGACATGGTGCGCTGGACGACCAAGTTGAACACCCCCGGTATGGCCTTATCCCAAATGGACGACGTGCACGCCATCACCGATGTGACCGGTTTTGGGCTGGCCGGCCATTTGCTTGAAATTTGCCGTGGCTCAGGTTTGACCGCTCGTGTGCAGTTTGATCGAGTGCCATGCATTTCGATGGCAATTGACATCGCGCGCAGTGGTACCTCGACTGGGGCGTCGCAACGCAATTGGGATGGCTATGGCCATGAAGTTGTGTTGCCCGGCGCAGGCTTTGCCGATTGGCAACGCAACTTGCTGACCGATCCGCAGACCAGCGGAGGTTTGCTGATTACTTGCGCGCCGGGTGCCGTGGAGGCCGTGATGGCTGTTTTGAATGCCGAATCATTTGACCAAGCCGCAGTGGTTGGCAGCTTGGTGGAAGGCG
>CANGEG010000169.1 GCA_947452725.1 Comamonadaceae bacterium | reverse complement strand
TCTCCAAGCCGCACGTCACTTGACGCGCTCAATGTCAGCACCAATGCTGCGCAGTTTTTCTTCCATGCGGTCGTAGCCGCGGTCCAAGTGGTAAATGCGTTCCACACAAGTCTCACCTTCGGCCACCAAACCGGCAATCACCAGCGACGCCGAAGCGCGCAGATCGGTGGCCATGACGGTGGCACCAGAGAGTTTTTCAACCCCTTCGATCACCGAGACCTTGCCATCGATCTGAATGTGGGCACCCAAGCGTACCAATTCGTTCACGTGCATAAAGCGATTCTCGAAAATCGTTTCGGTCACTTTGCTGGAGCCCGCGGCAATACAGTTAAGCGCCATGAACTGGGCTTGCATATCGGTTGGGAAACCAGGGTACTCGGTGGTGCGAAAGCTTTGTGCTTTCAAACGACCCTGCGAGCGCACACGCAAAAAATCAGCACCTGCCTCGATGCTCACACCGGCATCTCGTAGCTTGTCGACCACCGCATCCAAGTGGTCTTCGCGGGCATGGCGCAACACCACATCGCCTCCGGTGGCGGCCACGGCGCACAAAAACGTGCCCGCTTCAATGCGATCGGCCACCACTTGGTGCGTGCAGCCGTACAAGCGTTCAACGCCTTGGATCCGAATTTTGCTGGTGCCATGACCTTCAATGTGGGCCCCCATCTTGATCAGCATTTCAGCCAAGTCAGGAATCTCAGGCTCTTGGGCCGCGTTCTCCAAAATGGTCTCACCTTCGGCCAATGCCGCCGCCATCAAGAAGTTTTCAGTGCCCGTTACTGTGACCATGTCGGTGGTGATGTGCGCACCGCGCAGGCGCTTCAAGCCCGGCGCCAACTGCGCCAGCATGTAACCGTGATCGACCTTGATCTGAGCGCCCATGGCTTGCAGGCCTTTGATGTGCTGATCCACTGGCCTGGAACCAATTGCGCAACCACCCGGCAGCGACACTTTGGCATGGCCAAAGCGAGCCAACAGCGGCCCCAAAGCCAGAACCGAGGCGCGCATGGTTTTCACCAACTCGTAGGGTGCTTCGGGATTGTTCAAGCCACCGGCCATCAAGTGCACCGAACCATCAGCGCCGTGCTCTGCACTTACGCCCATGTTGCGAATCAGCTTGAGCATGGTCGTCACATCTTGCAAGCGCGGCACGTTGGTCAGCGTCACCGCTTGATCTGTGAGCAAAGCGGCACACAGCTCAGGCAGGGTGGCGTTTTTAGCGCCCGAAATCGTCAACTCACCTTGCAGTGAGCGGCCGCCACGAATAATCAGTTTGTCCATGTTTCAGTTGGGTTCTTGCGCTGTACATCAGTGCGCCGCTACGGCCCACTCAGCAGGTGTATAGGTTTTCATCGACAAGGCGTGCACTTCGTCGGTGTGCATTTTGGCACCCAAGGTGGCGTAAACGCGTTGGTGGCGCGCAATGGCGCGCTTGCCCTCAAACTCGGAAGACACCACCACGGCTTGCCAATGGCGCCCGTCACCCTCGACGGTGAGATAGGTGCAGGACAAACCGGCAGCGATAAGAGATTGAAGTTGTTCAGCGGTCATAAGTTCAGCTACGGATTTTGTAGCCCGATTTCAGCAGTTTCACCGTCACGGCGCTGACGAGCAGCAAGGCCGAACCCACAACCGCCAAGCTGATCCAGGGCGAGACATCGCTTTGGCCAAAAAAGCCATAACGGAATCCATCGATCATGTAAAAGAAAGGGTTCAAGTGGCTGACCTGCTGCCAAACCAGTGGCAGTGAATGGATGGAATAAAACACCCCAGACAAAAACGTCATGGGCATGATCACAAAATTTTGGAACGCCGCCAACTGATCGAACTTTTCAGCCCACAGACCCGCCACCAAACCCAAGGCCCCCAACAGGGCCGCGCCCAAGACAGCGAAGGTGATGATCCACAAAGGCGCTGCGTACGACAAAGGCGCAAACCAACCGGTGACAACAAAAACGCCCAGGCCCACCGCCAAACCGCGCACCATGGACGAGGCCACGTAGGCAAAAAACCAACTCCAGTGCGACAAGGGCGTGAGCAAGACAAACACCAAGTTGCCCATGATCTTGCTCTGAATCAAGCTGGAGGAGCTGTTGGCGAACGAGTTTTGCAACACACTCATCATCACCAAGCCCGGTACCAAAAAGGCCGTATAGGGCACGCTGTCGTAGACCTTGACGTGGTTTTCCAGCACATGTCCAAAAATCAGCATGTACAGCACGGCGGTCAATACCGGTGCTGCGATGGTTTGGAAACTAACTTTCCAAAAACGCAACACTTCTTTGTAGAACAGCGTTTGCCAACCGGTCACGATGCAGCTCCTGACATGACTTCCAAGAAAACGTCCTCTAAATCGGCTTTGCGAATTTCAACGTCTTCAGCGACCAAGCCCGCTTGGCGTACAGCCGCCAAGTAATTTTCGATTTCCATCGCGTTTTGCGCCGGAAACTGCACAATGCGACCTGTTATGCGAGCCTTGGATGCCAATTCGGCCGGCAATGGCGAATCGATTTTGAAACGCAGCACGTTGCTGGACGCCGACTTGAGCAGCTCCGATGTGCGCTCCAAAGCCACCACGCGCCCTTGTTTGAGCATGGCCAAGCGCCCACACAGGGCTTCGGCCTCTTCCAAATAATGGGTCGTGAGCAGCACGGTATGGCCTTGCTTATTCAATTTGGCAATGAACTGCCAAAGGGTTTGGCGCAATTCCACGTCAACACCGGCGGTGGGTTCGTCAAGCACAATCAGGCGCGGTTTGTGCACCAGGGCCTGAGCCACCAGCACCCGGCGCTTCATGCCGCCAGACAGCTGCCGCATATTGGCATGAGCTTTATCGGCCAAGCCCAAACTGTGCAACAACTCATCGATCCAATCGTCGTTGTGTTTGACGCCAAAGTAACCCGACTGAATTTTCAAAGCCTCGCGCACCGAAAAGAAGGGGTCAAAGACCAGCTCTTGCGGCACCACGCCCAACAGGCGCCTGGCTTGCGCGTAGTCAGTTTGCACATCGTGACCATGCACCAAAACGCGACCACTGCTGGCCCGGGACAAGCCCGCCAGGATGCTGATCAAAGTGGTTTTGCCGGCGCCGTTAGGCCCCAGCAGGCCAAAGAATTCGCCCTCTTCAATGTCAAAACTGACTTGATCGAGCGCCTTCAGCGCAGCCCCACCCTGCGACTTGGCAGGGTAGATTTTGGAAACAGATTGGAAGGATAGAGCAGACATGGCAGAGCGCTATTTTACGTGCTGCCCGGCACGGATCAGGGAAAGCAGCAAATCAATCTCGGTGGGAAGGCGCGTTTAGCAGCAAGTCGGACACGCCGTAGACCACGGCCAATTGGCGCAGTTTTTCAGGCATATGGGCAACGTCAAAGGTTTTCCCCACCAACAAGGCCTCTCTACGGCAAGCCAAAAGCACCGCCAAAGCCGACGAATCGAAATGAACCAACCGTGAAGCGTCTGCCGTGATCTGGCGCTCTTTGTTCTGACCCATGGCAAACACCAGACTTTTCAACCAATCACCGGCTTGGTCGTGGGTCAACTCTTGTGGCAAGCTCAATGGGGGCATGGTTCGCCTCAGGACTTCTTGTTGTTGGACTTGTTGCGTTCAGCCAAACTGTTGATCAATCCATCCAGTCCGCCTGTATTGATCTCTTTGGTGAATTGGGATTTGTAATTCTCAATCAACCAAATGCCCATCACGTTCAGATCGTAAATCAACCAGCCGGCACCCTCGCCCGGTGTTTTCTCCAAGCGGTAGTCCAGCTGGATCGGATCACCACGGCCTTTGACCTCGGTACGGATAACCAAATTTTTCTCGTCGATTTCTCCACGCACCGGCTTGACCTCGATGGTCTGGTCACTCACTTGGCTGAGCGCCCCCGCGTAGGTGCGCACCAGCAACAGTTTGAATTCTTCTTGCAGACGCTTTTGCTGCTCGGGCGTGGCTTTGCGCCAACTGGGACCGGTGGCCAAAGCCGTCATCCGGCGAAAATTGATGTGCTGCACCAGCTTGCCGTCGACCAACTGCATGATCTTGGCCACATCACCGTTTTTCAGACTTTTGTCGGCCTTGACCGCGTCCAGTGTTTCCACCGCCACGCGCTTGATAAATGCGTCGGGAGCCTCGTCAGCCGCCATGCTAGCCAGGGGCCAACTCAGGCCCAAGGCGCAAACAGCACCCAACAAACGAAGTCCAAAAGTTTTGCGGTTCATAACTATCTCAATGTACAGAATCTTGCCCGACTATACGCAGGCAAGGGCTTCAAAAGGTTTGTTTTTGTAAAGACGGCATGCAACGGTAAACCGCTTTTGATCTTAGAGGGAGGCCGCAGGCCTCATCGGCCCAGATCATCCTCAGAATCTTCAAAATTGCGCTCCATGGGCGGGTTGCCGTCATACAAGTCGTTACGCCGCTTTTGCAAATAGGCATCGCGCGTGAAGGTGTAGGGATCGAGCGAGGCCTCTTTCACCGCATCCACGATCCTCAGCAAGCTCTCGCGGGTGTCGGTCAATTTCAAAGCCAGCGCGGCATCGCGTTTCTTGGACGAGACTGATTGCCTCGATAAATCGCCTTGAATGTCCACCGGCAAGGCCGCGGCATCGCGAACCGTCGAGGGGCCGAGCAAAGGCAAAACCAAATAAGGGCCTTGCGGCACGCCCCAGTGCCCCAAAGTGAGACCAAAATCGGCTTTGTGCTTTTCAATGCCGTAGTCAGTGGCAATGTCGATCAATCCGCCCAAACCCAAAAACGTATTCATGCCCAAACGCAAGGCGGTGTCGGCCGTAGCCCGCAGTTTGAACTGCGCGGCGTTGTTGGCCAGGGACCAGACATCGCCCAAATTACCGAAAAAATTACGCACACCCGTGCGTACTAATGTGGGAACGACCTGAGCATAGGTTTGGGCCACCGGCTTGAGGACCGCAGCATCAACCCCATCATTGAAGCCCGTGACCTTGCGGTTCATCGCTTCAAAAGGATCACGAGGATCTGCCGTGGTAACCGGCGCCGTTGCGGCGCAAGCCTGCAACATCACCAAGAGCAAGCCGAGGCTAAAGCCACGCAGGGTGCGCTGACCGATCAGCCCAGTGGCGGCGGACAAAAAAGACAATGCCCGCATCGTCATTTACCGGCGGCAGCGGCAGGTGAGGGGTCTGCGGCCTTGTTGTACAAAAACTGGCTGATCAGGTTCTCCAACACCACGGCAGACTGCGTGTTACCGATCTTGTCACCCGGGACGAGGTTCTTCTCTTCTGCGCCGGCTTCAATGCCAATGTACTGCTCGCCCAGCAAACCGCTGGTTAAGATTTTCAAAGAGCTGTCCTTGGGAAATGCATAACGCTTGTCGAGCGCCAATGTCACGCGGGCCTGGAATGCCAAATCGTCAAAGACGATGGACTCCACACGCCCGACCACTACGCCCGAACTTTTAACAGCAGCGCCAGATTTGAGACCGCCGATATTGTCAAACTTGGCACTGACTTTGTAATCTGCAGCCCAATTGAGTTGCAGCAAATTGGCCGACTTGAGCGCCAAGAACAGCACAGCGACCAAGCCAATCATGACAAACAAACCAACCCAGACATCATTTTTTGAACGTTGCATGGTGAATTCCTTAAATACTGAACATCATCACCGTGAGGATGAAATCCAGGCCTAAAACCGATAACGAAGAGACCACCACACTGCGCGTGGTGGCACTGGCCACACCTTCAGGTGTGGGCTGAGCGATATAGCCTTGCAGCAAAGCGATGAAAGTCACGGCGACGCCAAACACGATGCTTTTTATAAGGCCGTTGCCCACGTCTTTAAAGACATCGACACCGCCTTGCATCTGGCTCCAAAACGCACCCGAGTCCAAACCGATCAGCAGCACGCCCACGGCATAACCGCCCAAAATGCCTACGGCGCTGAACACCGCGGTCAGCACTGGCAAGGCCAAAATACCGCCCCAAAAACGCGGTGCCAAAATGCGCAATTCAGGATCAACGGCCATCATCTCGAGTGCAGTCAATTGCTCACCGGCGCGCATCAAACCGATTTCGGCGGTGATAGAAGCACCGGCTCTGCCGGCAAACAACAAGGCGGCCACCACCGGTCCCAGCTCGCGCACCAAGCTCAACGCCACCAAGAGGCCCAAAGCTTCTGCCGAACCGTAGCGCTGCAAGGTGTAGTACCCCTGCAAGCCCAACACAAAGCCGACAAACAAGCCCGATACAGTGATGATGGCCAGCGAATAATTGCCCAAAAAGTGCACCTGATCGCGCACCAAATCAAAGCGCCGCAAGCAGCGCCCTGACATCGCCAACAGTCGCCACAGCAAACGCGCGCCATAACCCCAACCGGCCAATATCTGGCGCACCGCAAAACCCAACTCCGCAGGGTGGACCCACTTCATCATGGCTGGTCCCCAAAATCTTGTTGTGCGCTCACACCGGGATAATGAAAAGGCACAGGCCCTTCACTCAAGGCATTGACGAACTGG
>CANGEG010000168.1 GCA_947452725.1 Comamonadaceae bacterium | reverse complement strand
GGGCAGTGAGACACAGCAGGTGCTTACCCACTCGCATGTGCCAGTGCTGGTATTGCGCTGATTTTTTAGGGCGCAAAAGTATTACTAGGTATTGAGTCAAACTGAAAAAAAGACCCGGGTAGCACTAGCGACCCAGGTCTTTTTTTTGGGGCAACTTAACGTCTGCCCGCATTCAACGCCGATTAAGAAGAGAACAAGCCTTTGTACTGATCGCGCAGCAAATTCTTTTGCACCTTGCTCATGGTGTTACGCGGCAACTCGGTCACGATGAAGCAGCGTTTGGGGATTTTGAAGTTGGCCAATTGCGACTTCAGCTCGGCAATGATGTGCTCGGGGTCCAAGGTCACACCAGCCTTGGCAATGACCACGGCCACACCCACTTCGCCAAAATCTGGGTGAGGCACGCCCACCACGGCGCTCTCGGCCACGCCTGGCAAGTCATTGATCGTGCCCTCAATCTCCGCGGGGTAAACGTTGTAGCCTCCGCTGATGATCAAGTCCTTGCTGCGGCCCACAATCGTCACATACCCTCGAGAGTCCACTTTACCCACATCACCAGTTTTAAAGAAACCATCAGAGGTAAATTCCTCTTTGGTTTTTTCCGGCATGCGCCAGTACCCCTTGAATACGTTTGGGCCCTTGACCTGAATGCCGCCAATCTCGCCCACCGTTACAGCCTGGCCATCGTCGCTTTGCACACGCAAGCTTACGCCGGGCAATGGAAAGCCCACAGTGCCTCCTCGGCGCTCGCTTTGCTTGGCGTAGCGGGCGTCGGCTTGGTAGGGGTTGGACGTCAACATTACGGTCTCGCTCATTCCGTAACGCTCCAAAATCGTGTGGCCGGTGCGCTCGATCCATTCGTTAAAAGTTTCAATCAACAGCGGCGCAGAACCTGCGATAAACAAGCGCATGTGATTAGCGGCCTCACGCGACAAACTAGGTTCAGCCAACATTCGCACGTACAAGGTTGGCACACCCATGAAAACGGTAGCTTCAGCCATTTTGGCAATCACGAATTTGGGGTCAAATTTGGACAGCCAAATCATTTTGCTGCCGTTGATCAAAGCACCGTGAATGGCAACAAAAAGGCCGTGCACGTGAAAGATGGGTAATGCGTGAACCAACACATCACCTTTTTTCCAACCCCAATAGTCTTTTAACATTTGCGCGTTGCTCAGCATGTTGCCATGCGTCAGCATGGCACCTTTGCTGCGTCCGGTAGTGCCGCTGGTGTACAAAATTGCAGCCAGGTCATCCGCCTTTTGCTGCACAACGGTGTGCTGATCGCCGTGGTGCGCTGCGCGTTGCAACAAGGAACCCGTGCGATCGTCGTCCAAGGTGAACACATGCTTCGTGCCGGCTTTAAAGGCAATTTTGCTGACCCAGCCAAAATTCTTGCTACTGCTCACCACCACAGCTGGTTCAGCGTTGCCGACAAAGTATTCAATCTCGCCGCTTTGATAAGCGGTATTCAGCGGCAAGAACACCATGCCCGCGCGCAAGGTGGCCAGGTACAGCATCATGGCTTCAACCGATTTTTCGACCTGAACCGCCACACGGCTGCCCAGCGGAATGTCCAGCGATTGCAGCAAATTGGCCATCATGGCACTGGCGCGATCCAGGTCGCGCCAGCTGTAGCTCAAACCATTGTCGGTTTCTACCGCAACAGCGTCCAGGTCTTCGGGGAAGGCGGCGCGCAAGGCGGCATAAAGATTGTGTTGGGCCATGATGAATAAATGAAAGAACTAAGAAAGAAAAACAGGTTTACGTTTGGCCACAAAGGCCTCAATGCCTTCGCGGTGCTCCGCACTGTTGGCATAGTCGTAGGCGGTTTCGACCAAGCGCTCGATAGCTGGTGAAGGCGCAGCCAATGCACGCAAGGTTTGCTTGTGGCTGCGCGCAGCCTGTGGCGCCAGTCCCTGTAAGCGGCGCATGCGCTGCAAGACCGTGTCTGCCACTTCAACGTCAGGGACAACCACATTCAAAAAACCGCGCTGCTGCATGAGCGCGGCGTTCAGCACCGCCGCTTCAAGCAAAATTTCGCGGGCCGTCAAATCCCCGACCGCTCGGCCCACCAAGGCCGCCTCACGCGGCGCCATGGCAAAACCCAGCTTGGCAATCGGTGCGCCAAATTGCGCACTCTGGCCGGCAATGCGAATGTCGCAACAGCTGGCCAATTCCAGCCCCGCACCCATGCAGTTACCTTCAATTTGCGCAATCACCGGCAAATCGCATTGCAAGATGGCATTCAAACCACCCCAGACCTGCACTTCATGAAAGTGGCGCAACTTGTCTGCATCAAAACGAAAACCTGCGTACTCTGAAATATCACCGCCAGCGCAAAAATGACCGCCCTTGCCTTGCAGCGTCACGCAGCGCAGATCGCGACGCTGCTGCAAGTCGTCAAAAACGTTCTTCAACGCCCCCCACATGGCGCACGACATGGCGTTAAATTTTCCGGGATGCGACAAGATTACCCTCGCCAGGGGGCCATCGATCTCAAGTTGAATCTGTCCAGACATCAGGCGTTCAAATCAGTCCAATTTGGCGCCAGAGGCTTTCACCACTTGCGACCATTTGCGCAACTCGGCCTTGATGAAACCATCAAACTGCGCGCCCGTGAGGTTCGGGAATTCAGCTCCCTGATTGGCCCACACGGCTTTGGCTTCGTCGCTCTGGCAGGCTTTACGGATTTCGTCCACAGCGTGAGTCTGCGACTCTACCGGTGTCCCCTTGGGAGTCCAAACACCATACCAGGTGCTGACAATGTAATCAGGCAAGCCCAACTCGGAAGAACAAGGCACATCTGGAAAAGCCGGATTGCGCTTTGTGCCCGATACCATCAAGGCTTTGACGCGACCACTCTTGATGTGGGTGGCCGATGAACCCAGGCCGTCAAACATCATGTCCACATTGCCGCCAATCAGGTCTTGCAAAGCCGGGCCCGAACCGCGGTAGGGAATGTGGGTGATGAAAGTTTTGGTTTGCAGCTTGAACAACTCGCCAGCCAAATGGTGCGAGGTGCCGCCACCCGCAGAGCCGTAATTCAATCGGCCGGGGTTCTTGCGCACAAACTCCATGAACTCTTTGAAGTTAGCCACTGGGACTTTTTTCGGATTCACCACCAAGACCTGAGGCACGTTGGCCACCAAGATCAAAGGCACCAAATCGCGCTCCAAGTCGTAGTCCAACTTGGCGTACATGAACGGCGCAATCGTGTGATGCACCGCGCCCATGAACAAGGTGTAGCCATCGGGCGCAGCTTTAGCGGCCACTCCGGCGCCCAAGGTGCCGCCCGCGCCGCCTCGGTTGTCAATAATCAATTGCTTGCCCGTCAAACGCGAAAACTGCGCCGACAAGGGGCGGGCAAAAGCATCAGTGCCGCCCCCTGCCGGGAAAGGCACGATCAAGGTCACGGGTTTGGTGGGCCAAGCAGTCTGCGCCCATAAAGGGAAGGAGCCGCCGGCAGTCCATGCAGCAGCCCACTGAAGCAGACTGCGGCGATTGGTTTTGGCATTGAAATTGGTCATGAAATTTGTCTCCATCTTTATTATCTGTGGCAAGTTCGGGGCTTGTAAAACTCAAGAATACCGATTCAAAAATAAAGTCCCTCAACGTCCCCTGAAACTGGGATCTTGCCTTGCGCCATCATCTCGCGATGGCGGTCAAGCTTGCGTAAATCGTACAGGTAATTGACCATCAGTCCATGCGACTGGCGCAACCCCTTGGGCGACAGATCCGCACCCCAATGAATGTGCTCTACTCGCGCGCCATTGCCCAAATGAAAGCGCGCCACCGGGTCGGTGGGCCGCTCATCGGTCAGCTCTTTACCTAGGTAGTGCGCTGCGCACCCCAAAAGCCATTGGCGAAGAACCGAGCGTTCGGGCAACGTGGTGATCTGGTCCAAGGCAGACATCACATGCTCCACCGCTGGCGGCTCAAAGCCCACCGCACGGCCGAGTTGGGTGCGCATTTTCTCGGGCGTGGCCTCCAACATACGCGCAGCGTGGCGCCCAAACCAGGGGCGAAAGCTCGGAATGGGTGACAAGGTGGCAAAGGTTTTGAGTTTTGGAAAGTCCGCGCGCAAAGTCTCCACCACCCGCTTGATTAAAGAGTCACCAAAGCTTACGCCTTTGAGGCCGGTCTGGGTATTGCTGATGGAGTAAAAAATGGCCGTCTTGGCTTTGCTCAAATCCACCGCTTCGGCGGACTCGTCGAGCAGCGGGCTGATGCTGGACGCTATCTCATCCATGAAAGCGACTTCGACAAAAATCAACGGTTCATCGGGCAGTCGGGGGTGAAAGAAGCCGTAGCAGCGGCGGTCTGAATCTAGCCGATTTTTCACGTCCCCCCAACTCTTGATATCGTGCACCGCTTCGTACTTGATCAGCTTTTCCACCAGGCTGGCGGGCGAATCCCAACTGATGCGACGCAGCTCCAAAAAGGCCACATCAAACCAGGTGGTGAACAGATTCTCCAATTCAGCTTCCAGAGCCAGCACGCGTTTATTGCCTTTCAAGGCAGGCAGCAGCTCGGCGCGCAGGTCGACCAAAAATCGCATGCCTTCAGGAAATACAGCAAAGCGCTGCAACAAGCGGGTGCGCGGCGAGACCAGCGCTTTGCGCATGCGAATCTCGGCCACGCCTTCGTCCGGCGTACCCATTGCAGCTTCGTAATGTTCCCGCGCCGCTTTAACTTTAGTCGCGTCAGGTGCGAATTGCTCACTCATCAAAAGCCAGCAATCTTGTCGCTCCTGTGGCGTGGCCTTGCTGTACCACTGGGCCACGCCTTTGGCGCGGCGCCCGCCTTCAACCTCACTCACGCCGGGGTCAACGATAGCTTGCAACTCGGTCAAGGTGCGCCGCAATACGCGGGGTGACAAAGCTTCCTCTTTGCGACGCAATTTGGCGTCCAGCCGCTCGCGCGTGGTCCGGGCGGCAGACGTTACAGGCGCAGACGTCGAACTCAAAGCGGATGCAGAAGCAGAAGGTTTCGGCTGTTTGGCATCAGCGGCGGTTTGAGCCTTGGCTTTGTCGGCCTTGCTCACTGGCAACCAGCCGGCGACCTTGCGGCCAATCCAATCAGAGGTGTTCATAACGGGAGGGTTTTGATAGAGGATGATGTTTTATTGAGAGGAGAAGACGCCGGGGACCAACGTACGCTTTGACTTTGACGCACACTTCGTAAAGCTTCTCGTTGCCGGGTCAGATGCTCGTACATGGCTGCTTCGGCGGCCTGCGGATCGCGCGCCTGGATCGCTGCAAAAATCGCCAAATGCTCGTGCAGCGACTGATCCAATCGGCCTGGCGCATTGAGTTGCTGCAGGCGGGCTAGTTTTAAAATCTTGCGCAAATCGCCAATTGCCATGGCCAACCATTTGTTGCCGGCCATGGCGATGATGGCCTCGTGAATAGCGAAGTTGGTTGCGTAATAGTCTTGGATTTGCCCGGCTTGCGCATGGACTTGAAGTTGGTCATGCAACAGGACCATGGCCTGCATATCGACTTCGCTGACGTGGCTGGCCGCTTCGTGTGCGCAGCGACCCTCAAGCAGTGCGATCACCGGAAAGATGTCATCCAGATCTTGCTCGGTGACTTCGTTGATAAAACAACCACGCCGTGGTTCGTGCCTTACCAAGCCTTCGGCGCTAAGCACTTTGAGCGCCTCGCGCAACGGCGTGCGCGAGATGGACCAGACTTCGCACAGCTGCACTTCGTCCACCAAACTGCCTGGCGCCAGCTCCCCCGCAAAGATCAAGCTGCGCAGGCGTTCTGCAACTTGGTCGTGCAAAGAATTGAGGGGCTGGGCCATAGGCTGAGAGTTTGTAATTTCGTGTAATTACACGTAATTATGCTCAATCCAAGCCCGTGCGCAAAGCCCTTCAGCAAAGTAAAAGACCGGGATTTACCCTGAGCACCAGAAGATGGCTCAGTCCCCTCTTTCAGGTCTGCGCCCCTCTTGCCTCGCATTCTGCTCACCCCTTAATCCGCGGTGATCTTTTCGTCCTTGACGATCTTGGCCATGGCCGGGATTTCGGCCTTCAACCAACTGCCAAACTGATCGGGCGTCATGCCCAAAGGTTCTGCACCCAGCGTGGTCAATCTCTCTTTAATATCTGGCAACGCCGTGATGCGCTGCACCTGTACAAACAACTTGTCCACCACCGCTTTGGGTGTACCGGCGGGTGCCAGCAAACCCTGAAAACTGCCGGTCAGGAACCCCGGCAGGCTTTCGGCCACGGTGGGCACATCGGGCATTTGAGCGTTGCGCTTGGCGCTGGAGATGGCGATCAACTTGATCTTGCCCGCTTTCACATGCGGGTAGGTGGCGACCATGCCGTTGAACATCACATCCACCTGACCGCCAATCAAATCGGTGATGGCCTGCGCGCCCCCTTTATAAGGCACATAGCCCCAATCAATGCCATTGCGCTGGGCATAAGTCACGCCAGCAAGGTGCGAGGCGCTACCCATGCCCGCCGCTATGGCGTAGTTGAGTTTGCCTTTTTGGGCTTTGGCATAGGCCAACAACTCGGCGGGCGT
>CANGEG010000167.1 GCA_947452725.1 Comamonadaceae bacterium | reverse complement strand
GTTTGCCACGGCTTTTTTGTGGCCGCCATTCAGTGCAAAGACAAAGGCAGCGAAGTCGTCTTGACGCGCACCACCGCATCTCGCACGGCGTAAGGCGGCGCCATTGGCGTTGAGGCGCCTCCCCGCTGGGCATCGCGCTGGGAATCAGGCAGACCTGTGCAGACCAAAGCCGCCGTCAGGGTTTGCGCCTGTCGCAAGATGGGCTCGATGAACCGGCTCGACTGGCCGTGCACGCTGATGCAGTCCCCCAGCGCGTAAATGTGGGGCACGCTGGTTTGCAGGGTGGCCGCATCCACGGCAATGCCGTTGTCCCAATCCAGCTCGGCGCTGTGGGCCAGGCGGGTGGGCGTCACCAGCCCTGTGGCCGCAATCACCTGATCGGCCAGGACCTCTTGCCCGTCGCAGGTGGTCAGCCGGTATTGGTCGCCCTGGCGCTGCAGGTCTTGCAATTTCACCTCCCCCATAAAGTGGATGGGCAAGCCTGACCAGGCGGCCAGCAAAGGCGCACCTGCCAGGTCCGCAGGCCAGCGCGCCAAGGGGCGGTCTTGCGCGTCGATGAGCGTGACGCGGTGCCCGCCCAGTGCCAGGTCGTTGGCCAGCTCGCTGCCAATCAAGCCCGCGCCCACGATGGCCACATGCTGGGGCGCCGTGCCCAGCGCAGCCTGAAATCGCTGGTAAGCCTGCAGGTGGTTGATGCGCCAGCAAAGCTCGGCCCGCAGGGGCGCAGGCAATGCCGCTTCTGCCCCGTGGGCCAGCACCAGACTGGCATAACGCAGCGGCCCGTGCGTGGTGCGCAGGGTCTGGCTTTGGGTGCAAATGTGCAGCGCTTGGGTGTGCGCCAGCAGGCGCACTTGCCAACGCGCCGCCGCTGATGCACCCGTTTCTTTCAGCAGCGCTTCGGGCCTGATCTGCTTGGCCATGGCCACCGACAACAGGGGTTTGTCGTACACATCCCCAGCGCAAGCGGTGACCAAGGTGATGGGTGTGTTGGGCAATTGGGCGCGCAGGTTTTGAATCAGCTGCCAGCCCGCCTTGCCAGCCCCCACCACCACGATGCCCGGGGCCGATCGGGTGGCAGAAGGGTGCGTGGCGGTGTTACAGGCCGAAGCGGTTTTCAGTGCGCTCAGCTCGGGCGGCACATACAGCTCGAAATCTGACTTGACGACGCCGCACAAAGGGCATTCCCAGTCGTGTGGAATGTCGGCAAAGCGGGTGCCCGCCAGCAGGCCGCTGTCGGGGTCGCCCTCTTGCTCGTTGTAGATGTAGCCGCAGGCGTGGCAAATGTAGAGTTGCCAGGCCGCATCAAGGGGCGACACGGTCGTGGTGGACATGGCGCTCATGCGGGCATCTCCTCAGCACTCAAGCGCGCCATTTCCTTGCGCAGGTGCTTGATGGCAGGCGTGACGATGGCCACAAACTGCGCTTCGCGCACACGGCGCTGCACCGCTGACTGCATCAGGTAACCCCGCGCACCCTGGTGCATCAGGGCCGAGTTGGCTGCACGCAGGCTCAGCTCGGCACCGTGGCTGCGGGCATCAAGCACGTTGATGAAGTAGTCGGTCGAAGTGTCAAAAGGTGTTTCGGCCAGCTGCATGATGCGGGCCACCAATGCGTCAAGCTCGGCCTGCAAATCTGCAGGTCTGTCTTCCAAGTACTGGTTGACATGGCCCAGTTGCCCTTCTACCGCCCACATGCTGTCAATCGCCCCCTGGATGATGCCCGCTGCCATGCCGCACTGCAGCAGCACAAAGCCGCCGCGAATGCGTGCGATCAAAGGTTTGGCCGGATCGGCCACGAGGTCAGCATGGCCGACAAAAAGGTCCTTGCAATGCACGCTGTAAGTGCCCGTGCCTTCCATGCCCGAAAACTCGGGGCAGGCTTTGAGCGTGACGCCGGGCGCGTCGCAGCGCAGCATGAACATGATTTCGCGGCTGGCTTCGCTGTCGTCCTGTGACACGGCGGCAATCGACCCAAAGTAGTGGTCTGCTGCCAAGTTGCTGACCCAGGGCAGCGTGCCGTTGACAACGTAGCCGCCTTCGACCGGTGTGGCTTTGAGCAATAGGGCTTCGATTTGCGCAAAGCTTTTCATGGGGTTGGACAAGCCAGTGCCGCCCAGCGACTGGCCGCTCACATGGCGTGCCAGCCGCTCACCGCCCAGTGCCGGGTTGCCCGAGGCCTGCATGTACAGCCCTGCCACGCATTGGCACCACATCATGAAGCCGGTCGCGCCGCAGACCTTGGCCGCTTCGGCCATGGCGGCAATCGCCAAGCCATAGTCGCCCGGTGTGCCATCGGCATCAGGCAGGTGGGCGCTCATGGCACCCGCAGCGGCCAGTTGCCGCAGCACATCCACCGGATAACTGCCCCGGTCGATGGCATAGGCCTGGCTGGCCAGGGGGCCTTGCGCAATAGCGCGCACGGCCTCGATGAGCGGTGTGGGCTGGGCAGTCAGTTCGGGGGGCAGGTCGGCGTGGTTCATGAAATCTCCAGGTGAGGGGTGGCCCTTGAGCAGCTTCAGGGCGAAACGAAATTCGAGAGTCAACAGGCCACAAGTGCCCGTTGACTCAAGTCAGGCCATCGAGATTTCGAACGCAATCGGGTTGCGCATGCTGTTGGCCACAGGCGAGTAAAAGTTGGCGTGTCGCACGATCTCGTCCAGTACTTCACGCGTTGCATCGCCTTCCACCACCACCTTCACGCGGATGGCCTGAAAGCCCATTTGGGGCGGCAGCATCTCCAGGGCACCACCGGCGCCCCATGCGGCCGGGTTGCCGATGTCGCCTTCCAGAAAGACTTCGAGCTTGCTGAGCTTCACGCCTTTCCAGGTGGCCACGGCGGTCACACCCACGGCGATGCAGCCGCCCAGGCCCGACAACACGATCTCGCCCGGTGCAGGCGCGGTGTCTTCGCCAAACAGGTGCAGCGGTTCGTCCACTACCACGGTGTGCTTGCCACCCACCAAAGACAGCGAGCGGTACTGGCCCTCCATCACGGTGTGGACTTTGTTGGTACCACGGCGAGCGGGGTTGGCTTTGCCGCCCGCCGCAAAGGTGGCCAGGCCCGCTGCGTCGATGGGACGCAAACTGGTTTTGACGGTGGTGGGGGTGACTGAAGTGTTCAGGGCAGTGGCTTTGGTCATGGCGCATCCTTGGATGGTGGGTTGTGAAACAAGGCATCCAGCGATGCCTGTGTCCATGACTTTGCAAAGGGTGTGCCAAGTTGCGGCGCTGCGGGCGGTCTGAGCGATTCAAGCGGGCAAGTGCTTGATTTGACAGGGATTTAGTGGAACCACTCGTACGCACCGGATGGCTGTCAGAGCATTGAAGGTGGCTGCGCAATCTGTTTTTTAGACATTGTGTTGACAATGTGTCAACACAATGTAGGGCGCCGCAAGATCAGTCGGTGCAAGGTGAGTCAGCGCAAACCCGCTTTGCGCAGCCGGTAGGCAAACTGGCGCAAGGTCAGCCCCAGGCTTTGCGCGGCCCGAGACTGGTTGCCTTGGTGCTGCTGCATGGCTTGTTGCAGCACCTGCACGGTGTGGGAATGGACACTTTCATAAGCGCGCACGCCCAATGGATCGGGTGACGGCAGAGGCGCGGGCAAGGTCGCCAAAGACAATGTGGGCGGCAAATTGGGGGGCAGGGTGGAGCGTGCCGAATTTTGGGGCAAATAGCGCTGCAACTGCTCGGGGATGACCAGGGTTTGATCGGCCAGCAAGACCATGCGTTCAATGCAATTGCCCAGCTCGCGGATATTGCCGGGCCAGGGCTGCAGCGTCAGCGCATCCAGGGCCTCGGGGCTGAGGTACACGTTTTTCTGGTGCGTCTGGTTGGCCCGGTTCACAAAGTGCAGAGCCAATTCGCGGATGTCGCCCTGCCGCTCGGCCAGCGAAGGCAGCCGGATCGGAATCACATTCAGGCGGTAATACAGGTCTTGCCGAAAGCGCCCGCCCTGCACCGCGGCGGCCAGGTCACGGTTGGTGGCTGCCACCAGGCGCACATTCACCTTGAGTTCGCGCTGGCTGCCCAAACGCATCACCGTGCCTTCTTGCAAAGTGCGTAGCAGTTTGGATTGCAGTGACAAAGGCAGCTCGCCAATCTCATCCAGAAATATCGTGCCGCCATGCGCCTGCTCGAACCAGCCAGGCCGTGCCTGGCTGGCCCCGGTGAACGCGCCACGCTCATGGCCAAACAATTCCGATTCAAACAAGGTGTCCGGAATCGCCGAACAATTGACTTTGATGAAAGGCTGGGTCGAGCGCGGGCTGGCCAGGTGCACCGCACGCGCAAACAACTCTTTGCCGGTGCCCGACTCACCCAGCAGGAGCACCGTGGCCTGCGACTGAGACACCCGTTCGAGTTCGGACAAGGCCTGCAACAAAGCAGGTGAGCTGCCAATCAGGCCATAGCGTGCGGCGTGTGTGCTCAGCGCTTGCGACAAGGCCGCGTTACGCGCCCGCAGGTGCCGAGTTTGTTCGTTCACCAGGCGCTCCATGTGCAGCACCTGCCCTGCCAAAGTGGCCAGCACTTTGAGCACGGCCAGGTCGTCGTTCAAATGGCGTTGACGGCTGCGGATGCGGTGGCAGCCTAAAACACCCACGGTGATGTTGTCGCAGGTGATCGGCAGGGCCAGGTACGCTACCGTCTCTTGCGGAAAATGTGCCGCACTGACTGAGCGAAATAAAAACAAAGGCTCGCGCGCGATATCTTGAACAATCGCTGGCAAGCCGCTTTGCAGCACCCGCCCTGTGATGCCCTCTCCCTCGGCATACACGCCGCGTTGCATTTCCATGCCCGTGAGGCCATAGGCTTGGCGAATCGAGGCGGCGGCCTGTCCCGTTGCAGGGTTGGGCAAGTCGCGCAACACGATGCGCCCTCGGTTCAGGCCCAACAACTCACTCATCAAGTGCAGCATCTCGCGCAACACTTCTCCTGAAGCCAAACTGCGCCCCACCCATTTCATGACCTCGCGCATGAGCAAAAGCTCTTGTTCGCGCCAATGTGCGTCGGTGGTTGCGGGGTCAGAAATAGGGGCTACGGTCATGCTCAAGAGGCAAGCAAGCTTTGGACCAGAACGAAGGGGAAGTTTGGCCGGTTAAAATCACTCTTCCTCAAGGAGCGTTGCAGCCCGCCGCCGTCTAGGCGCAGCAGGTCAGGCTTGGGGCTTGTTATTGCACAACGACGCTCACCTGAATGCCCAAGGTGAGCCTGTGTCTGTTGTTGCTTCTGAAATCGTGTCTGTTTCCCCCATGAAGTTGTCTGGCTTGGAGCCTGTCTCCATTGGCCAAGGCAGCCTGTTTGTCAATGTCGGTGAGCGCACCAACGTAACCGGCTCCAAGGCGTTTGCCCGCATGATTTTGAATGGCGAGTACGAGCAGGCCTTGGCCGTGGCGCGACAGCAGGTGGAAAATGGTGCGCAGGTGATCGATGTGAACATGGACGAAGCCATGCTCGACAGCCAGGCGGCCATGGTGCGTTTTTTGAACTTGATGGCTGGTGAGCCTGACATTGCCCGTGTCCCGGTGATGGTGGACTCGTCCAAGTGGTCAGTGATTGAAGCTGGCTTGTGCTGCATCCAGGGCAAAGGCATTGTCAACTCGATCAGCATGAAAGAGGGCCTGAACGAGTTCAAGCGCCAAGCCAAGTTGGTCAAGCGCTACGGCGCGGCCGCTGTGGTGATGGCGTTTGACGAAAAAGGTCAGGCCGACACCTATCAGCGAAAGATCGAAATTTGCGAGCGCGCTTACCGCGTGTTGGTCGACGAAGTGGGTTTTCCGCCGGAAGACATTATTTTTGACCCGAACATTTTTGCGATTGCCACCGGCATTGAAGAGCACGACAACTACGCGGTGGACTTCATCAACGCAACGCGTTGGATCAAGCAAAACCTGCCTGGCGCCAAGGTGTCGGGAGGCGTCTCCAATGTGTCATTCAGCTTTCGCGGTAACGACCCGGTGCGCGAAGCCATTCATACCGTGTTTCTGTACCACGCCATCCAAGCGGGCATGGACATGGGCATCGTCAACGCCGGCATGGTTGGCGTGTACGACGACTTGGAGCCCACACTGCGTGAGCGAGTGGAAGATGTGGTGCTCAATCGCGTGCCCAAATACAAAGACGGTGAACTGCACCTGACGCCGGGCGAGCGTTTGATTGAAGTGGCTGAAAACGCCAAGGGCGCAGCCAAAGACGATAGCACCCGCCTGGCCTGGCGTGGCACGCCCGATGCGCCCGTAACTGTGGCGCAGCGCCTCAGCCACGCGCTGGTGCACGGCATTACCGACTTCATCACCGACGACACCGAAGAAGCGTATCGCGAAATTTTGGGCAAAGGCGGTCGCCCGCTGCATGTGATCGAAGGCCCTTTGATGGACGGCATGAACGTGGTCGGTGACCTGTTCGGTCAGGGCAAGATGTTCTTGCCGCAAGTGGTCAAAAGCGCCCGTGTGATGAAGCAGGCGGTAGCGCATTTGGTACCTTATATCGAAGAAGAAAAACGCTTGCAAGCCGCCGCCGGTCAAGACGTGAAAGCCAAGGGCAAGATGGTGATCGCCACCGTCAAAGGCGATGTGCACGACATTGGCAAGAACATCGTCACCGTGGTCTTGCAGTGCAACAACTACGAAGTGGTGAACATGGG
>CANGEG010000166.1 GCA_947452725.1 Comamonadaceae bacterium | reverse complement strand
ACGCGTGTCCAGTCGTTGCCCAAACCGCCAGCAAACTTCGAGAGCAGGGCGTTTTCTTTGATCGACTCGTAAATGCCGTCCAGATCGTCAGGCACGGTGGTCAGGTAGCAGCTGGAGAGCTGTGAGCGCAAAGTGCCGCTGTTGAACAGAGTGGGTGTGCTCGACATGAAGTCGAAAGACGAGAGGATTTCGTAGAACTCGATGGCACGGGCTTCGCGATCGGCTTCGTTCAGCGCCAGGCCCATGGCCACGCGCATGAAGAACGTTTGCGGCAACTCGATGCGGGTTTTGCGTACGTGCAAGAAGTAGCGGTCATACAAAGTCTGCAGCCCAATGAAGTCAAACTGTAAATCTCGTTCTGCTTTGAGGGCTTGGGCCAATTGTTTCAGGTCGAACTGCAGCAGTTTTTCGTCCAGCAGGTTGTTCTCGACGCCTTTTTTGATGAACAACGGAAAGTTGTTCACATACTCTTCGGCCATTTCGGCTTGGATCACTTCTTTGCCCAACACTTCTTTGGCAATCGTGTGCATCAACAAGCGAGCGGTAGCGTACGTGTAGTCCGGGTCTTTCTCGAGCAAAGTGCGCGAAGCCAAGATGGACGCTTTGTACACCTCTTCCATGGGCACGCCGTCGTACAGGTTGCGCATGGTTTCGGCTACGATCGGGTCGGGTTTCACGTCGTCGCCCAAGCCAGCGCAGGCGTTTTCAATTAGCTTTTGCAAATAAGGGATGTCCAAAGCGACGCGCTGGCCGCCATCGATCACATGCAACACCGGTGCGGCAGGGGTTTTTTCGACCTTGATCTGCGCACGCTCTTGTGTGCGGCGCTCGCGATAAAGCACGTAGGCCCGGGCAACTTCGTGGTTGCTGCTGCGCATCAGGCCCAGTTCCACTTGATCTTGCACGTCTTCAATATGAAAGGTGCCGCCGCCGGGGCGCGAGCGCACCAGAGCCTTGACCACGGCCTGCGTGAGGCTATCGACCACCTCACGCACGCTGGCCGAAGCCGCGCCCTGCGTGCCATGCACGGCCAAAAAGGCCTTCATCAGCGCAACGGCGATCTTGTTCGGCTCAAAAGGCACGACCGCGCCGTTGCGGCGGATGATTTGGTAATTTGCCAAGGCAGATGTGGGACTGGTGTGGCTGATGACTTCAGCAGACTGGCCCGTCACATTCGAGGGGTTAGAGGGAGTAGCGATGTTGATTTGCATTTTGATTTTTTTGTTAATTTTTGATTGAGTTGAGCAGCGAGTAAAAGCGGGTCTTGGGGTGTGAAAAAGCCCCTGTTTGGAGCTGTGCCATGAAAAATCAGAATTCAGAGGACACACTATATATGGGGTCGACTATGTTTTCAAGCCACTACCGGTAGTGTATCCGCTCCAGACAGGGCTGTATTGGGGGGCGCACAATTTTGGTCATCAGCCCGGCCCTTTGGGGTGACCTGATAGGCCCTGTTGCAAGGCTGGTGAAATCAACATTCTTGTTGATTTCGAGGCCAAAATTCAGCGTTCCGGAATGTTTATCCCTTGAAAGCCTTGTCAATCCTTGCTTTGCGTCTGAGCAAGGTAAAGAGGCCAGACCCTGGCTGCCTCAAGGGGGTCAGAAAAATTATTTTTATGCACCCTATTGGGTGGTACGTTCAAAATTGAAAAAATGATCAAGAAACTATTGTTTTTTTGAAAAGAAAGGCGATTTTGAAAAACAAGATCAAGTTCAATGCCCTTTCTCGTCTTTTTTCGGCCGATCCCCTGCGGCTGCCCGGTGGGCCTCGCTGCAGTAAAAACCGAGCGCGCCCTGCGCGGCCTCTTCTGAGGGCAAATGAAGTTGGCAATACGGGCACTGCACCATGTCGGCAAGCTCTGGGGCAACGCTTGGGCGCTGCGCGGGCACTTGCCGATCAGCGATGCGACCGCGTCGCCAAAGCCATGCCGCAAAGAAGACCACAGCCAAGAGCAGGAGCAGTTTCATCCGCTGGTGCGTTCCAGCAAAACTTCCAGCACGAAGCGCGAGCCCACATAAGCGAGCAACAGCAAACCGGAGCCCATGTAAAGCATGCGCGCTGCCCGTTTCCCGCGCCAACCCAAACGCGCTCGGCCAACCAGCAGCAAAGCGAAAGTGAACCAAGCCAAGAGGGAGAAAACGGTTTTATGGTCCCATTTCCAGGCTGTTCCCTTGCTGCCATAAAGGGTTTCGCCAAAGAAAAATCCAGCCAGCAAGGTGGCTGTTAACAAAATGAAGCCGATGTTTACAAACCGGAAGGTCAAGCGCTCCAGTGTCAGCAAGGGCAGGCCACCGCCGCCCTCGTGGGCCAGGCGAATTTGCCGCTCGGCATGGTTCATCAAGCCAGCATGCACCACCGCTGCGGCAAACATGCCGTAAGAGGCAATGCCTAAAGCCCAATGCAGCGGCAACCAAGGCGAGGCGTCCGCATGCAAAGGCTTGCCGGGGAAAACCCATGCGGCCAGCACGGCCACAGCGCCCAGACTGGCCAGTGCCCAACGCGCCTTCAATTGTGGAAAAAACTGGCTTTCCACGACATAGGTGGCCAGCACCAACCAAGCCGTCACCGATAGCGCCGGGGCAAAGCCAAAGCGAGGTTCATCGCCCCACAGACCCCAAGACAGGGTCAAGAGGTGCAGTAAGCCGGTCACCATCAGGCTTTGGCGGGCTCTTTGCTCGCCCCAATGCGAGGCCGTCAGGGCGGGCAAGGCGTAGCCACAGGCGGTCAACACCGTCAAAAGCAAGGTCCAAGTGGAGGTACTGGCTAAAATCATAGAACCCAAGTTTAGCGTTTCAGATCCTGTCGTAGGGATAGGGTCTGTATGGCGTTGCTTTTTTGAAGATTCCGACCATGGCCTCTGCCCTTTCCGACAAACTTTCGCGACTCGTCAAGCAGATCAGTGGCCAGGCCCGCATCACCGAGGCCAATGTGGCCGACATGCTGCGCGAGGTGCGCATGGCTTTGCTGGAGGCCGACGTGGCGCTTCCGGTGGTTCGCGACTTTATAGCCCGTGTGAAAGACAAGGCCTTGGGCCAAGAGGTTATGGGTTCGCTCAAGCCCGGTCAGGCCTTGGTGGGCATCGTCAGCCAAGAGTTGGCCGCCACCATGGGCGAGGGCGTGGCCGACATCAACCTAGCGGCTCAGCCCCCGGCGGTCATATTGATGGCTGGCTTGCAAGGTGCAGGTAAAACCACCACCACCGCCAAACTGGCCAAGCACCTGATTGAAAAACGCAAGAAAAAAGTGTTGACGGTCTCGGGCGACGTCTACCGCCCTGCAGCCATTGAGCAGCTCAAAACCGTGACCGCGCAAGCCGGGGCCGAGTGGTTTCCGAGCACGCCCGATCAAAAGCCCTTGGACATTGCCTTGGCCGCGCTGGACTATGCCCGCAAGCATTTCTTTGATGTGTTGCTGGTGGACACGGCCGGTCGGCTGGCGATTGACGAAGCTTTGATGGAGGAGATCCGAGCGCTGCACAAGGCCATCAACCCGGTGGAAACCTTGTTTGTGGTGGACGCCATGCAAGGTCAGGACGCGGCCAATACAGCCAAGGCCTTCAAAGATGCTTTGCCCCTGACCGGCATCATCTTGACCAAAACCGATGGCGACTCACGCGGTGGTGCGGCTTTGTCGGTGAGGCAAATCACCGGTGCTCCGATCAAGTTTGCCGGTACCAGCGAAAAGCTTGACGGCCTGGAGGTCTTTGATGCCCAGCGCCATGCCGGGCGCATTTTGGGCATGGGCGATATCGTGGCATTGGTGGAGCAAGTCACCGCGGGCGTAGACATGGAGGCGGCGCAAAAGCTGGCCGCCAAAGTCAAAAGCGGTGGCGGCTTTGACTTGAACGACTTCTTGTCCCAAATCCAGCAGATGAAGCAAATGGGGGGGCTGTCGAGCCTGATGGACAAGTTACCCAGTCAACTCACCGCCAAGGCCGCTGGCATGGACTTGGGCAAAGCAGAGAAAGACATTGGGCGCAAGCAAGGCATCATTCACAGCATGACGCCCAAAGAGCGCGCCAAGCCCGAGTTGATCAAAGCCACCCGCAAGCGCCGCATTGCAGCCGGTGCAGGGGTGCAGGTGCAAGACGTCAACCGCATGCTCAAAGAGTTTGAGCAGATGCAGGACATGATGAAAAAAATGCAGGGCGGCGGCCTCATGAAAATGATGAAACGCCTGGGAGGCATGAAGGGCATGGGCGGCGGCTTTCCGGGTATGCCGCGCTGACCCTTGCATGGGGAGCGGACCCATGGGGCCGCTCCAGCATTACTTCAAAATTAATTCGCCTCGCAGCGAATGACCCAGCGGCTCGGTCACGCGAACGTCGATCATCTGACCGATCAAACGCTCAGCATTAGGGCCTGCGGGAAAATTCACCACCCGGTTGCATTCGGTGCGACCTGCCATGTCGGTTTTGTCTTTGCGCGCTGGACGCTCTACCAAAATGCGTTGCGTTGAGCCAACCATGTCGCGACTGATGCGCTGCACATTGGCTTCAATCGTGACTTGCAAGTGTTGCAGCCTTTTAAGCTTAACCTCGTGCGGCGTGTCATCATGCAAATTGGCCGCCGGCGTGCCAGGGCGCGGGCTGAAGATAAAGCTGAAGCTGGTGTCAAAGCTCACGTCATCAATCAGCTTCATCGTTTTGGCGAAGTCCTCTTCGGTCTCGCCAGGAAAACCCACAATAAAGTCACTGCTCATCGCCAAATCAGGGCGAATCGCGCGCAGCTTGCGGACTGTGCTCTTGTATTCCATCGCGGTATAGCCGCGTTTCATGGCCATCAAAATCCGGTCTGAACCATGTTGCACCGGCAAGTGCAGGTGGCTCACCAGTTTGGGCACCTTGTCGTAGACATCAATTAGTCGCTGGGTGAACTCGTTGGGGTGGCTGGTCATGAAGCGTATGCGCTCGATGCCCGGCATGTCGGCCACGTACTCGATCAGCGTGGCCAAGTCAGCGATCTCGGCCGTGCCGCCCATGGGGGCGCGGTAGGCGTTGACGTTTTGCCCCAGCATCGTGATCTCGCGCACGCCTTGCTCGGCCAGGCCTGCAATCTCCACCAGCACATCTTCAAACGGACGGCTGACTTCTTCGCCGCGGGTGTAGGGCACCACGCAGTAGCTGCAGTATTTGCTGCACCCTTCCATGATCGACACATAGGCCGTGGCCCCGTCCACCTTGGCCGGCGGCATGTGGTCGAACTTTTCAATCTCAGGAAAGCTGATGTCCACCTGTGGGCGCTGCGCGCGCGCGCGCTCGGCAAGCAGGTCGGGTAAGCGGTGCAGGGTTTGCGGGCCAAAAACGACGTCCACATATGGCGCGCGTTTGATGATCTCAGCGCCTTCCTGGCTGGCCACACAGCCGCCCACGCCAATTAACACTCCCTTTGCTTTCAGGTGTTTGATGCGACCCAAATCGCTGAATACTTTTTCTTGCGCCCGCTCGCGCACCGAGCAGGTGTTGAACAAAATCAAATCGGCTTCGTCCACGTTTTGCGTTGGCTCATAGCCCTCGGCGGCGTGCATGACATCGGCCATCTTGTCCGAGTCGTACTCGTTCATCTGGCAGCCAAAAGTTTTGATAAAGACTTTCTTGCTCATGAGGCCTCCAACGAGGTGATGAGATCAAGGCGAAGAAAGGCACGCCCCGTGGGGGCCAAAGTGCAGCGGTTCATGGTTTATGTCCAGAGGCTGTTAAAAGAAAAAAGCGCTTAGGCGCTCTAGGGGAGGGTGGATTATCGCAGGCACAGGGCCTGGTCGGCAGATCCTAGCTTCAGGCTTAGAAATTGAGTGGGCAATACATGGAGTGTGGATAATTTAAATCCTCTTTATTGGCGCGTCACCAGCGCTCCGGCCATATGTAAGGAACAAACTCATGGCAAGTGAAGGCAAATTGAAAGGTCCAGCTTCGTATTTCCCTTCGATTGAGGTGAAGTACCACAAGCCAATGAGTCATTGGTTGGCGCTGGTTGACGGAAAGCGCCAGCTCAAACACATGGAGATCGTGAACTGGCTCAAGACCGAGCACGGCTTGGGTCATGGCCATGCGAATGCCATTGTGGCCTATCAACTCGCCTCAAATTCTTAGCTGAGTTTTATTTGGCGAGCCCTATTCAAAGGCGTTAGAGCGCCTCAAGGCGCATCTACCGCCCATCTAACGCGCTCCTAATCTGCAATTCATCTGCAATTCATCTGCACTTAATTTGCGTTTAACTTGGGCTTGTAAAACATTGGATATGCCCGCTGCACCGTTGGGCTGTCATAGGCCCAACTGTGGCATTGTCCCAAATGGAAGGGTTGTGTGGTGATCTCGGGCTGCGGTGCACCGGCCACTTCACGGCGGTGCCATTGCCCAGAGGGCAAAGTCTGGTACGCGGCCGTGGCCATGTTGGAGAGCATTTCGCGCAAATGGGTGCAGCCGTTTGTGCCGCCCACATGGTTGTTGATCACTTTGCGCCAGCCCGGGCCCATAGCGCAGCCGATTAATTTATGCATGCCGTGTGGGGCGCCGGAGCATTCTGGATGCGGAATATTATCCATCGAAGTGGCGATGTCTTGGATCACCATCTTGTCGTTCAGCGTGACACGAATTTTCAGGGCGTGGATAGGTTTTTGGGCCAAAAAAACGGGCTCTGTGGTAACTTGAAAGTCATAAGTCTTCGTGTCGGTCAGTT
>CANGEG010000165.1 GCA_947452725.1 Comamonadaceae bacterium | reverse complement strand
GAGCGCAAAGGCGAACTCGTGAACATGGAGCCCGATGGCCGTGGCCGTGTTCGTTTGGAATACCGCATTCCAGCCCGTGGTCTGATTGGTTTCACCAATGAATTTTTGAACTTGACCCGTGGTTCCGGTTTGATCGCCAACATCTTTGACAGCTACGAGCCGCACAAAGGTGAAATCGGTGGCCGTAAAAACGGCGTGCTAATTTCCATGGACGATGGTGAAATTTTCACCTACGCCTTGGGCAAGTTGGACGACCGTGGTCGCATGTTCGTTAAGGCGAACGATCCGGTGTACGAAGGCATGATTGTGGGTATCCACAGCCGTGACAACGATCTGGTGGTGAATGCGACGCGCACCAAGCAGTTAACCAACTTCCGTGTATCCGGCAAGGAAGACGCGATCAAGATCACCCCCCCCATCGATTGCACATTGGAATATGGAGTGGAATTCATTGAGGATGACGAGTTGGTTGAAATCACACCAAAGTCGATCCGTCTGCGCAAGCGCTACTTGAAAGAAAGCGATCGCAAGCGTAACAAGTGATCTATTGCGCGTGATGTTCTTATGAAACTTACGCATGGTCAGGCGGTCTGGTTAATGCTCGTGGTCGCCGCCTTGTGGTCGACGGCGGGAGCAGTGACACGGCAGCTTGAACATGCGCGCAGTTTCGAAGTCACATTTTGGCGCAGTTTTTTTACGCTGGTGTCTCTCTTGGTCATCTTGCCGGCTTGGCAAGGTCGCCAAGCTTTTCTCAAAATCCCTTGGCGCAACCGGTACTTCTGGCTCTCTGGTCTGTGCTGGAGCATCATGTTCACGGCCTTCATGGTCGCTTTGACATTGACGGCAGTGGCCAATGTGCTGATCACTCTGGCTTTAGGGCCTTTCATCACTGCTTTGCTGGCCCGCATAACGACTGGTCAAGCTTTGCCTTTACGCACTTGGTTCGCTATTGGGCTGGCGGGTTTGGGTATTGGCGGAATGTTTGCAAGCCAAATTCACGTCGATTCACCAGGATTTTGGATTGGTGTTGCTGTAGCCGTTTGCGTGCCATTGGCAGGTGCTGTGCAGTGGACCTTGGTGCAGCGCAGCCGCTCACAAGGTTTGAACTTGGATTTGGTGCCCTCAGTCTTGCTTGGTGCCGCTTTGTCTTGCGCCTTCACTTTGCCCTTGGCCATTCCTTTTCAAGCTTCTGTCGCAGATGTGCAGTGGTTAGCCCTATTGGGATTATTCCAATTGGCCATTCCCTGCGTTTTGTCGGTGATTTGCGCCCAGGTCCTCAAGGCCGCCGAAGTGTCTTTGCTGGCATTGCTCGAAGTGATATTTGGCATCGCACTGGCCTGGTATGTGGCGCACGAGGAGCCGAGTCTCCAAGTGCTATTGGGCGGTACGATCGTGCTATGTGCCCTGTTAATTAACGAACTGTTTGCCTGGAGACAACGCAATGTCTGAACCGATTATTTCTGATGTCGTGACCGAAGTTCATGGCCGTTTAGGCTGTATTACCTTGAATCGCCCTAAAGCCTTAAACGCTTTGTCGCTGGCGATGGTCCGCACCTTGAGTCAGGCGCTGCGGCATTGGCAAGACGATCCCGAAATTTTAGCGGTGGTGGTAAGAGGGCAGGGCAAGGAAGGGCCGTTTGGTTCCTTTTGTGCCGGAGGCGATATACGCTTCTTTCACCAAGCTGCCTTGAATGCAGACCCTGCTTTGGGTGATTTTTTCACCGAAGAATACGCCCTAAATCATTTGATCCATACCTACAGCAAACCCTATATCGCCTTCATGGACGGGATTGTGATGGGCGGGGGTATGGGTATCAGCCAAGGTGCCAGTTTACGCGTGGTGACCGAACGCACCAAGATGGCCATGCCGGAGACGAATATCGGCCTGTTCCCGGATGTGGGGGGGGGCTACTTTCTCAGCCGATGCCCTGGCTCAGTTGGTGAATATCTGGGCTTGACTGGCCACATGATGGGTGCCGCCCAAGCCATGGCGGCGCATTTAGCGGATGGCTTCATTGAGTCGGGCCGCCTAGCCAATATATGGCAAACCTTGATTTCGACGCCCTTTGAAACCGGCCAAGCCGTTGAGCATTGGGTGCACAGCCAGTTCGGCCGCTTGGAAGTTCCGAGCTTTCCGGCTCGCGCGCAGATAGATGCAGTTTTTTCTAAAAGTACCGTTACGGACATTATTCAAACCTTGGAAGCCTTGAGCGATGAGTGGTCGCAAGAAACGGCCAAGGCCTTGCGCCATCGTTCACCTTTGATGCTCCATGTTGTGCTTAAGCAAATTCGCAAGGCTCGGCAAATGAGCCTGGCCGATGATTTGCGTATGGAGCGAGACATGGTCCACCATTGCTTTCACTTGCGCCCCACATTGGCCAGCGAGACGGTTGAAGGAATTCGCGCTTTAGCGGTCGACAAAGATCACACTCCGAAATGGCAGCCTGTGCGGCTTGAAGAAGTGGACTTGGCCGAAGTTGATGCTTTCTTTGTCTCGCCTTGGCCAGTTGACGCGCATCCATTAGTTTCATTGACTTGAGGCGGCGGGCTGCTCAAGCCCGGGAGTGAACAACCTCAGCGGTTGTGCACTTTCATGGCGCGTTCCACTTCGCGCTTGCCTTCGCGGTCTTTAATAGTGTCGCGTTTGTCGTGTTCAGCTTTGCCTTTGCCCAAGGCAATTTCACACTTCACGCGGCCATTTTTCCAGTGCAAATTGAGCGGCACCAGGGTGAAGCCCTTTTGCTCGATCTTGGCCGTTAAGCGCTTGATCTCTTCTTTGTTCAGCAGTAATTTGCGGGTTCGGCCGGTTTCGGGGTTGATGTGCGTAGACGCCGTGCGTAGCGCATTGATCAACACACCAATAATGAACATTTCGCCTTCCCGGATCACAACATAGCCATCGGTCAGCTGCACCTTACCTTCACGGATGGATTTGACCTCCCAGCCTTCTAACACCATGCCCGCCTCGTACCTCTCTTCGAAAAAGTAGTTGTAAAAGGCTTTTTTGTTTTCGGCAATGAGGGGGATTTTTCCGTTGGGTGTTTTTTTTGTGGCCATGGAGGGCAGATCATGGCGAAACGCCAAAAATCAAGTAAAGAGTCGCAGGCCATGCAGTGCATGGAAATTACAATCGAAGTATCTTGAGCATTGTATGAAGAATATTCAAAAGTCCGTCCTGATCTGGTTCTCGCCCGAAGAAATGTTCCGTCTCGTCACGGACGTGGCGCGTTATCCCGAGTTTTTGCCCTGGTGCAACCAGTCGCAGGTGCTGGAACAAGACGACCAGGGGATGCTGGCCGAAATAGGCATCAGCATGGCCGGCGTCAGTCAGGTTTTCACGACCCGCAACACCCATCTGGCTGGGCGCGAAGTGCATATGCAATTGGTCAAAGGCCCGTTCTCCAAGCTCGACGGCATTTGGCGCTTCAGCCCGGTGGGTGACGGCGCTCAGCGCGCTTGCAAAGTCGAGCTGACATTGAATTACGGTTTTTCCAACGCGGCCTTGGCCGCAATCGTCGGCCCTGTGTTCGACCGCATTGCGGCCTCCCTGGTCGATGCGTTTGTCAAACGCGCCGAGCGCATTTACACTGAAGCGCCCTGAATGGCTCAAATCCAGGTTTTTTGCTGTTACAGCCCAAAGCCTCGCCAAGTGATGGAGCTGGCGTTGACCCTGGACGTCGGCACCACGGTGCAACAAGCCTTGGCGCTGCTGCAGCCTCAATGGCGATGGCCAGCTGGGCAAATCACGGCTTTTGGCATTTGGGGGCGTAGGGTTGCCGCTAGCCATGAACTTCAGCCGGGGGACCGCCTGGAGTTGTACCGTGGCTTGTTGGTCGATCCCAAAGTGGCGCGCCGCCAGCGCTTTAAGCGCCAAGGGGCCAAGCGCTCTGGGCTTTTTGCAACACGACGCCCGGGCGCTGTACCAGGCTACTGAAGGCCACTCGCTGCAACCTGCTGGGGGCCAAAGGGCGGGGAGGTTGCTGTGAAGGGTACAATCCTTTTTTTGGAGCCCTACCTCATGCGCCTACTCGGAAAAGCGCTCACCTTCGACGATGTGTTGTTGGTGCCAGCGTACTCTCAAGTCCTGCCCAAGGACGCCAGTCTTGCCACTCAATTCACCCGCAATATCCGCCTGAACCTGCCCCTGGTGTCCGCCGCCATGGACACGGTGACAGAAGCGCGTTTGGCTATTGCCATCGCGCAAGAAGGCGGTATCGGCATTGTGCACAAAAATCTGACCGCGCAGGAGCAAGCGGCCCAGGTCGCCAAGGTCAAGCGTTATGAGTCCGGCGTGTTGCGGGATCCGGTCGTTATTACCCCTGACACCACCGTGCGCCAAGTTATGGCCTTATCTGAGGAGCTCGGCGTGTCTGGCTTTCCGGTTTGCGATGGCCGCAAAGTGGTGGGCATCGTCACGGGCCGTGATCTGCGCTTCGAAACCCGCTACGACCAAAAAGTCAGCGAAATCATGACGCCGCGCGAGCGCTTGATCACCGTGCCCGAAGGCACGACCCCCGAACAAGCCAAGCACCTGCTAAATAAACACAAACTCGAGCGCTTGCTGGTGATCAATGACGCGTTTGAGCTCAAAGGCCTGATCACCGTCAAAGACATCACCAAGCAGCTGAACTTCCCCAATGCTGCACGTGACACCGCAGGCAAGCTGCGCGTGGGCGCGGCGGTGGGCGTGGGCGAGGGAACCGAAGAACGCGTGGAAGCTTTGTCCCGCGCCGGTGTGGACGCCATCGTGGTCGACACGGCCCATGGCCACAGCAAAGGTGTGATCGAGCGCGTGCGCTGGGTCAAGCAAAACTACCCTCACATTGAAGTCATTGGCGGCAACATCGCCACGGGCGCGGCGGCTTTGGCCTTGGTTGAAGCTGGTGCCGATGGCGTGAAAGTGGGCATTGGCCCCGGCTCCATATGCACCACCCGCATCGTCGCAGGCGTGGGCGTGCCGCAAATCATGGCGGTCGACAGTGTGGCCACCGCGCTTAAAGGCACGGGCGTGCCTTTAATTGCCGACGGCGGTATCCGCTACAGCGGCGACATTGCCAAAGCCATTGCCGCAGGCGCGGGCACGGTGATGATGGGCGGCATGTTTGCTGGCACCGAAGAGGCACCCGGCGAAATAGTGTTGTTCCAAGGCCGCAGCTACAAGAGCTACCGCGGCATGGGCTCGATTGGCGCCATGCAGCAAGGCAGCGCTGACCGTTACTTTCAAGAGTCCAGCACGGGCAACCCGAATGCCGACAAGCTGGTGCCTGAAGGCATTGAAGGCCGCGTGCCTTACAAAGGCTCGGTCGTTTCCATCATTTACCAAATGGCCGGCGGCTTGCGCGCTAGCATGGGGTATTGCGGGTGCGCCACCATTGAGGAAATGCACGAGCAGGCCGAGTTTGTGGAAATCACCACCGCCGGCATTCGCGAAAGCCATGTGCATGACGTTCAGATCACCAAGGAAGCGCCTAACTACCGCGCCGATTAATGATTGCCGTCCAAGGGCTAGCCAGTTCAAAATGGTGAGCCTTTGAAGAAAAAAGACCATGCTGCTCGACCAACTTCGCCTGATGAACACCCGCCTCAACAGCATCGCTGCCCAGGTTGGTGCAAGTCGTCTGTGGGTGTTTGTCTCTTCGGCGCGTGGCGAACAAACAGCCGATAGCGAGGCCGATTTTCTAGTCGAGTTTCCGCGCGGCTACGACCTTTTTACTCAGTGTCTGCCCTTGGCGCAAGGGCAGGCCGATTTGCTGCACCGCAAAGTGGACTTGTTGCCTGAGTATGAGTGCCCTCATTTGCGCGATCACGTATTGGCCGAGGCCGTGTCATCATGAGCAAGTCTTGGCAAGCCTATGCAAATCAAATTACGGACGTTTCCGCCAAAATTGATCGCATCCAAGCTGGCGGCGATTTAACGCAGGACGATGTGCGTAACAATGCCACGCCGCACAATTTACAAACGCTTTCTGATGCCACGCAAATACTGCCCGACACACTCAATGCTCAATTTTCGGGTGTTCCGTGGCGCGATGTCAGTGGTTTTCGCAACATCCTGAATCACAACGATTTGGGTGATATTGACGCACTGACAGTTCAAGCAGTCTCGGTCCGCCACCTGGCTCAATTGATTGTCCGCGTGCAGGCCAAGCTTGCCGCCGATGGGTTTTCATTTAATTAACGCTTTTATTGCATGTCTCACTCCAAAATCCTGATCCTCGACTTCGGCTCGCAAGTCACCCAATTGATTGCCCGCCGCGTGCGTGAAGCCCATGTGTTTTGCGAAGTGCATCCTTGTGACGTCACCAGCGACTGGGTGCGTGAATACGCCAAGGACGGCAATCTCAAGGGCGTGATTTTGTCGGGCTCGCACGCCAGCGTGTACGAAGTGGACGACCGCGCTCCCGACGCTGTGTTTGAACTTGGCCTTCCGGTTCTGGGCATTTGCTACGGCATGCAGACCATGGCCCAGCAATTGGGTGGCAAGGTCGAAGCCGGTCATTCCCGAGAGTTTGGCTATGCCGAAGTGCGAGCTCATGGTCACACCGAACTGCTCAAAGGCCTTGAAGACTTTGCTACGCCGGAAGGCCACGGCATGCTCAAGGTCTGGATGAGCCACGGCGACAAAGTGACCCTGTTGCCCGAAGGCTTCAAGGTCATGGCCTCGACCCCGGCTTGCCCGATCGCCGGCATGGCCGACGAAG
>CANGEG010000164.1 GCA_947452725.1 Comamonadaceae bacterium | reverse complement strand
TGGCCACCGTGCGCGCCAAGGTCAACGCCTTGACAGCCCGCGTCCCGGTTTACAAGTAATCCCCGATGAAGTGCCCCTTCTGCGGCCATAACGACACCCAGGTGGTGGAAACCCGTTTGGCCGAAGACGGGGACTTGATTCGCCGTCGCCGCCAGTGCGGCAGTTGCGAAAAACGCTTTACGACCTATGAGCGTCCAGAGGTGAACTTTCCAGCAATCGTCAAAAAGGACGGTCGACGCATTGAGTACGAACGCATCAAACTGCGCGCCAGCATGAATTTGGCCTTGCGCAAACGTCCGGTGAGCACGCAGCAAGTGGACTCGGCCATTGAACGCATCGAAGAAAAGCTGCTCGGTTTTGCCGAGCGCGAAATCGCCTCCAACCGTCTGGGCGAATTGGTGATGCGCGAATTGAAAAAACTCGACAAAGTAGCCTATGTTCGCTTTGCCAGCGTGTATCGCAGCTTTGAAGACATTGACGACTTCAAGCTGCTGGTGGACGAAGTCAACAAATAATCAAAACCACTTGAACTCGAACTTCAGCTGGCTAATGTGACTGCTTGCAAGCCAGCATTTCCCGTGAAGATGATCGTCAGCGTCCAACCCCAAATACTCTGCCCGCAGGCTAAGCACAGCGTGATGGCGCCGGCTTGAGGCACACCGCTGAGCCGCCTTCGGCGGCTTTGCACGCATCGAACACCTAGTGCAACACCGCACCGCTGCCCGCCAACATCACAAAAGCCTGCTCTTGCGAGGCAACTGGGTCTGTCTACGCCAGCTTTAAGCCTTTCAAATCAAGGTGCACTGCGCCCTAAAAGCAAAATTAACGGCGCTATCACATTCAGCCCTATGGCACTGTCTTGTCGGCAGCGCGCGGTCGCCACCCAAAACGCCACAATGGCCGTATTTATGCTCAGCCCAAATCCTCAAACTTCCCTTGAACCCCTCGCGTTACGTGCACAAGGCAAAATGCAGACACATCAACCAGATATTTAATGCCCTCTTTGAGCCATTTACTGTCCACCCGCCTTCCCGCCCAGCCTTGTTTTTCATGTCCAGCCTAACTATTACCCCCATGCAGCGCGCCCTTGCACTGGCAAGCCAGGCGCTGTGGCTGACTTCGCCAAACCCTCGCGTGGGATGCGTCATCACCGCTTGGGACGGTGCGGTGCTGGGCGAAGGCCATACGCAGCGCGCGGGGCAAGCCCACGCCGAAATCATGGCGCTACGCGACGCTCAAGCGCGTGGCCACAGCGTCCAAGGCGCAACTGCTTATGTAACGATGGAGCCCTGTGCGCATCAGGGCCGCACGGGGCCCTGCTGCGATGCATTGACGCAAGCCGGTATCACCCGCGTGGTGGTGGGCGCCCGCGACCCCAACCCCTTGGTGGTAGCCAGTCAAGGCCTAGAGCGTCTGCAAGCGGCGGGCGTGCACATTGAGCACGACGACCAGGCCGCGGGCCTGTCGCGCGAACTGAACCTCGGTTTTTTCAGCCGCATGCAACGCCACACCCCTTGGGTGCGCATGAAAATAGCCGCCTCGATAGACGGCCAAACTGCACTGGAAAACGGCCAAAGCCAATGGATCACCGGTCCCAAAGCGCGCGCCGATGGCCACGCTTGGCGGGCCCGCGCCTGCGCGGTGATGACCGGCATTGGCACCGTGCTCGAAGACGACCCGCTGCTTGACACCCGGCTGGTCACCGCGCCGCGCGCACCTCACCTGGTGATTGTGGATAGCCGGCTTGAAACCCCCCTCACCGCCAGGCTCTTTCAGGCCCAGCCCGCATTACCACGGCAGATCTGGATTTACGCTGCGGTGGACCACCCGGAACGCCGCGCCGCACTGCAAGCTTTAGGGGCCATTGTCACTTTGATGCCTGGCCCCGGTGGCAAGGTGGATCTAGCCGCCCTGCTGCGCGACTTGGCAAGGCGCGAAGTCAATGAGGTGCATGTGGAAGCGGGACACAAACTTAACGGCTCTTTGGTGCGCGAAGGTTTGGTAGATGAGTTTTTGCTGTACTTGGCGCCCAAGCTGATCGGCCAAGGAAGGGGTATGGCCCAGATAGGACCTTTAAATCACCTGAGCGAAGCACCGAGTTTGAGCTTTGCCGAGCCGACCCTGATCGGCCCCGATCTGCGTATTTTGGCCCGCGTCACCGGACGCGATCTTTTTTAATTCAGGGTTTTAAGGCCCGCGCGGCCATATCACCCTCTTTCCCTGCGAAAATACACACATGTTTACCGGAATCATCACCGGCGTGGGGCGCATCGCCGCCTTTCACGACCTGGGCAGCTCTTTACACCACGGCAAGCGCCTCACCATCGAGGCGCCGCTCGGCTACCTTGACGACGTGGGCTTGGGCGACAGCATCGCCTTGAATGGTGCCTGCATGACCGTGACCACCTTCAACCCCTTGCAGCGACAGTTTACGATCGACATTTCGGCCGAGTCTTTGGACAAAACTGCAGGCCTGGACCAACTCGGCCCGATCAACCTGGAAAAAGCCTTGCGTGCTGGCGACCGCCTGGGCGGTCATATCGTCTCAGGCCATGTCGACGGCGTAGGCCAAGTCAGCCACTTTGCCCAAGTTGGCGAAAGCTGGCAGTTGCGCATTCTGGCTCCAACCAGCCTCGCCAAATACCTGGCCTACAAAGGCTCGATCACCGTCAACGGCGTGAGTCTGACAGTGAACCAGGTGGTTGACATGACTGGGGGCTGCGACATCAGCATCAACTTGATTCCGCACACTGTAGAAAACACGGCGCTGGGCCAACTGCACAGCGGCAGCTCAGTTAATCTAGAAATCGATACCGTTGCGCGGTATGTAGAACGCATGCTCAGCCTCGAATCCACATCAAAACAGGACCCAGCATGAGCGCCACTCACTCACTTTCCCCCGTCGCTATTTCCCCCGTAGAAGACATCGTGGCCGACATGCGCGCTGGCCGCATGGTTATTTTGGTGGACGAAGAGGACCGCGAAAACGAAGGCGATCTGGTGTTGGCCTCTGACCATGTGACGCCAGAAGCCATTAACTTCATGGCCCGCTTTGGCCGGGGCCTGATCTGCCTGACGCTGACCCGTGAGCGTTGCGAGTTTTTAAACCTGCCGCCCATGGCCGCGCGCAACGGCACCTTCTACAGCACCGCCTTTACCGTCTCAATTGAAGCGGCCGAAGGCGTGACCACCGGCATCTCTGCGGCCGACCGCGCGCGCACGGTTCAAGCCGCCGTGGCCGCCAGCAGTCAGCCCACCGACCTGGTGCAGCCCGGCCACATCTTCCCGCTGCAAGCGGTGGACGGCGGCGTGCTGATGCGCGCCGGCCACACCGAAGCCGGTTGCGACCTGGCCGCCATGGCCGGTTGCAGCGCCTCATCGGTGATCTGCGAGATCATGAAAGACGATGGCACCATGGCCCGCTTGCCCGACCTGCAACTGTTTGCAGCCGAACACGGCTTGAAGATCGGCACCATCGCCGACTTGATTGAGCACCGCAGCCGCAACGAGTCGTTGGTGCAAAAAGTCAGCTCTCGCACCATGCAAACCGCTCACGGTGAGTTCACCGCGCACGCCTTTCGAGATGAACCCAGTCAAGCCCTGCACTTGGCCTTGGTCAAGGGCAGCTGGACACCCGACACAGAAGTGCCGGTGCGGGTGCACGAGCCGCTGTCGGTGCTCGACGCATTGGAAGTTCAGCGCGCCATGCACTCATGGAGCCTGGACGCCAGCCTGCAATACCTGAATGCGCAGGGCTTTGGCGTGGCCGTGCTGCTCAACTGCGGCGAATCCGCTGACCAGTTGCTGGACCAATTTGAAGGCCGCGCCCGCTCTGCTCAGGCGCCCGAGCGCGGCAAGATGGACCTGCGCACTTATGGCGTGGGCGCGCAAATCTTGCGTGAATGCGGCGTGCAAAAAATGAAACTCATGGGCCAACCCCGACGCATGCCCAGCATGACCGGCTACGGACTCGAAATCACCGCTTACATCCCCAAGGAATAAATATGCAAAACGCCAACCAAGGTATAGCGCAAGAACTGGACGGTCAGTTTTTGCACATCGGCATTGTGCAAGCTCGCTTCAACGAAGATGTGACCAACGCGCTGGCTGTGGCCTGCATCCAAGAACTTGAAGCCTTGGGCGTGAGCCAGATCGACCATGTGACCGTGCCAGGAGCCCTGGAAGTGCCATTGGCATTGCAGGCCATGGCCGAGCGCGCCGAGTACGACGCGTTGATTGCTTTGGGCTGCATCATTCGCGGTGAGACCTATCACTTTGAACTGGTGGCCAACGAGTCGGGCGCCGGCGTTTGCCGTATTGCGCTGGACTACAACTTGCCGATTGCCAATGCGATCTTGACCACCGAAGACATGGCGCAAGCTGTGGCGCGGCAAAACGACAAAGGCCGCGACGCAGCCCGCGTGGCGGTGGAAATGGCCATGCTGATGGAAGACCTGTCGGGCGATTTGGCCGACATCTTGGACGATGAAGACAGCGAAGACGCTAAGGACCTGGCATGACCGCGCCACAGACGGCAGCCGCTGCGGGCCTTGTTCTTTCCGCCGAGTTGGAAGGTGCGGAAGTGGTCCCCGTCCAAGCCCCAAAGCCAGGCATGACCAGCACCGGCGTGCGCAAAGCCTCGGCCAAATCCGCCCGCAGCCGCTCGCGTGAATTTGCCTTGCAAGCCCTGTACCAAAGCCTGGTGGGCCGCAACGAAACGGCCGAGATCGACCTGTTCACCCGTGATCTGGCGGGCTTTCACAAAGCCGATTCGGCCCATTACGACGCCCTGCTGTATGGCTGCACCGAACAGTCGGCCGCGCTAGATGCATTGATTTTGCCCTTGCTGGACCGCAAATTTGCCGAGATTTCACCTGTAGAACACGCCGCCATGTGGATCGGCGTGTACGAGATGCAGCATTGCCCCGACGTGCCTTGGCGCGTGGTACTGAACGAATGCATTGAGTTGGCCAAAGAGTTTGGTGGCACCGATGGCCACAAATACGTCAACGCAGTGCTCGGCGGCCTGGCCCCTCAGCTGCGTCCGCTCGAAGTGGATGCAGACCGCAAAGCAGGCCGCGCACGCATCTGACATGCACTCCAACGCCATTCGCATTTCTGAACGTGCCCAGCGCATCGAGCCTTTTTATGTAATGGAAGTGGCCAAAACCGCGCAAGCCATTGCGCGCGAAGTGGCCCACACCGACCGACCGATGATCTTTTTGAACATCGGCGAGCCCGACTTCACCGCACCTGCCTTGGTGCGTGCCGCGGCCACCCGCGCTATTGAGCAAGGCGCGACCCAGTACACGCCTGCACTAGGGCTGCAAGAACTGCGTGAACGCATCAGCGCGTGGTATGGCTCGCGCTTTGATCTGGCCGTGCCACCCAGCCGCATCGTGGTCACCGCCGGGGCTTCCGCCGCACTGCACCTGGCCTGCCTGGCCTTGATCGACCGGGGCGACGAAATCCTCACCCCCGACCCCAGCTATCCTTGCAATCGTCACTTTGTCAGCGCCGCTGACGGCACAGCGATACTGGTGCCAACCACAGCGGCTGAGCGCTTTCAACTCACCGCCGAGAAAGTTGCTGAGCATTGGACCGAGCGCACCAGAGGTGTGTTGCTGGCCTCCCCGTCCAACCCGACCGGCACCTCAATTCACCCCGACGAATTGCGCCGCATTCACCAAGTTGTGCAAGCCCGCGGCGGGATCACGCTGGTGGACGAAATCTATCTGGGTCTGAGCCACGACGATGCGTTTGGTCTCAGCGCATTGGCCATCAGCGATCAGATCATTAGCGTCAACAGCTTCAGCAAATACTTTCACATGACCGGCTGGCGCTTGGGCTGGCTGGTGGTGCCCGAAGAGCTCGTGCCGGTGATCGAGCGCTTGGCTCAACACCTCTTCATCTGCCCCAGCACCGTAGCGCAGCAAGCAGCGTTGGCTTGCTTTGAGGCTGAAAGTCTGACCGTGTACGAGGAGCGGCGCGCCCAATTCAAAGCCCGGCGAGACTTTGTAATTCCAGCACTCAATGAGATGGGTCTCCCCGTACCAGTCGTACCCGATGGCGCTTTTTATGCCTGGGCCGATTGCTCGGCAGCCTGCAAAAAGTTAGGCCTCAAAGACAGCTGGGACTTTGCCTACGCCGCCCTGCGTGAGGCCCATGTGGCCATTACACCCGGGCGCGACTTTGGCGTGACCGAAACTGCCCATTTTGTGCGCTTTTCCACCGCCAACTCCATGGCCGAACTGCAAACTGCCATGGCACGTTTGCGCCATTGGTTGCAGTCGTGACGTTATCAACTGCCATGCAAACTGCGTTTCAGTTTCCCATCCGCATTTACTGGGAAGACACCGACGCCGGTGGCATCGTCTTCTACGCCAATTACCTGAAGTTTTTTGAACGGGCGCGCACAGAATGGTTGCGCGCTTTGGGCATAGAGCAGCACGCCCTCAAAACTGAGGTCGGCGGCATGTTTGTGGTGAGTGAGACCAGTCTCAAATACCACCGCCCGGCTCAGCTTGACGACTTGCTCACCGTCACCGCCGAGCTCGCCGAAGCCGGTCGCGCCTCATTGACGCTGCGCCAGCAAGCCTGGCGTGAACAAAATGGCCTAGCGCCACAGTTGCTGGCCGAAGGCACCATCCGCATTGGATGGGTAGACAGCAGCACGCTCAAACCCGGCCGCATTCCGCTCACGATTTTGAAAGCACTCCAGTCATGAACCAAGACATGTCCATTGTTGCCCTGGTCTTGCACGCCAGCTTTGTCGTCCAGGTGGTGATGGTGATTTTGCTCACC
>CANGEG010000163.1 GCA_947452725.1 Comamonadaceae bacterium | reverse complement strand
TGGTCTCCAACGCCATCCACAACGAAGAGGTCGAGGTACTTCAGTTGCAAGACGAATTGTTCTGAAATCAGCATCAAAATTTACCGGACACTAGTGATAAGGGTTAAAAAAACCAATATGGGCGAAGTAACTGGCCGAGACCGCAGCAAACGGCAGCAACTGTTTGCGATTTGCCTTTGTGCTCGCAGTCATTCCCGCCCTGCGGGAATCGCTGCTTGAGCGTGCTGAACATCACCGCATTGGGCTCGGTTTTGCAAGGCGTGATCAATCAGCACAAGAGCCAGCATGGCCTCGGCGATCGGTGTGGCGCGAATGCCCACGCAAGGATCATGGCGGCCTTTGGTAATGACTTGGGCTGTTTGGCCTTCAGTGTCCAGGGTCTGACGAGGAATCAAGATGGAACTGGTGGGCTTGACCGCGATCGACACTTCGATGTTCTGGCCGGTGCTAATGCCCCCCAATACGCCACCCGCGTTATTGCCTTCAAAGCCTTGCACGGTGAGCGAGTCACCTGCGGTGCTGCCTTTTTGGGTAACACAGCCAAAGCCAGCGCCAATTTCCACGCCTTTGACTGCGTTGATGCCCATCATGGCGTAGGCGATATCGGCGTCCAGCTTGTCAAACAGCGGTTGGCCCCAGCCCACAGGCACGCCCTGCGCCACTACGCGCAAACGCGCACCACAAGAGTCGCCCGACTTGCGCATTGCATTCATATAGTCTTCCAGCGCACTCACGTCAGCCACTGGGGCAAAAAACGGGTTGTTCGGCACATGCGCCCAAGACTCAAAGCCAATCGGCACGTCGCCAATTTGTGTCATGCAACCCAACAATTGGGTGCCGTGGTGCTCCTTTAGCCACTTCTTGGCCACGGCGCCAGCTGCCACCATGGGCGCAGTGAGGCGAGCCGAAGACCGGCCTCCGCCGCGCGGATCGCGCACGCCGTATTTACGCCAGTAGGTGTAGTCAGCATGACCGGGGCGGAAGGTCTGCAAAATATTGCCGTAGTCCTTGCTGCGCTGGTCGGTGTTTTGAATCAGCAGGCAAATCGGCGTGCCGGTGGTCAGGCCCTCATACACGCCTGAGATAATTTGCACCGCATCAGGCTCGCTGCGCTGAGTCACAAACTTGGAGGTACCCGGGCGGCGACGGTCCAGGTCAGGCTGAATGTCGGCCTCAGACAAACGCATGCCCGGCGGGCAGCCGTCAATCACGCAGCCAATGGCTGGGCCGTGGGATTCACCAAAGTTGGTAACAGAAAAAAGGGTGCCAAAGGTATTGCCGCTCATAGGTGCCAATTATCCCAGACTCATGCAGGCCCGCTGGTTCGCCCTAGCGATCAAGGCGTCAGTACGTGAAAAACCACATATTCAAACTCGACCTGCGCAGGAAAACGCCAACCCTTACGATAAATTTTGTACTTGATCGGCTCGACTGGTTGGCCACGCGTTTGCAACCAAGCCTGGGCTTGCTCTTCACACACGGTGACGACCTTACGCTCCACTTGAACTGGGCCAAGGCTGCAAAAAATCAATCCTGGCTGCTCACTCAAGTCACCAGCGTCATAAAGCGTGGCGGGCTCGGAGCCCGGCAATCCTGGAATGACCACCAAAGAGGAGCGACCGTAAAAGGACAAAATGGCGTTCTCTGCCCAATCTCCGCCAACCCATTTTAAGGAAGTGGCAGGATGGCGCCTTTGCCAATCGGTCAGCAGGGTTCTGGCAACGCTTGAACCGGGGTGGTAGTAATTGACGTCCGCCCTTTGCGCATTTCTCCATCCCAACAAAACTGCGAACAACAACAAGGTCAACAACACAGGGTACACATAAGCATCGAGTCGGAACCAAGGCGCTTTAACCTCATGTAAGCGGGCTTGCACTTTGAAGTTACGCAACCACAGCAGTGGAAAGGCGTATCCAATGGGAATGGCCCAGGCAGTGGACAAGTTGACAAATGAACTCAGCCCAAAAATCAAGCTAACCGCCCAAGGCACAAAGGCCAGCCAAAACAAGGTGTCTTCGCGCCCCTGAGGCAACCAAGTCTGGCAAGCCCAGCTACGAAGCACCTGCCATCGAGGCGCTAGAGGCTGTGCACGGCTCAAAGCAAGCCCGCCGACCCCCACCACCACCAACCAAGCGGGCAACCAGTAAAGAATCGGCGCCAAGGCAAAGGTCACGAATCCTTTAAAGTAAATGTGCCCATTGCCCTGCTCTTCCACATACTTGAAAGTTACCGCGTCGTGTGCCATCACCCATTGGGCATGTGGCCACATCAAAGCTAACATCAAGGCCAAGGCCAAATAGGGCCAAGGCGTGCGCATCCACCGCCGTCCTTGGGTGTCCATCAGGCAAACCAGCCACAAGCCAAGTAAAAAAACGCCACTGTAATATTTACTCAGCATGCAGGCAGCGCCCAGTGCGCCCAACATCATGGCATCAATAAGCTGGTGCCACCCTTCGCTCTGCCTGCATCGCAGCAGCCAATACGCGGTCCAAGGCCACAGAGAAAGCAATTGGCTGTTGGCATTGAATTTGGCGGCCAAGGTGGTGTAGGGCAGACTCCACAGCAGCAAAATCACGGCAGGCTTACCCAAGTCATCCAGGTGCAGGACCTGAACCAATTTCAAAACGCCCCACAGGGCGAGTGCCACATTCAAATAAGCCAAGAGCTTGTAGTAAGAGGACTGATGTGGAACCCACGTAAACCACAGACCCACCATCCAAGCAAAAAAGGGCGGGTGCTTGTGTGTGCCCCAAGTCGCCAACTGGGACCAAGCGTAGTTCTCCAGCATGTCATGGCGACCGTCCAAAGCGGGGTAAGTGAGCAATTGCATCAGAGTCCAAGTCAAGCAGGACAAGGCGATGATTGCCGGCACACTGAAGAGCGCCCTTTGGCCCAGGGCAAGGCTGTGACGCAATATCAACGCCTGCGTTCGAAAGGGGGAGTGGTGAAGCATGACAGGCGTTGCAAATTTGCGCGATTCTACGCTCGTTGTTACAAGTTGTAAGTTTCGTTTTAGATAGTGGAAATATCGAAAGTCAAGTGTTGGCGTCAGTGAGTGCAAATTTTTGGTGCACGGCATCCGTTTTATAGCGGTCCAAGCCGGGAACAGTTTGTGCTTTGAAGTAATCACAGCATCTGTGCCATGCTGACATTCAAGGAGTGCCCCATGCTTGACCGCACCACCACCGACTTTTCTCACGTTAAGCCCACCGACACCGCTTTTGCGCTGGGTGGCCTGCGAGATTTCTTTTTGTACCGCGACCTGGGTGTGGCCGAAGCCACGCACGGCAAAGTGATTGCCCATTTAGTCAAAGCAAATTTAGCCCCAGAAAAGGGCACGGGCTGGCACCGTCATGAGGCTGATTTTCAAATCGTGATCATGACCAAGGGCTGGGCCAAATTCATGTACGAAGACCAAGTGACTTTGGTTCAAGCCGGCGACGTGGTGCACCAACGCCCCGGCATTCGTCACTTTTTGTTCGACTACTCGGCTGACATGGAATATTTGGAAATCGTCTCGCCGGCTGATTTTAAGACCGTATCGGTTGAACCGGTGTGCGACATTCCAGACCCCACCCCCTGGAACTAAGCCCACTTATCAGCTTTACCATTGAGCAGACCGTCATCAAAAAGCCAGCACCAAGTGAACTTGGGCTGGCTTTTTAGCTTGCCTTGAGCGTGCAACCTCTAAGTCAAACCGAGTTCAAAACTCAGCTTCCAACATGTCAATTTCGTCTGGCTCCAAAGTTGCGCCCTCTACCCACTCTTGCATAGAGGGCAGCGCCATCATGGTGCTTAAATAAGCTGCGCAGACTTCGTCAAGGGGCACGTCGTAAGTTAAAAAGCGCGTAACCACCGGTGCATACATAGCATCGGCCATACAGGGCTGCTTGCCAAATAAGTAAGGGCCGCCGTAGGTGTCAAGGCATTCATGCCAGATGTCGGTGATGCGGTCAACATCCGACTGAGCACGCGACCAAATTTTGAATTTAGGGAAATGCGCCTTGATGTTCATAGGCAGCGAGGAGCGTAGCGCGCTAAAGCCCGAATGCATCTCGCCGCAAATGGCGCGGCAATGCGCGCGCGCAGCCAAGTCGGCTGGCAGTAGGCCGGCTTTGGGTTTGATCTCGTTCAGGTACTCGCCAATGGCCAACGTATCCCACACGTGAATGCCCTGATGCTCCAGCGATGGCACGCGCATAGAAGAGGACAAGAGCATGATCTCGGCGCGCATGGCTGGATCGTCGGGAGAGACGATGTGCTCTTTGAAAGGCAACTTGGCCCACTTGGCCATCAGCCACCCGCGCAGGGCCCAGGCACCGTAATTGCGGCTGCTCAAAGTCAAAACAGTGGTGCTCATGGAATGTCTCCGGTAGTGGATGTGTTCTGAGCTTATTGCAAGCCCTGTGCCAGAGCTGGAGCCATGTCTAACCCCACGCAGCGCGCTTCACGCCCTGTTGTTGCGCATCGCAGCACCTGCGCGGTGCACAAATGCAGCTTTTGCCTGAAATTGCTCAGCCGCGCGCTGGCCCGCAACTTGCCTAAGACCTAGGACACCGAATCCATCAGGAACCACTATGCTTTACCAGGCCTACCAGCTTCAATCCGACCTGATGTCTCCGCTGCGCTTGGCCGCCCAGCATGGGGCCAACGCTTTGTGGATGGACCAAACCGAGCACAGCTGGATGCGAAGCCTATCGGCCGCAGGCGAGGTGTTCTCTCGCATGCGACTTACCCACACCCGACCCGACTTTCAAATTAAAGAAGTCAAGGTTCAAGGTCTGAGCGTTCCGGTGGTGGAAGAAAACACTCTGACGACTCCGTTTGGCACCTTGCTGCACTTTCGCAAGGTGCAAGCGCCAAGCAGCGAGGTGCAGCCGATCGTCCTGCTCGTCGCCCCACTGTCAGGCCACTTTGCCACCTTGCTGCGCGAGACCGCGCGCACGCTTCTGCAAGACCACGATGTGTACATCACCGACTGGCACAACGCACGCGACATTCCACTGGCGCATGGCACTTTTGGTCTCGATGAGTACATCGAACACATGATGCAGTTCATGGCCGCGCTGGGCCCCAATACCCATGTAGTGGCGGTGTGCCAACCCTGCGTGGCGGCGCTGGCGGCCACTGCGCTGATGGCACAAGACCAACACCCGGCCCAGCCGCGCAGTTTGACGTTGATGGCGGGCCCGGTGGACTGCCGCATCAACCCCACGGGCGTGAACGAGTTGGCAATCACCAAACCGATTGAATGGTTTGAGAAGAATCTGATCAGCCATGTGCCCCTGCCACACGCCGGCTTCATGCGGCGCGTCTACCCAGGTTTTGTGCAGCTGTCGGCGTTTATGAGCATGAACATGGACCGCCACAAAAGCGCCTTCAAAAACATGTACCAACACCTGCTCGAAGGCGATTTACAGCAGGCCCACGCAGTTCAGACCTTTTACGACGAGTACCTGGCCGTGAACGATTTGCACGCCGAGTTCTACTTGGAAACGGTCGAAAAAGTGTTTCAAACCTACGACCTAGCGCGCGGCGAGCTGATGTACAAAGGTCGCCGGGTGGACACGCATGCGATACGCAAAACTGCGTTAATGACAGTGGAGGGCGAGCGCGATGACATTTGCGCCATTGGTCAAACCGTGGCCGCGCACGATATGTGCCCAGGGGTGCGCCCTTCCATGAAAACGCACCATGTGCAAACCGGTGTAGGGCATTACGGCGTGTTCAGCGGCAGCAAATGGAACCAACAAATCTACCCGCGCGTCCGCGACATGATTCACCAGCACAGTCGCTGAGCGATGGGTGAAGGCATCACCCGCTCAATGGGCATTTCAGGCGATTTTGCAGGGGATCAAAGCCACTTCATTGAAGCCGTAGACCGCGCACAAGCGATGGTAGCCATCGGCAATGATGACTGTGCCCAACTCCGGCGCACTCACCAAAAGCAAAGGCGACAAGGGCGTGCCTTTGACTATTTTTTGACGATCTTTCTCGACGTGCAAATTGCTCATGCCCAACAAAGACAGTCCAGAGGCTCGAAAGATGTCTTTGGCTTTGAACTGGCTGACTTTGGCTTTGCGTAAAGAAGCCGCCACCTTGGGCACTTTTTTGGGCACTGTGGTGAGCAAGTGGTAAGACGCGGCAGCGGGATAGTCTTTTTCTTCAGGCAGATCAAGCCAAAGAGGTTGAATGTTTTTTTTGGAGGAAGTGGTTTTTCCTGTTCAGGCTTTCAATTTCATTTCATCGCAAGGCACTTGCGGTGATCGCGAAGAATCAAACAACTTGGCATGCCCAAAATAATACCGATCCAGTCGCCAATCACTGAGGATGACCATGGCAATGTCAAATTCATTTTCACGCAGGGTGTATAGATCGTTCAAACCGAATGATTGCTCACGCTCGAGAGAAACAATCAAATCTGACAGCACCTTGTTCTCAGGACTGAAAGGGTCCCGTGCAATGCGTTCGGCAACTTGCTTGATGGTTCGCATAGGGTCCCCTGTGTCAACTGTTGAGATGGCTCATGATTTCCCAAGCTGTCTTTGCAACCTTGATGAAGTGTCAATTTCGGGCCCATTGCGAGTCTGTGCGTTGTGCGACATACACGTTGGCCATTAAGCGCAGCATGGCCATTAAATTCCAATACCTTTTTGACATCCTCCCCTGCCTAATGGCAGGGGATTCCTACGGTGCTACACATGAGTTGCCTCACGCATAGTCGCTTCGGTGGGTTCCTGCTTCACAGAGGCTGGTTTCGTCTTACGCTTACGCGCAAGGCCAGAGCCTTCCTCTCCACAGGCTGCAAC
>CANGEG010000162.1 GCA_947452725.1 Comamonadaceae bacterium | reverse complement strand
GGTTCTTTGCACTGGGCATCTTGGGTTTGATTGAAATTATGCGAACTCCAGAAATTTTGCTAGCTTTGAATCCCTTCACCGGCGTCTCTTTCTTGTTCGCACACACTGGCGTAGCAATCGCCATCTTGGGCTCGGTGGTCCTGGCTGTGACGGGGGGGGAAGCCTTGTACGCAGACATGGGGCATTTCGGCCTCAAGCCTATCAAGCGCGTTTGGTTGCTGTTGGTTTTTCCCTGTCTGCTGCTGAACTACTTTGGCCAAGGTGCCTTGTTGATTCGCGATCCGGGCGCAATTGACAATCCGTTTTACCGCTTGGCCCCAGAGTGGGCTTTGATACCGCTGCTTCTGCTGGCGTTCATGGCTACGATCATTGCGTCCCAGGCCGTCATTTCTGGCGCGTTCTCGATCGCCAATCAAGCGGTACAACTGGGCTACATTCCGCGACTGCGCATCAAGCACACCTCGTCCGAAGAAATTGGTCAGGTCTACGTCTCCAAAATCAACATCTTTCTGTATTTGGGCGTGGTAGCGCTGGTCACCATATTCCGGTCGTCGGAAAGTCTGGCCTCTGCCTACGGTATTTCGGTCACTGGCGCCATGGCGATAGACACCTTGCTTGCAGGCTATTTCATGATTTTCATGAAAGGATGGAACAAGCTGGTTTTCTTGCCCATCTTTGCCCTGCTGTTTTTGCTGGACACGATCTTTCTTGGCACCAATTTGTTCAAGTTTTTTGAAGGTGGCTGGTTGCCGATCGCCGTGGCCACCTTATCCTTGATGATCATGATCACCTGGATTAACGGTCGCGAGCGCCTGCTCAAAGCCCGCTGGGACCAAGCGTTACCGCTGAAAGATTTCATCACTCAGCTGCACAAAAGTCAGCCATACCGGATTTCTGGCACTGCTATTTTTATGGTGCCCCATGAAGACATTACTCCCTTGGCACTTTTGCACAACCTCAAGCACAATAAAGTGCTGCACGAGCGCGTGGTGTTGATGAACATGGCAATTGTGGATAAGCCCTTTGTGCCCGATGAAGAGCGGGTGCAAACGCGGCACTTAGAGCACAACATTCACGCGGTGCATGTTAACTATGGCTTCATGGAAGAGCCCAATGTGATGCGCGCAGTGGCCATACTGCGCGCACGCGAATTTCATTTCAGCCTGATGGACATTTCGTTCTTTGTGGGCAAAGAAAAAGTAGTCGCTAAACACAGCTCACCCTGGATGCTGGCGCCCTTCATCATGATGCACCGCATGATGCAAGGCGCCACCGAATACTTCAAAATTCCTTTTGATCATGCCATTGAGATTGGCGGGCACATTGAAATTTAATATTTACATCACTTCACAAAAGGGTTCCTATGGAAGTTACTGAAGCCAATGAACTGACTGAGATGCACGAAGGTCACTCCACCAAAAGCCGCACGGCTTTGACCATTTCTATTTTGGCGATGGTATTGGCCATATCCAACTTGGGCGGCTCCAACGCAATGAAAGAGTCGACCCAAGAAAATATTTTGGCATCAAACTCGTACTCGTTTTATCAAGCCAAAACCGTGCGCCAAACGGCTCTGAAAATTGCGACCACAGATCTGGAGTTGCAATTGGCGCGCGAACCGCAAATGCCTGCAGCGGTGAAAGAACTGCACCAAAAGAAAATCGACGAGTACAAAAAAACCATCGAACGCTACGAGTCCGAGCCCGAGACCCTAGAAGGCAAAAAAGAACTACTGGCCAAAGCCAAAGAGCACGAACATGAGCGTGACCACGCCATGCGCCAAGACCCTTGGTTCGACTACGCTGAAGGCATGCTGCAAATTGCCATCGTGTTGTTGTCTGTCTCCATCATTGGCGGCATCACCGTCTTTTACTGGGTTGGCAGCGGCTTGGGCCTGCTGGGTTTTATCTCTATGCTGAACGGTTTTTGGCTTTGGTTCTGATCGCCTAAGGGGGGCTGAATACCCCGCTTTACACAAGCGCAATAAGGGCCACGCACAATCACCCTTTTTAGGTCAAACCTCTTCGGGAGATTGCGATATGCCTCGTTTTTCATTTGCACAACTCAGCCGACCCGTGTTGGGTCTGCTGATCACCCTGGCCGCCGCAGCCGCTATGGCCTTGCCCAGCCCCAAAGACATTGATGCCGCCGTATCAAGCGGTCACCTGAGCCAAGCAGAGACGATGCTGCGTGAGGTGATTCAAGAAAAGCCGAACAGTGCCAAAGCCCAATACGAACTGGGCCAGGTGCTCGCCCGGCAAAACCGCTACGCTGATGCCCAAGCTGCTCTGTCTCAAGCCAAAACACTGGACCCTGCACTGAAATTCGCGGCTAGCCCAGAAAAATTCAATGACATTTACAACAAGGTCAGTCAACAATCCAAATCCTTGACCGGCTCGCAGGCATTATCTGCCGGTTCAGGCTTGTCAGAGCCACACCGCACGGTAGCCAGCCCAACACCAGGCGCGCCGGAGCCCACATTCCCATTGCACTATGTGTGGATTGGCATTGCTGGTTTGGTGATTTTGGCTTTGGTGCTGCGGCGCCAAAAAACGCAGGTGCCAAGCTACAACGCACCTATGCAAGCTGCCAACCCTATGAACTCAATGCCTTTTGGCGCGGTTCAGCCGGCAGGTGCGGGTTATAACCCCGGACAGGGCCCTGGCTATGCGCCAGGATACCAAGGTGGTCAACCTATGGGCGGCATGGGATCCGGTATCGGAGGCGCCGTGGTCGGTGGTTTGGCGGGTGTAGCTGCTGGTTATGCACTTTCCAAAGCCTTCGAAGGCGATCACCACAACAACTTTGGTAACGCAGCGCCGCAAAACGTCTCTGGCAACGATGGCTACGTGCCCTTTCAAAGCCCCGCCCAGCCCGACTTAGGTAACTTTGACTCAGGAGCGGGCAACGGCTGGGACGATTCGTCCTCTGACGCCGGAAGCGACGACTGGTAAGTCTTGATCACGCCGGATGGCTGCGGGGCCATCCACCACCGCAGCATCACTGCAAGATACGTGAGGCCATTTGTAAACAATGGCCCAGCTGGGTGAAGTACTGATTGGCCAGAGGCGTGGACACAATGCAGCGTCCGCGTTTATCACCCGGCTCATTTTTAAAAGCAATCAACCCCTTCTCTGCCAATTTGGCCAAGCGACGCTGAAACGTCTTGGGAGAAGCTTCTGCCGAAGCTTCCATTGCTTGCCCCATGGTCACCAGCGGGCCAAAATTCCACTGTACCGCCAACTGATTAAGGGTGCGTTCCTCACTCGGCTCCAAGCGGGGAAAAAGCGGCATGGCTTGGGCGTTTTGCACCAAATCAAGGAATTTGGTGTAAGCCAAAGGAAATTGATTGAAAGCATTCATAGACATCTCCTGCGTACGTCTATCAAACGCAAAACCTGTGCCAAGCTTTGGCGCGAATTCGGCACTTCGAAGGTGCGCTTTCACCACACCACGCCTCAACGCTATAAGTTAAACCGCAGTTTGACCTGGCAGTTGTCTGGTCACCGGGTGAGAGCTGGACAAGCCACCGTCCACCGCAATGGCCTGACCATTGACATAGCTAGACTGAGCAGAAGCTAAAAACAGGGCGACCTGAGCCAACTCTTGCGGTTGGCCGGCGCGGCGCAAAGGGTTTAGACGCCCTAGTTTGTGACTGACGCCTTTGTCTTTGGCGTAATCAAACGTGGGCTTGGTCATACCGGTTTCCGTCAAACCCGGGCACACGGCATTGACACGAACACCCGATTCACTCAGTTGTTGGGCCGAGACCATCACCAGGTTAATAACGCCCGCTTTACTTGCTGAATAAGGCGCCCCGCCAGCACCGGAGCGAATTCCGGCCACGGAGGCGGTGCAAACAATCGAGCCGCCCTGCCCGCAATCGACCATCACTTGACCGGCATGCTTGATCATCAGCCAGGGGCCGATCAAATTGACCCTCAACACCTCGCTCCACAGCTCTGGCGTGGACTCGAACACGCTGGCACGCCCGCCCGAGATGCCGGCATTGGCAAAAGCCACATCCAAGCGACCGTAGTGGGTTTGCGCTGCCTGCACCAACGCAATTACATCGGGCTCATGACCCGCGTCGATCTGCATAGCCACTGCCAGACCACCCGCGGCGATCACGGCTTGGGCGGTTTCATGCACGGCCTCGGTTTTGTCGCCCAGAACCAATCGAGCACCTTCTTGGGCAAACAACAAGGCCGAAGCCCGGCCAATGCCCGAGCCTGCCCCAGTGATGATGGCCACTTGGCCTTGCAGTTGTCCTGTCATGGCAAACCTTTCGACTTAAGTCAGCGAAGCGTAGCGCTCTAAGTGGTGATCAGCGTCCCCCAGTTGCTGAGCAAGCATGGTCAAGCGGCGAAAAGTGTGCGAGACCTTAAGCTCCTCAGTCATCCCCATGCCGCCGTGTAACTGCACCGACTCTTGGCTGACCTGGCGAGCCGCATCGGCGATTTTGATTTTGGCGGCAGATACAGCGCGCTCCCGGTCTTTGACATTATTCGCGCCATCGACCTTGCTGGCCGCCAAAATCGCCATGGAGCGAGCTTGCTCAGTGCAGATATACATCTCCACCATGCGGTGCTGCAAGACCTGAAACGAAGCTATCGGCACGCCAAACTGTTTTCGCTGTTTCATGTAGTCCAGCGTCGCATCGTTGGCGCTTTTCATGGCGCCAATGGCTTCAGCGCACAACAGCGCTGTGGCAAAGTCTGCCGCCTCTTGTATGAAGGGCAATGCCGCGCCCTCCTCTCCCAGCAAGGCGTCGGCAGGCACCGCCACATCGCTCAGCAAAACATCGGCCACTCGAAAACCATCCACCGTGCGACTCGGATTCAGCATTACACCAGCTGCCTTAGCGTCCAGTAAAAACAAACTCACACCATTCGTTGTAGCGGCAGACACCACGAGTAGCTGCGCTGTGGCTGCGCCGGTAACAACCGCCTTGTGACCGTTCAGCACCCAGCCCTGGCCATTGCCCTTAGCTGTTGTAGCGTGAGGCACCAAGTCATAGCGGTGACCTGGCTCCAGGCTGGCAAAAGCCAAACGCAAACTGCCGTCAATCAGGCCCGGCAACACCGAAGCGCGCTGCGCATCGGTGCCTAAACGGGCCACCAAGCGCCCGGCGAAAGCGACATTGTCGAGCAAAGGCTCGACCACCAAGGCTTCGCCCAAGGCCTCCATCACGGCCATCAAATCCATTGCTCCGCCACCAAAGCCGCCATCGACCTCGGGCAAGGTCATGGCGGTCAAACCCATTTCGGCAAAGGTATGCCAAACCGATTCGCTCACACCGGTGGCCGAATGCAAGATCGCTTTGCGCTGCTCAAAAGCGTAGTTGTTGCTTAGGTACTTGCTGACCGAATCGGCCAGTTGCTGCTGTTCAGGTGTCAGTTCAAAGTTCATTTTTTCCTCACAGACCCAAAGTCATTTTGGCAATGATGTTGCGTTGAATTTCATTTGAGCCAGCGTAAATACTGGCTTTGCGGTAGTTGAAATAACGAGGTGCAAGGCGCGCCGTGAAATGATCGATCGCGCCGTTGTCAACGGCTTTGAACGGCTGCGCATGAGGACCAATCGCTTGCATGGCCAGTTCGGTGATCATTTGCTGCACTTCCGTGCCGCGGATTTTGAGCATGGACACATCCGCCCCCGGCGGTTGACCGGTGCGCCGCATCTTATCTAGAAAGCGCATCGATGTAATCTCTAATGCGTCCAGCTCCACCTCCACGCGCGTGAGCTTGTCTTTGAAACGCACGTCCTCCAGCAAGGGCTTACCATTTTTGATCTCGCGGCCAGCCAGCGCGCGCAGTGCGGCCAACTCGCGCCTGCTTGCTCCAACGCTGCCTGAGCCCATACGCTCATGACCGAGTAAGTACTTCGCCACCGTCCAGCCTTTGTTTTCTTCAAACACCAGGTTCTGCACCGGCACCTTCACATTGTCAAAGAAGATTTCATTTACTTCGTGCCCGCCGTCCATCAAGATTAGAGGGCGTACGGTGATGCCCGGAGTCTTCATGTCCATCAAGATAAAGCTGATGCCCTCTTGGCGTTTTTCGGACTGACTGTCGGTACGCACCAAACAAAAAATCCAGTCGCCGTAGTGGCCCAGCGTCGTCCATATTTTTTGACCGTTCACTACGTAATGGTCACCCTGGCGTTCTGCACGGGTTTTGACCGCAGCCAGGTCAGAGCCGGCGCCGGGCTCAGAGTAACCTTGCACCCAGAAATCATCCCCCTCGCGAATGCGAGGCAAGAACTGTTCTTTTTGCGTGGGCGTGCCAAACTTCAACAGCACAGAGGCGCACATGGCAGGGCCAAAAGGCGGCAAACCGGGTGCGCCGGCTAAGGCAAACTCTTCATCGTAAATATAGCGCTGAGTGATATCCCACCCGGTGCCGCCCCACTCGACGGGCCAATGCGGCACCGACCAGCCTTTGGTCGCCAAAATTTTGTGCCAACGAAGGTAGTCCTCTTTGGACAGGTGCCGGTAGCTTTGCACTTTTTCGCGCAAGTCGGCCGGCAAATTGGCGGCAAGCCAGTCCCGCACTTCGTTGCGAAAACTCAATTCTTCAGTCGAATAGCTCAAGTCCATGGGTCATCCTTTAGGGTCGTGCACAAGCATTTTGGGCCAGGGACAAACCACCGGCAGTCGGCCTGGCGACAGTCGCCGCACGCTTCAGTCTCCAAACGGTCATGACCCATGAAGGCCTTGCGCTATATTGAAATGAAGACCTCAGACAAGGCGCTGACTTTGCGCGCAAGGATACAACCCATGTTCAAGAAAATACTGATCGCTAACCGGGGCGAAATTGCGGTTCGCCTGATCCGAGCTGCGCACGACATG
>CANGEG010000161.1 GCA_947452725.1 Comamonadaceae bacterium | reverse complement strand
TTGAAAGACCTGGCCCCCATCAGCCTGATTGGCACCGCGCCGTTGGTATTGTCGGCACCCGCCAGCATCCAAGGGTCTGCGCAAGAGGTGTTGGCGCAAGCGCGGCAAGCGGGCAACCAATGGAGCTACGGCTCGCCCGGCATGGGCACCGTTGGCCATTTGGGCATGGAATTGCTCAAATCACGCGCAGGCTTGGCCCCAGTGCACGTGCCTTACCCCGGCTATGCTCAAATCGTCACCGCCATGTTGGGCGGGCAAATCCAATTGGCCTTGCTGCCACCGGCTTTGATCTCGGCGCAAATCAAGGGCGGTAAATTGCGCGCTGTCGGCATCACCTCCAGCGGCCGCAGCACCTTGACTCCCGAACTGCCCAGTTTGGCTGAAGCCGGCGTGAAGAACTTCCAAATGGAAATCTTCAATGCCATGGCCGCGCCCGCCAGCATGCCGGCGGCGCACATCCAACAACTTTCGGTTTTGATCAGCGACATCGTGCGCGCCCCTGAGATGCGGGCTAAGCTGTTTCAACAGGGCTGGCAGGTGGTCGGCTCATCGCCCGAGGGCTTGGCCAACCGGATCGCTGCGGACACAGCGGCTTTGGGCCAGATCATCCGCAGCCAAAAAATAGAGCAGCCTTGAGACGGCGGCGAGACTTCACTGAAGATGTCACTGTTCGGTGTGACCGAAGTCGAGCTCAAGAGGCTGAGCCTTTTCAAAATATTCCCATACGAACGGCCGTTGTGTCGCGAAAGCCGACACTTGGTCAGTACTTTAAATTCTGAAAATTTTTCATGACCAGTCATTGAGCGGATTGTTTAACAACATGAAGTCCGAAATCCTATTTTTCTAAGATAAGCTACCTTGTGAAAAGGACGCCATCGTCCTGCATGACCTGGATGGACTCATCTGAATAACCCAGGGTTCGGGCGATTTCGGTGTTGTGTTGCCCTATGTCCGGAGCAACCTGTTTCATGGGTGTCGTGGTATCACAGTCGGAAAATCTGAACGGCAAATTGGGTAACTTCAAGGTGCCAAAGCGCGGATGCTGCTGCTCCAAAATCATCCCGCGCGACTGAATTTGAGGATCGTTGATCACCTCGTCAATTCGCTGAACTTTGGCATTGGGCACATCGATGCTGTCTAGGAGCGACAGGACTTCGGACACGGTGCGAAGGGCTACCCAGGCTTTAACGGCGGCAAGGATTTCTTCGCGATGTGTATTTCTTCCGTTCAGGCCATGAAAACGTGTATCCATGCCAAAGCCTACAGGACCACCGTGCTGCTCTAGCATGTCGGCAAATCGTTTCCAAGCATCATCCACCTGTGCCGCAATGACCAAATCACCGTCTTTTGCCCGAAAGACACCGTAAAGGGTCGATGTGGGCATGTCATGCCCGGTCTGCTGAGGAAGCACCTCGCCACCGGAGAGGGTGTAGCACTGCACAGCATATTCGTGCATTGACACCAGCGTGTCATACAAGGCCATGTCGATGTGCTGTCCTTTTCCGGAGCTCACTCGTCCCAGTAATGCGGCGTTGATCGCAGCCACGGCATGGATGCCGGTGTACATGTCACCCAGTGAGATGCGCAGCAGGGGCGGCGCCTCGCCCGGTACGCCGACCATCTGCATGATGCCACTCTTCGCCTCGGCAATCAGTCCAAAACCTGCTCGGTGGGAATCTGGACCGGTGTGACCATAAGCTGAGATGGAGCAGTAGACCAACTGAGGATTGCGCTCAGACAACTCCTTGTAGCCCAGCCCCAGTTTATCTAAGGCACCAGGGCGATAGTTTTCAATGAAGACATCGGCGCTGTCACACAGCTTTTGCATGAACTCCTTGCCGCGCGGGTCTTTCATGTTCACGCTCACACCTTGTTTGCCCATGTTCAGCTGCAAGAAATACCCACTTTGCTGCTCGTCGAGCACGTGAGCGTGCTGCCTGCCAGCATCACCCAGGCCAGGGCGCTCAACCTTGATGACTTCGGCGCCCATGGCGGCCAAGCAGCGACCCACATAAGGGCCAGCGAGAAAGTGGCTGTAGTCAATGACACGCAAGCCCTTCAGTGGCAAATCTTGCATCAGAACGCTCCTGGACGACGGGGAATCATCAAGCGGTGCTCGCCTTTATGGACGATTTCACCGTACTGGTTGATCAACTCTGAAGGCAGGATCACGATGCCCCAGCCTGGACGACTTTGGCTGGCACGAAGACCCGTCACCATGAATTTGACATGCAACACGTCATTGATTTTGATGGGCAAGAGAAAATCCCAAGTCCAACCCAGCGACATGCCAGGCAGGAATCGATATTCACTTTGCGTCTTGAGGCCATCGGCAATAGACAAGCCAAACAGGCCGTGTGCCACCCGGGTGCCAAAGGGTGTGGTTTTGGCGTAATCCTCATCGATATGAACAGGGGTGAAGTCGCCCGTCAAAACAGCGTACGCATTGATACGTGCTTCGGTCACTTCGTAATGGGGGCTGACGCAAACGTCGCCATCTTTGGCGTCGTCCCAATACTTTTCGGGCGTCTTGAAATGCATAACAGGCGGTGTGAGCTTCATGTTGAGCCTCCGATCATTTGGCGCGGGGATTGATCTTGAGCGCTTGCTCCACGGTGCCAGGGGCCGCCTGAATCAATTCCACAGCCAAACCATCCGGTAATTGCAACCAATTGCGGCCCTGCGGTAGAGATTGGACGCCCCATGGCAGAGCAGCCTCGATGGCTGCATCCAAATCATCCACCATGACGCCCAGATGGGCCAGCCAGCCTGCATCGTTAGTCGGTGGCGCCACGAAGTCCGGGGTCGCCATCAGTTGCATGCCGCCTAAGGTCCAGTATTGGCGGGGGTCATCTGACGGACCATCGATTTCCCGCACATCCATGCCCAGAACTTCATAGAAAAACTTGATGTGCCAGTGAATGTCCTTGACCCGAATGGCCACATGTTCCACGTATGCTTTGACTGCCATGGTGTTTCCTTAAATTGATGTGATCAGGCCGCGTTCAATGCCTTTCAGACATGCGACCAGGGTGCGGTTGACCGGGGTGGGGACACCACATTTCTGACCCCAGCGGACCACTGAACCGTTGACGTAGTCCACTTCGGTGATGGAGCCTTTTTCCAAACTTTGCAGCATGGAAGCCTTGAACTGCGCGGGTAGGCCTGCAGCGGCCTTAATCCAGGGCTCTTCTGGATCGGTGACGTTCAGACGAATGCCACTGGCTTGGGCCACATCGATGGCTTCTTTCACTGCGGCCAAAGCGCACTCCTTGACTTCGGCCACCTGGTATAGCTCGCCGTACGTGAGGTGGGTGATGCCACTCAATGCACCCGTAGCGACATTGACCAATAATTTTTCCCACATCGTGCCCATGATGTTGTCGCTGATGTGGGTGATCAGTCCCGCAGCGTTGAACACCTTGGCGATATTCTTCACGCGCTCGGTAACGTGACCATCAAGTTCACCGATGTAGGTTTCTTTGCCTTCGGTTCCTCGAATCACGTGGGCTGGACCCAGCATGACGCCGCCAGCATAGGTTTTACCGGCTACAACCTTTTCTCGGCCGACCACTTGGGCCAAAACATCCTCGTGGCCCAGCCCGTTTTGCAGCGAGAGAACCACCGTGTTGGGACCCACAATAGATGTGGATGCGGCCATGGCTTCGAGCGTGTGGAAAGACTTCACTAACACCACGATCAAATCCACCGTGCCAGCCTGCTTCGCAATTTCTAGCGCATTGCAAGCTGCTGTGACGGGAATCTGTCGGTCAGTTCCATGGATGCGAACCGTCAGGCCACGCTGGTTCATGGCTTGGACGTGGTCTGCACGACGGTTGATCAGCCACACGTCATGTCCAGCCTCACTCAGGCAACTGCCCATCGCACACCCCAAGGCACCAGCTCCTAGGACCGCTATCTTCAATTTATGCTCCTTGTCCTCCAATGCGGAGGAGGTTCTTTAAATGATAGAGTTCAAAGCCAATTCCCAAAATGCAATATAAACAATATTGCATATTGAATATTTCAATATGACCGAAAATTCCACGACTGGTGCAGAAGAAATCGACCTGAAATTGCTGCGTTTGCTGGATGCGCTCTATGCCACACACAGCGTGACCAGAACGGCCGAAAGGATGTCGCTCAGCCAGCCCACGGTGAGCATTGGGTTGGCCCGACTGCGAAAAATGCTGGCGGACCCCTTGTTTGTCCGCACAACTGACGGCATGCAGCCCACGCCAAGAATGGAAGACTTGATGCCCTCTGTGCGACAAGTTTTATCTGGCTTTGCGCAGTTGATCGCCAGTTCGAGTCACTTCGATGCGAGCACCAGCGAGCGCACCTTTCGCATATTCATGACCGATGCAAGCCACATCACATTGATGCCCAAGCTATTTGCGCATGTCCATGCATTGGCCCCAGGCATTCGATTGGAAGCGGCCTCCATTGGTCCGACCATGGCTTTAGAACTTCAGTCGGGAGAGTCGGATTTGGCGCTGGGATTAATTCCAGGTCTCGAGGCAGGTTTTTACCAGCAAGCCTTGTTTGATCAGGACTGGATATGTCTTTGTAATCCCAACCACCCCCGTTTGGGAGAGAGGCTTTCATTGAAGGCCTACCTGTCCGAGTCTCATGTCGGAATCGTTTCGGGCACAGGCGCCACACTGCTTGATAAAGCCTTGCAAGAGATCGGACAACAGCGCCAAGTTCAGTTGGCTTTACCTGGCTTTTTAGGCCTGTCGGCTATTCTTCTCAGCAGCGAATTGATCGCAACGCTGCCACGGCATATCGGTGAAACGCTGGCAAAAACGGCGGGGTTGCGGGTACTTTCTTGTCCGCTGCCTATTGAAGGCTTCACGGTCAAGCAATATTGGCATACACGTTTTCACCAAGATCCTGCCAATCGCTGGCTGCGCGCTGTGTGTGGCACTTTGTTTTTACAACCCCATCGTCACAAGCGCAAATCTGAACTGTGACTTGTTGCGCATTGAATATTTCAATAGTGTGAATTGCAATGAGTCAATAGACCAAATGATCAATGTTTTCTAGGATGCAGTCTTATCCCTCACCGGGCTGTAAAACTTGGAGACAAATAATGAAAATGGCTTTTACGCAACTGATGGCAGCCGCCGCGTTGGCTACCTTGAGCGGTTTGGCAGTTGCACAACCCATCCCTGTCGTGGGATTGGTCGAGCTGACTGGATCGGGTACAACAGCCGGCACCAACTACGACAACGGGGTCAAGTTGGCGGTTTCAGAAATTAACGCCGCAGGCGGTATTTTGGGCCGTCAAATCAAGTACACCGCCATGGACACACAGACCAATGCGGGTGTCGCCAAGTCCCTCGCTTCCAAAGCGATCGACGATGGCGTGCCTCTGGTGATGGGGCCGGTGTACTCTGGCTCGATTCTGGTGAGCATGGCTGAAACTCGCCGCGCTGAAGTCCCCAACATCATTGGCGGCGAGGCTGCTGCCATTACCCAGCAGGGCAATCCATATGTGTTTCGCAGCTCCTTCACCCAGGCTTCGGCCATGCCCAAAGTTGTTCGCTACATATCCGAAATCGTCAAAGCCAAATCCATCGCGCTGATTTATGTCAACAACGACTTTGGCAAAGGTGGCCGCGACATGGTGCTCAAAGGTTTTCAATCTGCGGGCATTGAGGTATTGGCCGACATTTCGACGGATGTAGGCCAATTAGATTTTTCTGCAGCAGTTCTCAAAGCCAAGCAAGTCAACGCTGATGCACTTTTTGCCTACACCAACGAAGAAGAGTCAGCCCGGCTGCTCAAGGAAATTCGAAAACAGGGCTACAAAAAACCCGTGATTGGGGAAACCACCCTGGCCAACGACAAGGTGATTGAACTGGCCGGCGATGCAGCGAACGGTGTCGTTGCGCATGTGGGTTTAACTCCCGACGCCCCCAATCCTCCTGTGCAGGCATTTGCCAAAAAATACCTAGCCACCTACAAATCGAAAGCGGACCATAACGCCATGAAGGGGTACACCGGTATGCATGCCGCCAAAGCCATTTTTGACAAGGTCGGCAAGATTGATCCTAAAGCCTTTGCTCTGGCGATGCATGGCGCCAGTATTTCCGTGAAAGATTACCCCGGAGTTCTGTTCGATGTGAAGTACGACGACAAGGGTGACCTGGACCGTGAAAGCTTCATCGTCAAAGTAGTGAATGGCAAACCTCAGGTTGTAGAAATCCTCAAGCCAGCTAAGTAATTCTCATCACAGCCGTTACCCCATGCCAGACTCAGGATTTAAATACTGCAAGGTCGAGCGCCGTGACAAGGTGCTGACGATCACGCTGAATCGTCCTGAAGTTTTGAATGCCATGAATCCCGAAGGGCACTTCGAGCTGGCGGAAGTCTTTGATCTTTTCGCCTGCGATCCAGAAATGCATGTGGCAATCCTGACGGGAGCTGGAGACAAAGCGTTTTGCGTAGGCACTGATCTCAAAGAATTGGCCCGTACGGGTGATCACCGCAAACCCTCGAGTGGGTTTTGCGGTATCACCACACGATTCAACCTCTTCAAGCCTGTCATTGCGGCTGTCAACGGCCTGTGTCTTGGTGGCGGATCCGAAATCGTAGCGGCTTGTGATCTGGCTATCGCTTCCGATCGGGCTGAATTCGGTTTGGTAGAACCTCGGGTGGGTCTGGCCGCACTCGGGGGGGGCGCATTGCAGCGCTTGGCCCGGGAAATGCCAATGAAGGACGCCATGATGTTGGTCCTGACTGGCAAACGCATGACTGCACATGAAGCCCAACGAATTCGCTTGATCAATGAAGTGGTGCCCCATGATGATCTTTTACCAGCAGCAAAAAGACTCGCTCAAGAGATATTGGCGTGTGC
>CANGEG010000160.1 GCA_947452725.1 Comamonadaceae bacterium | reverse complement strand
GCGGCAACAGTCGAGCTACTGAACGGTCCTTGAATGATTGTCCAAAACGTGCCAATTGATTCCTTCATCGCCGCCCCCGTGTTCTTGAGTTCTAAGAAGGCGACATCTATTGTGACGCGGGGGGCTTTGCGGGCGTTGCTCAATGAACAGGCAATGCCGCCCTTTGAGCATGCAGCTTAATCCATACCTTTGCTGCTACGCCTAGTTTTCAGATCAGAGCGCTTGTTTTTGGTTTGCAAACGCTTTTGCACTGAACCGTAACTCGGTTTGGTCGGTTTGCGTTTTTTCGGCGGCACGGCCACACTGTTTACCAATTCATGCAGGCGCGAGAATGCGTCCATGCGGTTCATGTCTTGGGTGCGGTAGCGCTGCGCCTTAAGGATCAGGACCCCGTCCAGGTTGATCCGACTGTCGCGTAATGCAAGCAAGCGCTCCTTCACCGGCTCAGGCAATGAGGCGCTGGCAATATCAAAGCGCAACTGAATCGCGCTAGAAACCTTGTTGACGTTTTGACCACCCGGGCCTTGCGCACGAATGGCCGTGATCTCAACCTCGGATTCGGCAATATGGAGGACGCTAGACACAAGATGTAGTGAAAGAATGGATTGAACGGACCCACAAGGCAGCGCCCAGCGTACACTGTTAGCCTCAACATGAAAAGGTGATGTTATGGCCAAAGGTCAACAAAAAACAAACAAAGAGTCTAAAAAACCAAAAAAGGACACCTCGGCACCGAAACCACCTAGTGGCGGTGAACCCGTGCGCCCTACTCAGACCACAACCATCATTCCACGCGGTAAAAAACCGCTGTAAATCAAGCTGTTTGGCATGGCCCGGTTCTATTGCAGAGGGCCTTTGAGGCTCTCGAGCATGGGCAGGGCCATCACTTCAATGCCTTCATCAAGCAAGGCTTCAGTTTCTTCACGTGTGACCTGACCGCGAATGCCACGCTCTTGGGCTTCCCCATAATGCATCTTGCGCGCCTCATCAGCGAATTGAGTTCCCACGTCTTCGGTATGCGCCAGCACATGCTTGACCGCTTGCATTAAGGCCACTTGCATTTGTTGCATGCCCCAAGAGGTGGGCTCCTGACGTGTTGGGACAGGCATGCCACTGGTCCCAGGAACCTGTTGTAATGTATTGGCGGCATGGGCGGCATTAGAAGTGACACCCGCCACCTGACCATTCTCGGTGGGTTGCCCGACCGAAGTGGCCGAAGGCTCTGCCGCCCCCAGATTCAAACGAGGCGCAGAGGGCAGTTTGACGATTTGCGCATCGCCACATAATGGGCATGACACCAAGCCTCTGGAACGTTGCGATTGGTAATCGTCTTCGGAGCCAAACCAGCCCTCAAAACCATGAGATTGACCGCATTGCAGGTTCAGCACTTTCACGAGGTGCCTCCTTCTTGCCAAATCAGAGGCCAAGCGGCTAAGGGGCCATGGGTGTTTTGCAACCACAGTGCTCCAGCAAGGGTCTTGGCATCCGTAACCAGACCTTTCATGCACCATTGCATCAACTCTTCTGGGCTGACCGTGATCACATCTAAAAATTCACCAGCGTCCAAAGCGCGCGGACCGGCCTTTAGGCCGCGGGCAAACCAGATTTCGATGCACTCTGTAGAGTAGCTGATCACTGGATGAGTGACCCCTGCCCTGGCCCATTCACTGGCGGTATAACCGGTCTCTTCTTGTAATTCGCGCTGGGCGCAAGCCAAGACCTCTTCTCCCGGATCGATCTTGCCAGCGGGGAACTCGACCATCACCTGACCGACCGGATAGCGGTACTGGCGCTCCATGATCAATTGTAATTGGCCATCGGGCAGCGTGAGCAATGGGATCACCATCACGGCCCCGGGGTGCACGATGTATTCTCGGGCCGCTGTGCGGTCATTGGGCAATCGCACCGTGTCACGAAAAGCATGCAGAAAATTACCGCGCAGAATTTCTTCACCGTCTTCGCGCAGTTCCACCAAGTGGCTATCTTCATCGACAAAACGGGGCTCAATCGGGTTCACGGAAGTCAGTGTATGGGCAATGGTGAAGTCACAAACTTGAGCAACAAATCGCTTCAGTCCCGGTGTTTTAGCAGATAGCGATAAACAAAACCGGGAAAGGCCAAGGTGATGAACATGGTGCCTGTCACCGCATAAAACTCCCAGCCTTGGTGTGCTATCTGACCCAGTTTTTTTTCTAAAGCCAAGCCCAAAGAGCCGACCAAAAAATATGCCAAGATCAATTCGATCAGACGAAGTCCCAAAGATTTATTCACCGGGCGCGGACCGAACAATGCCAATCGCTGACTGATGAAGGGCGCGTTAGCGGCCAGCAAGGCCAGCGCAATCACACCATAGATAGAAAGCAGGGGTGTCAATTGGCCAACATCTGCGCGATGGCCCTGGCGCAAAGCGTCATCAGGGCACCAGGCACAATGCCCAAGACCAGCACCAGCAAACCGTTGATCGACAAGACCACACGAACATCAACGGCCGCAGCCACTGTGGTGGCAGTTACCGGTTCATCAAAGTACATGACCTTAACCACGCGAAGGTAATAGAAGGCGCCAATCAGCGACATGATCACCGCGAATACCGCCAAGCCAATAGCGTAGGCCTGTCCCGAAGCGATCAAGGCTTGCAACACCGACAACTTGGCGTAAAAGCCCACCAGCGGTGGAATACCGGCCAGCGAGAACATACAAACGGCCATCACACCCGCATACAAGGGACTGCGCTGGTTCAGGCCAGCCAAATCGGTGATGTCTTCACTCTCAAAGCCTTGTCGGGCCAGCAGCAAAATAATGCCGAAACTAGCCAAGGTCGTTAGCACATAACCGATGACGTAGAACATAGCAGAGCTGTACGCATTGGCAGCGTGATCTGCATTACCGCTCACCACACCAGCGATCAAACCAATCAATACAAACCCCATTTGGGCGATGGTCGAATAAGCAAGCATGCGTTTGAGGTTAGTTTGTGCAATCGCCGCCAAGTTACCCACAAACAAAGAAGCCACAGCCAGCAAGGCGAGCATTTGCTGCCAATCCACGGCCAAAGGCAATAAGCCTTCGACCAAAACGCGAATTACAAGGGCAAAGGCCGCCAACTTAGGCGCACCAGCGATCATCAAAGTTGCTGCTGTAGGAGCCCCTTGGTAGACGTCAGGGATCCACATGTGGAAAGGCACTACACCGAGTTTGAAAGCCAAACCGGCGACGATAAAGACCAAGCCAAAAGCCAGCACCTGCTGCTTGATCTGGCCCGAAGCAATAGCTTTGAAAATCTCGCTCAAGTCCAAGCTACCCGTGGCGCCATACATCATGGATATGCCATAGAGTAAAAAGCCCGAAGCCATGGCACCAAGCACAAAGTACTTCATGGCCGCTTCGGTGGCGTTAGCATTGTCACGACGCAAAGCGACCAGAGCGTAACTGGACAACGTCAACAATTCCAGACCAAGGTACAGCACTAAGAAGTTCTGACCTGAGATCATCACGCTCATACCCAGCAACGAGAACATGGACAAGGTGAACATCTCCCCCCCACGCAGCATGTCGCGGTCACCGGCATAAGGGCGCGCATAGACCAAGGTGATCATCACCGCAATGGCCGAAAAACACTTGAGCCAATGGCCCATAGGATCACTGACCACTAAACGGCCAAAGCCATAAATAGTTTCTCCGCCATCGGCCTGCAGCGCGTGCATCAAAGCGATGACACCCAAAGTGGCCAACGTCAAAACGTAAGTGATCGTTCTCTTGGGAGAGGTCACAAATAAGTCGGCCAGCGCAATTGCGCAGGCCATGACCAGCAGCAATACTTCAGGATAGACCGCCATCCAACTGGTTGCGTCAATCATGTCTTTTCTCTCAATTCTTAGAAATCAGCGTGAACGTCAGGGACGGTCTTAAGGCAATTTGGACAAGGCGACATGTTTGAGCAAGTCGGCCACCGAAGCGTCCATCACATCGGTGAAGGGGCGTGGGTACAAACCCATAAACAGCACAGCAGCGGCCAACAGCCCCAGCATGATGAATTCGCGGGCATTGATATCTTTCAACGCCTTGACATGGTCATTGGCTGGTGCACCCAAGTACACGCGCTTGAACATCCACAAGGTATATGCAGCACCAAAAATCAGGGCCGAAGCCGCCAGCGCGCCAACCGCGAAGTTGTATTTCACAGCGCCCAAAATCACCATCCACTCACCAACAAAACCGGCCGTGCCTGGCAGGCCGCAGTTCGCCATGGCAAACAGCAAGGCGAAGGCGGCGAACTTGGGCATGGTATTGACGACGCCGCCGTAGCTTGAAATTTCACGCGAGTGCACCCGATCGTACAAAACGCCGATAGATAAGAACATGGCAGCAGAGACGAAGCCGTGGGCAATCATTTGCACGATCGCGCCCGAGACGCCCAGAGGATTGAAGATGAAAAAGCCCAGGGTCACAAAGCCCATGTGCGCCACCGAAGAATAAGCAACCAGTTTTTTCATGTCTTGCTGGACCATGGCAACCAAGCCTACATAGATCACGGCAACCAAGGACAAGACAATGATCAAAGTGCCCCACTCGCGCGCAGCATCAGGAGCAATTGGCATGGAAAAACGCAAGAATCCGTAAGCGCCCAACTTGAGCATGATCGCCGCCAATACGGCAGAGCCACCTGTGGGAGCTTCGACGTGCACGTCAGGCAACCAAGTGTGTACAGGCCACATAGGGACCTTGACCGCGAAGGCGGCAAAGAAGGCGAAGAACAACAGGTTTTGGGCCATCGCCGACAAAGGCAGATGCTGCCAAGTGGCGATATCAAAGCTGCCGCCCGATTGGGTGTACAAATAGATCAAGGCGACTAAGGTGAGCAAAGAGCCCATCAAGGTATACAAGAAGAATTTGAAAGCCGCGTAAATCTTGTTGGGGCCACCCCAAATGCCAATGATCAAGTACATCGGGATCAATGTCGCCTCAAAGAAGACGTAGAAAAGCAAACCATCCAATGCACTGAACACGCCAATCATCAATCCCGACAGGATCAAGAAGGCGGCCATGTACTGGTTCACTTTGCGGGTGATGACTTCCCATCCGGCAATCACCACAATCACATTGATAAACGCGGTGAGCAAAACCAGCCAGAAAGAAATACCGTCCAGCCCGAGGTGATAGTTCACATTGAAGCGCTCGATCCATGGCGCTTTCTCAACAAACTGCATGGCAGCGGTGCCACTTTGGAAACGGCTGTACAAAGGCAGCGTGATCAAAAAGCTAATTAACGCACCGATCAACGCAAACCAACGCACCGCGCGGGCTTGTTCGTCCCGGCCAATGGCCAGTAATACAACACCAAACGCAATCGGCGTCCAGATGGCAAGGCTCAACAATCCCATTTTTATTCTTCCTTACTTGTTGAGCCAGACGAAGTACGTCATTAGCACAAAGACACCCAAGATCATGACCAAAGCATAGTGGTACAAATAACCAGACTGGAACTTGCGCACCTGACCGGATACCCAACCCACCAACTTCCAAGAGCCGTTGACAAGCAAACCGTCGATTAAGGCGCGGTCACCAACTTTCCAAAGGCCGGTGCCTAAAGCGCGTGCACCGCGAGCCAAGACATTTTCGTTGAACCAATCAAGGAAGTATTTATTTTCCAAGATCACCACCAAAGGCCTAAGGATGCGAGCCAGGGCTGCCGGCACGGCTGGGTTAATCATGTACATATACCAAGACAATGCCACGCCTGCCAAAGCTAACCAAAACGGCGCAGCGCTTAAGGCGTGTAAGGCCATCGCGACGGGCCCGTGAAAGGCATGACCCAGCTCTTCCATGACAGGATGCTTTTCCGCATTGACAAAAATAGCGTCTTTGAAGAAGTCACCGAACAGCATGGGGGTGATGGTCATGAAACCGATCAACACCGAAGGTATAGCCAACAGCACCAAAGGAACCGTCACCACCCAAGGCGACTCGTGGGGCTCGGCATGCGCATGGTCGTCATGGTGTGCATCGTGATGATCATCATGGTGCGCGTCGGGATTCTGGTCGAAGCGCTCCTTGCCATGAAAGACCAAGAAGTACATGCGAAACGAGTAAAAGGCCGTGACAAACACGCCAGCCAGCACCGCAAAATGCGCGAACCCAGCGGCAGGCAGATGGCTCTCGGCCACCGCTTCAATGATACTGTCTTTGGAATAGAAGCCTGCAAAGAACGGAGTGCCGATCAACGCCAAAGAACCCAAAAGTGACGTGATCCAAGTAATTGGCATGTATTTGCGCACACCGCCCATCCAGCGGATGTCTTGATTGTGGTGCATACCCATAATGACTGAGCCCGCGCCCAAGAACAGCAGTGCTTTAAAAAAAGCATGCGTCATCAAGTGGAAAACTGCCACCGAGTAAGCTGAAGCGCCCAAGGCAACAGTCATGTAACCGAGCTGGGACAGCGTGGAATAAGCCACCACGCGTTTGATGTCGTTTTGAATGATGCCCAAAAAGCCCATGAACAAGGCCGTTATGGCACCGATCACCATGATGAAGTTCAAGGCCGTTTCGGACAGCTCAAACAGCGGCGACATGCGCGCCACCATGAAGATACCGGCGGTCACCATGGTCGCCGCGTGAATCAAAGCAGAAATAGGTGTAGGGCCTTCCATTGAGTCAGGCAACCACACGTGCAGTGGGAACTGGGCCGACTTGCCCATCGCACCGATGAACAAGCAAATGCAAATCACCGTGACCAACATCCAAGACGTGCCCGGCAAGGTCAACGCGCTCAACTCACCGGCCTTGGCAAAGGCTTCGGTGTAATTCAAAGTGCCTGCGTAGGCTGCAATCAGGCCAATTCCCAATATGAAACCAAAGTCCCCCACACGGTTGACCAAGAAGGCCTTCATGTTGGCAAAGATGGCAGTCGGTTTGTTGAACCAAAAACCGATCAACAAATACGACACCAAGCCCACGGCCTCCCAGCCGAAG
>CANGEG010000159.1 GCA_947452725.1 Comamonadaceae bacterium | reverse complement strand
TAACCCAGGCGCTGCGCTTCTTGCAACACCACGCTAAAGTCCAATCCCTTGTCACGCATCTCGGACAAGATGAAGTTGGTGGTGCCATTGATGATGCCTGCCACCCACTGGATGCTGTTTGCGGTCAAGCCTTCACGCAAAGCCTTGATGATCGGGATACCACCGGCCACAGCCGCTTCAAACGCAACCATCACGCCTTTGGCTTGGGCTGCGGCAAAAATTTCGGTGCCGTGCACAGCCAGCAAGGCCTTGTTGGCCGTGACCACGTGCTTGCCGGCCGCAATAGCCTCCAGCACTAAGGCCTTGGCAATGCCGTAGCCACCAATCAGCTCGATAACGATGTCAATGTCCGGGTTGGCGATCACCTCGCGGGCGTCGCTCACCACTTTCACACTGGGGCCCACTACGGCTTGGGCGCGGCCCACATCCAGATCGGCCACCATCGTAACTTCAATGCCGCGGCCGGCACGGCGCTTGATTTCTTCTTGATTGCGCTGCAGCACATTGAATGTGCCGCTGCCCACAGTGCCAATGCCTAACAGGCCTACTTGTATCGGTTTCATATCTCAGTTGCTCTCTCGTCTCAATCGGTACCGCAGCGCTTGCGCACAACAGCTAAAAATTGCGCCACGCGGCCAATAGCTTCACGCAGATCATCTTCATGGGGAAGGAACACGATTCGAAAGTGATCCGTGTCCGGCCAGTTAAAACCTGTGCCCTGCACGAGCATGACCTTGGTTTCTTGCAACAACTCCAAAAAAAATTGCTGGTCATCTGCAATCGGATAAACCTTCGGGTCCAACCTGGGAAACATGTACAAAGCCGCCTGGGGCTTGACGCACGAAACTCCAGGAATCGCAGTAATGAGCTCGTAAGCCAAGTCGCGCTGCTTGCGCAGTCGACCGCCCTCGCCCACCAACTCGTTGATGCTTTGGTGACCACCCAAAGCCGTTTGAATCGCCCACTGGCCTGGCACATTGGCGCATAAACGCATATTCGAAAGCATGTTCAAGCCCTCGATGTAGTCTTTGGCTGACTTCTTGTCACCCGAGACCACCAACCAACCTGCACGGTAGCCGCAAGAGCGGTAACTCTTGGACAGGGAGTTGAAGGTCAGCGTCAGCACGTCGGTGCTTAAGCTGCCGATCGGAGTGTGTTTAACCTCGTCGTACAAAACCTTGTCATAGACCTCATCAGCAAAAATCACCAATCCGTTTTCGCGGGCCAAGTCCACAATGCTTTGCAGCAAAGCATCTGAATACAAGGCGCCTGTGGGGTTGTTAGGGTTGATGACCACGATGCCTTTGGTGCGCGGCGTGATCTTGCGTCGAATATCCTCAATGTCGGGCATCCAACCATTGGCCTCATTACACAGGTAATGCACGGGCGTGCCACCGGACAGGCTGGTCGCCGCCGTCCATAAAGGATAGTCGGGCGCGGGCAAAAGCAATTCGTCGCCGTTGTCCAGCAAACCATTGGTGGCCATCACGATCAGCTCACTGGCGCCGTTGCCCAGGTAAATGTCGTCAAGTGAGACGCCTTTGATACCTTGTTTCTGGGTTTCGTGCATCACCGCTTTGCGGGCCCCAAAAATACCTTTGCTGTCGGAATAACCTGCCGAGTTGGGCAAGTTGCGAATCATGTCTTGCTGGATTTCTTCCGGCGCATCGAAGCCGAACACGGCCAAATTGCCAATGTTCAACCGGATGATTTTTTGCCCCTCTTCTTCCATCTGGCGCGCGCGGTCCATGATCGGGCCACGGATGTCGTAACAGACATTGGCAAGTTTGGCGGATTTCAAGATCGTCTTCAAAGTCCCTCCCTGGGCATCGTCATTGGGGAAAACCTATAATTTGACCACACTTATGGAAGCATTTTCCGACCATTTTGAGATTGTCTCTGCCCCGCAATCACTCTAAATAACGCCTGGCCTGTCATGAAACTGCAACCCGATCAATTTAACGCCCCCTTTATCAACGCTTACGAGTCCGGCTGGATCGCGGTCAACGGCGAAAAATACAGCGGCGCCTTGATCGTGAGCAGCGAGCACGGCTGCAGCACTTGGACGGCCACGCGCTTTGATGAACTCTCGGCTGAGAGTTTCATTGAATTGATTGAAAGCCGCCCCGAGCTGATCGTTTTTGGCAGCGGTGCCAGATTGCGTTTTCCTCGTCCTTTGTGGCTCGCTCCCTTGATGCAAATGGGCATTGGCGTGGAAACCATGGACACGCCCGCCGCTTGCAGAACTTACAACATCTTGGCCAGTGAAGGTCGGCGAGTGATCGCAGCCCTGCTGCCCAACGATGGCGATTGACTGTCTCAATCAGCCAAATACACCCATTCAAAAGGGGCGAAAGGGTCGCTATCGGTAGTGATTCCGCGCTTTAGGCTAAAATACAGAATTGCCAATTGAACGTTATGTCTTGCCCAGGACTTGCATTCTCTGTATTGGCCTCACTCTGTTACCCGAGAAGACTTTTCTATGGCGATCGTTGTCAACAAACCCCTCCCTGAATTCGAAGCGAACGCCACCGGTGGTTTGAAAGTTTCAAACACATCGCACAATGGCAAAACGCTGATTCTGTATTTCTATCCCAAAGACAACACACCCGGTTGCACCACCGAGGCGATGCAATTTCGTGACAAATTCAAAGACTTCGTGAAAGCTGGCGCCACTGTGTTTGGTGTGTCCCGCGACAACATGAAGTCTCACGATGAATTCAAAGCCAACTTGGAATTACCTTTTGAGTTGATCGCCGACACCGAAGAGAAAATGTGCCATATGTTTGGCGTGGTCAAAAACAAGATCATGTACGGCAAAAAAGTCAAAGGTATTGAGCGCAGCACGTTCTTGATCGGTGCCGACGGCTTGGTTAAGCAAGAATGGCGTGGACTGAAAGTGCCAGGCCATGTGGAAGACGTACTGAAAGCTGTGAAAGACCTGAAAAAAGGTGCTCCAGTCACCGCCGCGCCCACTCCCGCAGCAACCGCAACTACCGCTTAAGCATGGTGTGGAACTGACACAGGACTCGTGCATAATGATTTCATGCAGTTGAACTTCAGTTCCTCACCATCATCACAAAAAGCCGCCTGGGTCGCCCCAGGCGGCTTTTTGTTTTTCAAGTCCACATTCCCCTACCTTTCTTCCAAGAGGTCCTGATTCATGCCATTGCCACCCGCACCGACCCAACGCGCCACCCTGCTTTCGCCCTCCTTGGTCGCCGCTTCAGCGCGCGCGCCCTCAGGTCCCGCCAAGCAAAGCCACAGTGATTCCGATGAACAGCACTCAGCCAAGGCCTCGACTGTCTCGCCCGTTGCGATTCAGGTTGAAACTAAACGCAGTGAAAAGAAAGTGCGCGTGACAGCAAACACTCCCGCTGAGACGATTACCAATACATCATCAGCAACAAGCTCGATAGCCACCACGGCCTCGGCCACGCGGCATACCCCCCCCGCCGGCAAGCCCGCAAAGGCAACTCCTGCGCGCAGCACCAAAGCAAAAAAATCAGGCCCAACCAAATTGTTTGTGCTGGACACTAACGTGCTGATGCACGACCCGATGTGCCTGTTCCGCTTTGAAGAGCACGATGTGTTCTTGCCCATGATCGTCCTCGAAGAATTGGACGGTCATAAAAAAGGCATGACAGAAGTGGCACGCAACGCCCGCCAAACCAGCCGCTCTTTGGATGCGCTTGCAGCCCAAGGGGACGACATTAGCCTAGGCTTGGCCCTGGCGGGTACAGGCCATGTCGACGCCAGCGGTAAACTGTTCTTTCAAACACAGGCATTGGACGCAAACCTGCCCTCCAGCCTGCCGCAAGGCAAGGCGGACAACCAGATTTTGGGCGTCGTTCAAGCCTTGGGTAAGAAGTATGCGCCGCGTGAAGTGGTGCTGGTGTCCAAAGACATCAATATGCGCGTCAAGGCGCGGGCTCTGGGCTTGGCCGCTGAGGACTATCAAAACGACAAGGTGCTGGAAGATGGTGACCTGCTGTATGCCGGCGTTTTGCCTTTACCTACCGATTTTTGGTCGCGCCACGGCAAAGCGGTGGAGAGCTGGCAGCAAGGCAGCCACACTTTTTACCGTATCAGCGGCCCGATCGTGCCCAGCTTGCTGATCAACCAGTTCGTTTATTTTGAAGCGCCAGGTGAGCCAAGTTTGTATGCCCGCGTGACAGAGATTCGCGGCAAAACCGCCGTGTTGCGCACGTTGAAAGACTTCACCCATCTGAAAAATGCAGTTTGGGGCGTGACGACACGCAACCGCGAACAAAACTTCGCCATGAACCTGCTGACAGACCCCGAAGTCGACTTCGTCACGCTGGCCGGCACCGCCGGCACCGGCAAGACCTTGATGGCTTTGGCTGCAGGACTGACCCAGGTACTGGACGATCGGCGTTACACCGAAATCATCATGACCCGTGCTACTGTGAGCATGGGCGATGACATTGGCTTTTTACCGGGTACTGAAGAAGAAAAAATGGGCCCCTGGATGGGCGCGCTGGACGACAACCTAGAGTTCTTGGCAAAAGGCGATGGCGGCAATGCCGGCGAATGGGGCCGCTCGGCAACCAACGAGTTGATACGCAGTCGCATCAAAATCAAGAGCATGAACTTTATGCGCGGACGCACCTTCATGAACAAGTATGTGATCATTGACGAGGCGCAGAACTTGACGCCAAAACAAATGAAAACCCTGATCACACGCGCCGGCCCTGGCACCAAGATTGTCTGCATGGGCAACTTGGCTCAGATCGATACGCCTTACTTGACCGAAGGCTCCTCAGGCCTGACCTACGCCGTTGACCGCTTCAAGGGCTGGGCACATGGCGGGCACATCACGCTGGCCCGTGGAGAGCGCTCCAGGCTGGCGGACTTTGCCAGTGAGGTGCTTTGATCAGTTGATCGTCCGCTGATCAGTAGTCGCCGCCGCCATCCATGCCCCCACTGGCCAAGCTTTCAAAGCGGGTCAGAGGCTTCAAGAAGGTCAGGCGCACGGTGCCGGTGGGGCCGTTACGCTGCTTGCCAATGATGATTTCGGCAATCCCAGGCTCTTTGGAATCTTTGTTGTAGTAGTCATCGCGGTAGATGAACATGATGATGTCGGCATCCTGCTCAATCGCGCCAGACTCTCGCAAGTCGCTCATCATGGGGCGTTTGTCGGTACGTTGCTCAACGCTACGGTTCAGCTGCGACAAAGCAATCACCGGGCATTGCAGCTCTTTGGCTAGCATTTTCAAGCCACGAGAGATTTCACCCAACTCGGTGGCGCGGTTGTCGCCACCGGTGGTAGAGCCGCTCATCAGTTGCAAGTAATCGACCACGATCAAGCCCAGCTTGCCACATTGGCGCGCCAGACGACGGGCATTGGCGCGCAACTCGCTCGGTGTTAATCCAGGTGTTTCGTCGATATGCAAAGAAACCGTGCGCAAGCGGTCAATCGCATCAGCCAAACGAGGCCATTCTTCATCGCTTAGTTTGCCGGTGCGCAAATGACCTTGGTCAATGCGGCCAATCGAGCCGACCACACGCACAGCCAGTTGCGAGGCGCCCATTTCCATGGAGAACACCGCCACTGGCAGGCCTTCATTCAGCGCCACATGCTCGGCGATGTTGACCGCAAACGCAGTTTTGCCCATGGAAGGACGCGCAGCCAAGACCACCAAGTCCCCGGCCTGCAGGCCTGAAGTCATGCGGTCCAGATCGTAAAAGCCCGTCGGCACCCCTGTGATGTCATTCGGGTTGTCGGCCATTTCTTGGACGCGGTCCATCAACTCGATGACCAAGGTGTCCATGGACTGAAAACCTTGCTTGTTGCGCGACCCCTCTTCGCCGATGTTAAAGATTTTTTGCTCAGCTTCGTCCAGAATTTTGTCGACCGGCCGGCCCTGCGGATTAAAGGCGTTTGTCGCAATCTCGTCGCTGGCCGTCACCAGTTTGCGCAAGATACCGCGCTCGCGCACGATCTCGGCATAACGCCTGATATTGCTGGCACTGGGCACATATTGTGCAAGCGAGTTCAGATAAGTCAGCCCGCCCATGCTGTCAGACTTGCCTTGATGTTGCAAATGCTCAAACACAGTAATGACATCGGCAGGTTTGGAGCCGTTGATCAAGGTGCCGATGGCCGTGAAGATCAACTTGTGCTCGTGACGGTAAAAGTCATTTTCGACCAGCAAATCGTTGACCCGATCCCACGCCTGGTTGTCCAGCAACAACCCCCCCAACACACTGGACTCGGCCTCAATCGAATGGGGGGGAACACGAAGTTGCGCGATTTGGCTGTCGGAAGAAATGTTCAAGGTGGAATCTGACAATGAGGAGGAGTAAACAGCCGACATGATGGAAATAGAGTTTCAGTCGATCTTACGCAGACAAGCCGCGTAAGTCACGGGACAAGCCTGTGCATAAGCCGTGCGTAAGAGGTGAATTGACGTGGATAACTTGTGCTGAGTTAGCGTATAAAAAAGGCAAATAAAAAAGCCGCCGCGTCTGAAAGACCCGGCGGCTTACATTGGGAAACGCGATTTAAGCGGTTTCGCCAAGTACAGAGATGGTGATCTCAACAGACACATCAGTGTGCAAAGACACCGACACGCTGGACTCGCTTACCGTCTTGATCGGGCCATGAGGCATGCGAATTTGAGCTTTGGACAGAGCGTAACCCTGTTTGTTCAACGCATCAGCGATGTCATGATTCGTGACGGAACCAAACAAGCGGCCGTCCACACCGGCTTTTTGGGTCAACTTGACCACCATGCCAGTCATTTTTTCGCCTTGGGCTTGGGCTTCAGCCAATTTAACGGCAGCAGCTTTTTCCAATTCCACGCGGCGAGCTTCAAACTGAGCCTTATTGGCTTCAGTTGCACGACGGGCCTGACCACTAGGGATCAAGAAGTTACGTGCGTAACCATCTTTAACTTTGAAGATATCGCCCAGATTACCCAGGTTCACTACCTTTTCGAGCAGAATAATTTGCATGGTCGGACTCCTTAGACTTTATGCTGATCG
>CANGEG010000158.1 GCA_947452725.1 Comamonadaceae bacterium | reverse complement strand
TGGAGAAAAAATGTGATCACGCTTGCCCTGTCCAAAGGACGGATCTTTGATGAAACCTTGCCGCTGCTTAAAGCTGCAGGCATTGAGGTGCTCGAAGATCCCGAGACCTCGCGCAAATTGATCTTGACCACCAATCAAGCGCATGTGCGTGTGGTCTTGGTGCGTGCCACCGACGTGCCCACCTATGTGGAGTACGGCGGCGCTGATTTGGGCGTGACCGGGAAAGACACTTTGATTGAACACGGTGGCTTGGGCCTGTATCAGCCGCTGGACTTGAATATTGCCAAGTGCCGCATGAGTGTGGCGGTACGCGCCGACTTTGACTATTTAAGCGCCGTGCGCTCCGGCTCACGCTTGCGCGTAGCCACCAAATACACCAGCATAGCGCGTGAATTCTTTGCGCAAAAAGGTGTGCATGTTGATTTGATCAAACTCTACGGCAGCATGGAATTGGCGCCATTGACCGGCTTGGCCGACGCCATTGTCGACTTGGTGTCGACCGGCAGTACGCTCAAGGCGAATCACCTGATTGAGGTTGAACGCATCATGGACATCAGCTCACGGCTGGTGGTAAACCAGGCGGCACTCAAGCTCAAGCAAAAAGAAATTCGCGCCATCATCGACGCCTTTGCTGGCGCAGTGAAGAAAGACTGAACTACATGGGTTTTCAAGCAAAGCCATTGCAACTGAACACGGCTGATGCCGGATTTGAAGCGGCCTTCGCGGCGCGCCTGCATTGGTCTGCCGATACCGATGCTGCCATTGAGCAGCGCGTGGCCGACATCTTGGCCGATGTGCAACAGCGCGGCGACGCAGCGGTGCTCGATTACACCCAGCGCTTTGATGGCCTGCAAGCCATCGGCATGAAGGCGCTGGAAATCACCCAGGCCGAACTCCAAGCTGCTTTGGACAGCCTGCCTGGCGTGCAACGCGAAGCCCTGCAAGCGGCTGCAGCGCGGGTGCGCAAGTACCACGAAGCGCAAAAAAAAGCATCTGGTGAGAGCTGGTCTTATCGCGATGAGGACGGCACCTTGCTTGGCCAAAAAGTCACGCCACTGGACCGTGTGGGTATATATGTGCCCGGCGGTAAAGCCGCTTATCCTTCATCAGTGCTGATGAACGCCATCCCAGCCCACGTGGCCGGGGTGCAAGAGATCATCATGGTGGTGCCCACGCCGCATGGTGTGCGCAACCCCCTGGTATTGGCTGCAGCCTGTGTGGCCGGTGTGAGCCGAGCCTTCACGATAGGCGGCGCGCAGGCCGTGGCGGCGCTGGCCTTCGGCACGGGGACTATCCCCAAAGTCGACAAGATCACCGGCCCGGGCAACGCCTACGTGGCTAGCGCCAAAAAGCGCGTGTTTGGCACCGTGGGCATCGATATGATCGCCGGCCCGAGCGAGATTCTGGTGTTGGCCGATGGCACCACACCGGCTGATTGGGTGGCGATGGATCTTTTTTCACAGGCCGAGCACGACGAGTTGGCGCAAAGCATTTTGCTGTGCCCTGATGCGGCCTACATTGCGCAGGTGCAAGCGGCCATTGACCGCCTGTTGCCCGAGATGCCTAGGCGCGAGATCATCGCCAAGTCGCTCAATGACCGCGGCGCTTTGATTTTGACGCGCAACATGGAAGAGGCTTGCGCCATCAGCAACCGCATCGCACCCGAACACTTGGAAGTCTCCAGCCGCGATCCGCACCGCTGGGAGCCTTTGTTGCGCCACGCGGGTGCAATTTTTCTCGGCGCCTTCACCAGCGAATCACTGGGCGACTACTGCGCCGGCCCAAACCATGTGCTGCCCACCAGTGGCACGGCGCGCTTCTCATCGCCTTTGGGCGTGTACGATTTTCAGAAACGCTCCAGCTTGATCGAGGTCAGCGAGCAAGGTGCACAAGCGCTGGGTCGCATTGCCGCCGAGTTGGCTTATGGCGAAGGCCTGCAAGCCCATGCCCGCGCCGCTGAACTGCGTTTGAACCCTGTGCCTGTTATGCGAAAGCCTGTATGACCACCGATGTCAGTCCCTTGTTGATGCAACGCATTCGTCAAGATGTGCAGTCCATGCACGGTTATGCGATTCAAGAGTCTGCAGGCATGGTCAAGCTCGACGCGATGGAGAACCCGCACCGTCTGCCGCCTGAGTTGCAAAAAGCCCTGGGTGAGCGCCTGGGCGCGCTGGCCCTTAACCGTTATCCCGATGGCCGTGTGAACGACTTGCGTCACGCGCTGGCCCAGTACGCGGGCATGCCTGCGGGCTACGACATCATGTTGGGCAACGGTTCGGACGAGTTGATTTCTTTGCTGTCGCTGGCCTGCGATGTGCCTGGCGCTTCTGCCTTGGCGCCGCTTCCCGGTTTCGTGATGTACGCCATGAGCGCCCAGTTGCAAGGCTTGGCCTTCCATGGTGTGCCACTGACCGCGGACTTTGAGCTGGACGAGGCCGCCATGCTGGCCGCCATTGCCGTGCATCAACCGTCCATCGTCTATCTGGCTTATCCGAACAACCCCACCGGCAATTTGTGGAACGACGAGACGATTGAAAAAATCGTGTTGGCCCAGGGCGCGCAAGGCGGGCTGGTCGTGATGGATGAGGCCTACCAACCGTTTGCCAGTCGCAGTTACATGGACCGTATTGAGCGCCACACGCATGTGCTGTTGATGCGCACGCTGAGCAAGTTCGGCCTGGCCGGTGTACGCTTGGGCTACATGATCGGCCCCAAGGCCTTGGTGGCCGAGGTCGACAAGGTGCGCCCGCCCTACAACATCAGCGTGCTGGATTACGAATGTGCTTTGTTTGCGCTGGAGCATGCCGACGTGTTTGCGGCCCAGGCCAAGGACCTGCGCGAACAGCGTACCCGTTTGCAACTGGAACTGGCCGCCTTGCCCGGCGTGACGCCGTTCCCGAGCGAGGCCAATATGATTTTGGCGCGCGTGCCCGATGCGGCTAAAACCTTCGAGGGCCTGAAGGCCCGTAAGGTGCTGATCAAGAACGTTTCTAAAATGCACCCATTGTTGGCCAATTGCCTGCGCCTGACGGTGGGCACAGCCGAGGAAAATACGCTGCTGCTTGCTGCTCTGAAGGAATCTCTATGAACCGCACCGCTGAAGTGACACGCCAGACCGCCGAAACCAAAATTCGTGTGGCTATCAACCTGGACGGCACGGGTCAAGCCAAATTGGCCACCGGCATTGGCTTTTTGGATCATATGTTGGACCAGATTGCACGCCATGGCCTGATCGATTTGGAGATTGGCTGCGAAGGCGATTTGCACATCGATGGCCACCACACGGTGGAAGACATTGGCATCACCTTGGGTCAAGCGGTGGCGCAGGCCGTGGGCGACAAAAAGGGCATTCGCCGTTATGGCCACGCCTATGTGCCATTGGACGAGGCTTTGAGCCGCGTGGTGATTGATTTTTCCGGTCGTCCGGGACTGGAAATGGACGTGCATTTCACCTCCGGGATGTTGGGCGCGCTCGACACGCAGTTGGTCTACGAATTTTTCCAAGGCTTTGTGAACCATGCCTTGGTCACGCTGCACATCGACAACCTCAAAGGCGTCAATGCGCATCACCAGTGTGAAACCATCTTCAAAGCCTTTGCGCGCGCGGTGCGCATGGCCTTGGAGTTGGACCCGCGATCGGTCGGTGTGATTCCGTCGACCAAGGGCTCACTCTGAAATGAGCACCAACCGCGTCGCTGTCGTGGACTATGGTATGGGCAATCTGCGCTCGGTAGCGCAGGCGGTGATCCATGCGGCATCCGCAGTGGACCACGCTGTGGTGACCGTCACCTCGGACCCGCAAGTGGTGCGCGATGCGCACCGCGTGGTGTTGCCGGGGCAGGGCGCTATGCCGGACTGCATGCGCGAGTTGCGTGACTCGGGGATGCTGGAGGCGGTGCTGGAAGCCGCGGCCAGTAAACCCCTGTTTGGCGTGTGTGTGGGCATGCAAATGCTGCTGGACCACAGCGCCGAGGGCGACACCCCCGGTCTGGGGTTGATCTCCGGCGATGTGATCAAGTTCGATCTGGCCGGGCAAATCCAGCCTGACGGCACCCGCTACAAAGTGCCGCAAATGGGTTGGAACCAAGTTTGGCAAACCGCGCCAAATCACCCCTTGTGGGCGGGCATTGAGGACGGTAGCTGGTATTATTTTGTGCACAGCTTTTATGCCCAGGTAACCAACCCCTTTCATGCTGCGGCGCAGACCGATTACGGTGGCCGTTTTGCCAGCGCGATTGCCCGGGACAATATTTTTGCCACCCAGTTTCACCCCGAAAAAAGCGCCGACCAAGGTCTGGCTTTGTTCCGTAATTTTCTCCACTGGCAGCCGTGAGTCACCTCCGTTTGCCGCTGATTTTTCAACCTGCATATAAATTGCCATGATTCTGATCCCCGCCATTGACCTCAAAGACGGCCACTGCGTTCGCCTCAAACAGGGCGATATGGACCAAGCCACCACCTTTGGCGAAGATCCGGCTGCCATGGCGCGCAGTTGGCTCGAAAAAGGTGCCCGGCGCTTGCACCTGGTCGATCTGAACGGCGCTTTTGCCGGCAAGCCGCAAAACTTTGCCGCGATCAAATCGATTCTCAAGGCCGTGGGCGATGACATCCCGGTGCAGCTCGGCGGCGGCATCCGCGATCTGGATACGATTGAAAAATACATCGACAGCGGCCTGCGCTACGTCATCATCGGCACCGCTGCGGTGAAGAATCCCGGCTTTCTGAAAGACGCCTGCACCGCCTTTGGCGGCCACATCATTGTCGGCCTGGATGCCAAAGACGGCAAAGTGGCCACCGACGGATGGAGCAAGTTGACCGGTCATGAAGTGGTCGATTTGGCCAAGAAATTTCAAGACTGGGGCGTCGAGTCCATCATCTATACCGATATCGGCCGTGACGGCATGCTCAGCGGCATCAATATTGATGCGACCGTCAAGCTGGCGCAAGCACTCACCATTCCCGTGATCGCCTCGGGTGGTTTGTCGAATATGGCCGACATCGAGCAGCTGTGCGCTGTCCAAGATGAGGGCGTGGAGGGCGTGATTTGTGGTCGCGCCGTGTACTCGGGCGACCTGGACTTTGCTCTGGCACAACAACGCGCAGACGATCTCAATGGTTGAAACTTTTCGGGGCTTGCCGGCGCACAGGCTGACCTTGCCTTGCGGCGATGAACTGCAGGTGGCTTTGCATGGAGCCCATGTGCTGTCTTGGGTGTCCCAAGGTCGCGAACGGCTGTACCTCAGCCCTGACAGCGTGATGGACGGTCATGCCGCCCTACGCGGTGGCGTGCCGGTGTGTTTCCCGCAATTCAATCAACGTGGATCGTTGCCCAAGCATGGCTTTGCGCGCAATCTGCCCTGGGCGCTGAAGGCGACCGAGTCCACCCCAGAGGGCGTGAGCCTGACCCTGGTGCTGTCAGACAGTCCTGCTACCCGCGCGCATTGGCCCCAGGCCTTTGAGGCGCAGTTCATCATCGAGTTGACGCCGCGCAGTCTGCTCATGACGCTCAAAGTGGTGAACCGCGACACCCAGCCCTTGGAGATGACGGGTGCTTTGCATACTTACCTGGCGGTGGACGACATTGCCCAAGCCAGCTTGCGCGGTTTGCAAGGCCAAGCCGAATGGGACTCGTTGACCGATGTGCACGCCCAAGCCGCGCCTGAATTGCGTTTTGACGGCGAGTTCGATCGCGTCTACGAGGCCACAAGCCGGCCCTTGTTGTTGCAAGACGGCGCGAACCGGTTGCAAATTGAGCAAAGCCCGACCTGGTTTAACAGTGTGGTCTGGAACCCGGGCGCGGCGCTGAGTGCGCGCATGGCCGATATGCCAGACGATGGTTATCAGCACATGCTGTGCGTGGAAGCGGCGCAAGTGGATGCGCCGGTGAAAGTCTCGCCGCTAGCCACTTGGCAAGGCTGGCAGCGGTTGACCGTTTTACAAGACCCCCGTCCGCAAGAGCGCACTTAATTCACTGGAACTTCCTATGTTGGCCAAACGCATCATTCCTTGCTTGGACGTCACCGGAGGTCGTGTCGTTAAAGGCGTGAACTTTGTTGAGCTGCGCGATGCCGGCGACCCGGTGGAAATCGCAGCCCGCTACAACGAGCAGGGCGCTGACGAACTCACGTTTTTGGACATCACTGCCACCAGCGATGGCCGCGACGTGATCTTGCACATCATCGAAGCCGTGGCGTCACAAGTATTCATTCCGCTCACCGTGGGTGGTGGTGTGCGCACGGTGGATGATGTGCGCCGTCTGCTCAACGCTGGCGCTGACAAGACCAGCTTCAATTCGGCGGCGATTGCCAACCCGCAAGTGATTCGCGAAGCCTCGACCAAATACGGCGCACAGTGCATTGTGGTGGCCATTGACGCCAAGCGCCGCACACCCGAAGACGAGCAGCGCATCGGTACGAATGGTTTGCCCATGGGACCGGGCTGGGACGTGTACAGCCACGGTGGCCGCAAGAACGTGGGCCTGGACGCCGTGGCTTGGGCCACGCAAATGGCCGAGTACGGCGCAGGCGAAATCTTGCTCACCAGCATGGACCGCGACGGCACCAAAAGCGGCTTTGATCTGCAACTGACGCGCGCCGTGAGCGATGCTGTGTCTGTGCCCGTGATCGCCTCTGGCGGCGTAGGTAATCTGGATCACCTGGCGGACGGCGTGAGCATCGGCGGCGCCGATGCCGTGCTGGCCGCCAGCATTTTTCATTACGGCGAGTACACCGTGCAGCAGGCCAAGGCGCGGATGCGCGAGCGTGGAATCCTGGTTCGCTTGTAAGACTGCGCTAGAGAGTCTTTCTGAATAGTTGGTTGTATTTTGCAACTTTTAGGCTATTTGTGCAACTCTCGCGCAAGGTGTGACGCAAGATGAAAATGGCGAGCAAGCCACAACCCGCACTTCAATGTCTTAAGATCAAGCCCTATGAATTGGCTAGACAAAATCAAATGGGACGACAAAGGCTTGGTGCCGGTCATTGCCCAAGAAAAAGACAGCGGCGACGTGCTGATG
>CANGEG010000157.1 GCA_947452725.1 Comamonadaceae bacterium | reverse complement strand
GGCTGGGGGCTGGTGAGCTGGAGCACGGCTTGCAATACTGTATAAAACACCAGTATAATGACAAGAGTCTCAAACTTTCAAAAGACGACGATGAAATCAAAATAAATTTTCAGCTGGGCTCTATTTTCGACATATTCAGATCGGCCGGTGGCCTGCATGGTAATGCAACGCGAGATGTGTTTTGTCCTTTGCGATTTAGGCCAGCTGGTCGACTGGGGTATAGGCTAGGTCGTGATCGGCGTGCTGTTTTTTTTGGGGGGGGCTGGGCGATTGCAGGGCAAACGGGGCGCAAGAGCCAAGGCGATGACATGCACGGTGTGGGGTTTAAAAATATTGGCGCTGTTGTTGCTCTGTGGAGTCTTGCGGCTGACTTGCCGTAAGCATAAGTTGACCCAAGCAAGCAGCGCCGAAGCCGAACAACAGGCGTAAAGCGGTTGGGGGCTGTTGATTACCCAAATTACCGTAAAGTCTCGGCGTTCAGGCCGGGGATATAAGGCAACGTTTTCTGGTTTTAATTCCCCGGATTCGATGGAATTAAAAGGGTCGGTCTTGTTGTTTGAAGTTCAACTTCAGGTTGGTGGCAAAGGCATGGTTCAGCTCGCAGAGCAAATGAAGGAGTATCTGCCAGGGTGGGAGTCTTACTTCCGCCTCGCGCAAACCCCTCGGACGTTCAAAGATTTGGACTCATGGACGCGACACCGACTCCGCGCCATTCAGCTCAAGCACTGGCGTATCGGAACCACTGTTTACAGTCGGCTCCGGGCGCTCGGGGCAAATCATGAGCTTGCGGCGCAAATCGCAAGTGGGGCCGGGCACTGGTGGGGTCATAGCGAAACGGGCTTGAATCGCGTCCTCACCGTCAAATACTTCGATGAACTTGGAATACCCAGACTCACATGACCTCAACTTTTCGAACCGCCTGGTGCGGACCCGCATGCCAGGTGATGTAGCAGGGGCGAGGCTAACCGCCGCCCCCTATGCCGATCAATGAACGGACCGAGGTCAACGAATTACGGCAAGGAGTAATGTAGGCAAGGCAAGGCAAGGCAAGGCATTCGCAGGGCGCACAAGAGTGCATCATGCAAAACGGGTTTAAAGAATCGCCTCAGCAGTGGTCACACCACGATCGGGTTAAGTGCTCCGTCCATGCTCATGCAAATGCCGGTGATGTAGCTGGCTTTGGACGATGCCAAGAAAAGCACTGCATTGGCAACTTCTTCCGGTTCTGCCATGCGGCCCAAGGGAATCTTGCCCACGGCCTGCGCAATGGCTTCTTCGGTGCTGATGCCCTTCAAGCGCGCATCGGCCGCCATGCCTTCTTGCAAGCGGTCGGTGCGGGTCAGGCCGGGATTGATGGCATTGACCCGTATACCTTGAGGTCCGTACGCCGCCGCCAGACCTGCGCTCACCAACATCAAGGCCGCGTTAGCTGCACCACCAGGCAGGTGGATGGGGCTGGCCACTTTACCGCCGTTTCCCACCACGTTAATCACAGCACCTTGACCGCGAGCCGCCATGCGCTGGATGGTCGGTGTGATCACGTGGATGTATGTAAAGTATTTGGCCTGCATTGCATCAGCAAAGGCCTCGGGGGTCAGCTCGGGCGCAGGTGTGCGCTTGGCTGCCCCTGCCGAATTGACCAAAACATCCACAGGGCCGAACGTGACTTCTGCCGAGTCGAGTGCGTTCAGGGCTGCTGAAGCATTGCGTAAATCGGCCGCTACTGTGCAAATGCGGTCTGCCTCAAATGTGAGCTGCAATTTTTGACGCGCAGCGTTCAGGTTGGCTGAGTCTCGCGAAACAAGCGTCACTCTCGCGCCTTCCTCCAAAAAGGCTTGAGCGCAGGCCAGGCCAATGCCTTTGCTGCCGCCAGAGATCAGGATGTGCTTGTCGCGAAGGTGCAGGTCCATGGTGTTTTCTTCTGCTGAAATAAATAGGTTGAATCTCGTGATTTAAACACTCTTCACAAAAATTTTCCTCATGACTAAAAAAACATCTACTTTGCGTGCGCGTTTAAACCAACCCGGTCTGGTGGTTGCCCCCGGAGTCTTTGACATGGTGTCGTTGCGCCTTGCCGATAGCTTTGGATTTGATGCTTTGTACATGACCGGGTACGGCACCGTTGCCTCTCACATGGGCTTGCCTGATGCGGGTCTAGCAACTTACAGCGATATGGTGGGCCGCGTGACGGCCATGGCGGGCATGGCCAAAACGCCACTGATTGCGGATGCCGACACCGGCTACGGAGGTTTACTGAACATGCGCCACACCATCCGGGGCTATGAGGCTGCAGGTGCAGCGGCCATTCAGCTCGAAGACCAAGAGTTCCCCAAGAAGTGCGGGCACACCCCGGGGCGGCGGGTAATTCCTGTGGCCGATATGGTGCGCAAGATTCGTGTGGCCGTAGATTCCCGCGAATCCAAAGATTTCTTGATCATCGCGCGCACCGACGCGCGCACAACGCTGGGCCTAGATGAGGCGCTGCGCCGTGCCGAAGCCTATGCCAAGGCGGGTGCTGATATTTTGTTTGTCGAGTCACCCGAGTCCGAAGACGAGATGCGCCGTATTGGCCAGAGCTTTGACTTGCCGCTTGTAGCCAACATGGTTGAAAAAGGCCGCACCCCAGTGCTGGCCCGCGCTGAACTCGAAGCGTTGGGCTACAAGATCGCTATTTTCCCTGTCACCGCATTGCTCGCCGGGGTGCATGCCATGACGCAGGTGTACCAACAGTTTAAGGATTCTGGCTCGTCTGCCAACAGCTTGACGCCGCTTTACGATTTTGCCGACCTGACTCGTTTGATGGGTTTTGAAGATGTGTGGGCTTTTGAAAAGCGCTACGCTGAGATAGATTAATTTACTGCGGTTTCAAAAAATCCATTCATATATAAAGGAGACAACGGTGCAAACACTGAAAAGCAATACACGCCGCCATTGGGTGCAGACTCTGGTGACTACTAGCCTCATGGCCAGTGTGTTCGGTACGGTGGCGCTGGGGGCAAGTTCTGTCGCCGCGCAATCGGCCTATCCGGCCAAGCCTATACGCTTGGTCGTACCCTTTACGCCCGGCGGCGTCACCGACACAAGTGGACGATTGATTGCCGAGCAGTTGTCCAAGCGCTTGGGTCAACAAGTGATCATTGACAACAAGCCGGGGGCCTCCGGCAATATTGGCACACAGCTGGTCGCTACCTCAGAGCCTGATGGCTACACCTTATTACTGGGCTTTGATGGCACCATGGTCATCAACCCGCATGTATTTCCCAAAGTTGGTTTTGACGCTGTCAAAGACTTTGCGCCCATCGGCAAGATCGGTGATGCCATCCTCATCCTGGTGTCGCACCCCGGTGTACCAGCCAAAAGCCTAAAAGAAGTGATCGCTTTATCTAAGACTCAAGCTGGAGGTTTGTCTTTTGGCACCTCGGGCACTGGTGGCACTCCTCATGTTGCTGGCGAGTTACTCAAGCTGCGCACGGGTGCTAACCTTACGCACATTCCCTACAAAGGGGGAGGTCAGGCCATGACGGATGTGTTGGGCGGCAACATACCCTTGGTCTACACGGCTGTTGCGGGGGCTATGCAGCACGTGAAGTCAGGCAAATTGCACCCTGTCGCTGTATCCAGCGCTCAACGTGCATCTTCATTACCCGATGTGCCCACTTTCATTGAAAACGGTGTCCTTGATTTCGACATCAACTCGTGGGTAGGCTTGCTGGCTCCCGCTAAAACGCCCAAAGCCATTGTGGACAAACTCAATAACGAACTAAATGCTGTGTTGAACGACCCGGTGGTGCGTGAACGTCTGAACGTCCTAGGCATTACCGCCAGTCCTGGCAGTGCTGAGAAGTTCGGTCAGGAGATGCAGCGCGATCTGGTTCGATATGGTGCGGTAGTCAAAGCAGCCAATATCAAGGTTGAGTAAATACAGCTTTTTTAGCAAGCTCCGTCTAAGGTTGGAAGACCTTAGACTTGCAGCCAGCATTAAACGTTGGTGAATAGCAACCCTTGATGTTTAAGTAGCCTAAATGCTACTTAGACTCAGAGATGAATTTGTCAGCCAATGCCTGATAAGCAGGCAAAGAGGTGGGATCATTGAAAGCATTGGCCGCCATTGGAAATGTGGCGTAGCGTGCGATCACCATTTCAGCTTTCGGATCTATATATATGGTCTGGCCGTGTATGCCTCGCGCCGCAAAAGCACCATCAGGATTATGAAGAATCCACCACATATTTCGGTAGCTTGCGCCTGGCAAAGTAGCGTATCCAGCTTTTGCAAACACGGCCTTATCAGCGCCATTGCGAATGTCATCAACGACGGATTTAGGAACGATTTGTTGTCCATTAAATCGTCCGTCATTGCGCATCATTTCACCGAACCGCGCCAAGTCACGAAGCCCCGTGTACAGACCACCGCCTGCAAACTCGGTCCCTTCCGTGTCAATAGCGATGTAGGCGTCTTGTTCCATGCCCAATTTGCTCCAGACCCGTTCGGATAAATTTTCACCCACAGATTTATGGGTAACACGGCGGATCAGCCAGCCCAACACATCGCTGTTGACCGTTTTGTAGGCAAAGGCTTGCCCATGCTCGGCTTCAGGTTGCACAGTTTTTAAAAATTCGTAAAACGTCTTGGGGCCTTGATAGTTGGGAGGCCGTGGTATCACATTGCCAGCTCGAACGTGATCCCAAATTTCAGCTTTCGGGTCAGCATAGTTTTCGCTGTACTTCAAGCCCGTTGTCATATCCAAAATTTGTCGCACTGTGGCATTCCCAAAACCACTGTCTTTGAGTTCTGGAATGTATTGCGCCACCTTGGCATTGGCGTCGAGTCTTCCTTCCGCAACCAAGCTTGCGCCGATCGTGCCAAAGAAGGACTTAGTTACCGATTGAGCTGCATGTTGGCCACCAGCTGTCAAGGCACCAAAATAGCGTTCGTAGACAATGCGGCCTTTGTGCAGGACCACCACGCCATCTGTAAAGTTTGCAGAAAGTGACTGTGCCCATGTCATGGGTTCACTTTTCCCCAAAGGAATAAATGTGAGATTGTCAATATCAGTCCGCTCTGCTCTGGGCAGAGGCGATGGTGAGCCGTTGCCACGCGATATGTTGCTTGTTGCCGTCAACTCACGTCCGTGAGAGAAGGTCCAGCGAAATTTGGGAAATGTATAAAAAGAACCATCTGCCCACCGAATCACCTTATCGGGCGGCGGAGGGGATCCCACCATCCACCCCAGCTTAATCGGATCAGTTTGTTCGGCTGTTGGAAGGGGTGCGCCTGCGGGCGTTTGGGCGCCAACCTGACAAGACAGTCCCAAGGTGGCAAGAACGATCCAAAGCGGTTTTAAATTTTGATGAGCGAACATAAAATAGTCTCCTACTGCATAGCTATGTAATCATAGGATGCATTGGTCGATCCATCTACGGTGAAAACCCGCTGCGGCCTGCTTCTGCGTAGCGTCAACTGGACGCCGCTTGGCGATGCTTTTCGATAAAGACTCCCAAACCAATACCCACGACTAAGGTCAAGGGTGACGCGGCTTTCAACGTCCCTACCCCGGCGCAGTCATTGTGAGCAAGTGGCCGGACTCCTCCAGATAAGTACAGACCAGACCGGCACGTAGTAAATGGCTGTCAAAGTAAGACCAATCTGTGTCACCCCACCTGAACTTTTATAAAATGATAATTGTGATGAAAAACCTCCCCTTGCTAAGCTTCCTGAGATGGGTTGGAATTCATTTGCAATTTGGACGTTTTCTGACCATTGGTAATTTGCTGCTGCTGATATGCATGAGCACAGGCTTAGGCCTGTCAAATGTGTGGGCGCAAGCTCCTTTGGAAGTGAGTTTCAATACCACCATTTACTTCTCGGACCCAGTCAACTGTCTGGTTTGGGAGGACAAGGTGGGACATGCCACGCTGGCACAGGCTCGCGATCACTTAGCGGACTTTAAGCCAGCCGACACGATCACACACATCGATCCTAAATCACAGTATTGGGTTGTGCAGAAATTGGTTAACCGTTTGAATGAAAACAGAGAGTTGATCATAGATGCCAGTAGGACCGAAAAAGGTCACAATTGGCTGCACTACCAGCACTTTGTGATTTATCCAGATGGCAGCAGCAAGGAGCTGAACGGGCCCTTTAGCAACAATGTCCCTCTGAGTATGCGCGACATTGATCCGTCTGTTTTTACAATGGACACGTCACTCAGTCGAAGCCCTGTTTTCACTTTGCACAAGGGCAGTGAAGTGCAATTGTTCTCCAAGCTGAAGTCCAGCAGCAGTGCACCGGCCCGCAATTTTGCCTTGCGCCTTTATGAGCGTACGGCCTATCTTGAATTGCGAAGATACAGTTTGTACCTAGAGGGCATATTGGCAGGAATACTGCTGCCCTTGATCATCAACATCTGGTACAGCCTGACCTACAGGCGTGACAAAGTTTCGTTAGTGTTTGGTTGGTGGGTCGTGGTCGGATTACTTCAAATTTTGTCCATGCCCATGCTGGACGGCCAGCGACTTTTTGAATTTTTCTTAAAAGAAAATTTACCAGACATTGGACTCTTGCCAGCTGGTGTTTTTGTGACCAGACTCCTGACGTATTTTCAGACTGTTTTGTTTACTCAGTTCGGACGCAGTTTTTTAGGCACAAAAAAACACTTTCCCCGCCTGCACTTGTTCAGTAGTATCTTTTTTGCCTTCGAGGCGTTAAGGTTTTTTGCGGGTGCATTTCTGGAGCACGAACGCCTGAACGAATTGCTCTTAATCGTATCGTTCGTTCTGAGCACGATCAATTACTTAGGATTTCCTGTTTGCGCGTTGATTCGCTATCGGCAAGGCCTGAGATCCGCACAATTCGCCTTTCTGTCCAGTGGAATCTACGCATTGTTTTGGGTACTCTCCAACCTTGAAGGGTTCGGCTATTCCTTGTTTGATCTTTGGCCCGCCACCGGTTTGGGCCTGTTCCTTCGAAGCGGGGATGTCATGCAGACATTTGCTATTTGTGTGCCCGCGATCATCACCAATTTTTCAATTC